>NZ_CP014692.1:0-316388 GCF_002005445.1 Acetobacter aceti
TCATGAAGCGCTTTCCGAACGGCGGCACAGAAAGGCGGCGTCCGTCATCAGCCTTCGCGCCCGTCTATGCGGTATTTGGCGCGGTGGCGGCAGCGCCTTTCCTGACGGAATGGCTGCGCGCGCTCGTCGCGGACCATACCCTTCAGGCGGAGACCGCCCTGCACAGGTTGCTTGAGCAGAACATGGATGCAGGCGTGACCGTGTATCCACCGGACACGATGCACTCCCTGTCCGCCCTCCGTCTTTTCCGCCGCGCCGCTCCGACACGCCTTTCATCCCTTGTTCCGCAAGGGACGAGTGTGGTTTACTGGAAAGCGTCTCAGGCAACACGGCGGCACGAAACCACCCTTTCTCCTGACAGCATCATGATCAACGCTTACAGCCAGCCATACAGCGCGCTGGTCTGGAAACACGTACCGGCGGTCAAGACAATTGTCTATCTCTGAGCGGATCAGGAAAAAAATCCGGATGGCGTCATCCCTGAACAGCTTTTCCGGCGTGTCCATTCTTGTCGTTGATACCGGTCGAAAAGGTGAAATGCGGCAGTGCGAGGCGCTGGTTAATGCCTGTGGCCTGCCCTGGCGATTCATTGGAAACGATCTGATTCCCCTTGATGAGCCGATGCTGATCCTGTCCTTCGGCAGGGCGTTGAGGCAGGCATGGCGTCTGAAAGCCGCGTTCGGCGGGCGTCCTCGCATCATCCAGCTCGGGCGTCCGCGTCTGAAAGCGCCATCGGACCTGGATCTGATCCTGCTGATGCCGCAGGACGACTACCCGGAAGGCCCGCAGACGCTGCATCTGAACATGCCGCTGAACGGCGCGGATATCTTACGGCCCGCTATTCCTGTCGATACGACACAAGGACCGGTTTCCGTCCTGCTGGGAGGACCGACCCGTCACTTCGGCTTCAGCAGTCACGATGCAATGGTCCTGCTGTCCCGCGCCGAACGGCTGGCCGCAGCGACGGACACAGAGCTGCGCGTCGTGCCGGGTCCGCGCACGCCGGATCATGTGATGAAAATTGTCGAGGAACGGTACTGTCAGACACCTGACCGCATTGACCGACAACCGCTCTCAACGGTTCTGAAAAAGAGCGGCAGACTGGTGGTGACGTCGGACAGCGCCTCCCTGATCGCCGATGCGTGGCGGACCGGCAAACCGACCTGGCTGTATCCGCTCCCGGTCCGGCTTCCACCCGTCCAGCGCCTGAAGATCATGGCTGACCACATCACGCCGGAACTCCGATACACACTGATCCGGAGAGGCTGGCTCGCCGGCGGCACTGATTTTACCCGCTGGCATCAGGCGCTTGTCCGGCAGGGACTTGTAAGGCCCTTGACGGAACAGGGACTGAAGGAGCCAGACTGGCGCATGTCGTGTCCGGCGCCCGACGGGGAGTTGCGGGCGTGCCGTGACCGGGTGCTTGCGCTGGTCGCCGATCGGTTGCCCGTCTCCGGTCGTGTGGAAAGATGACGTTATTGCCGTTGCAGGACCAGACCTGTGTCGTCACCGTCACCTATGGCGAGCGCACGCATCTTCTTGCGCAGGTGCTGCGGGCAGCCTTCCGCTGCGGGGCGGCCTGCGCCGTCGTCGTGGACAACGGCACACCCCGTCCAGCGCAGGAGGCGCTTGCCTCGCTGCAGGATGAATTCGGGGCGGATGTCCTGCATGTCGTGCGGCTGGCGGAGAATGAGGGCTCGGCGGGCGGGTTCCATGCCGGACTTGCCCATGCGGCACGTCTCCGCGACATGCGTTTTATCTGGGTGCTGGACGACGACAATGTGCCGGAAGAGAACGCTCTCTCCATCCTGCTTGCGCGCTGGAAACGCCTTGGCGCGGACGAACGCAACGCCATGATGAGCTTTCGCGCGGACAAGCGGCAGTATCGCAAGGTGCTGGACCGCAAAACCCTGCACTGGATCGAGCCTGACGCGTTCTTCGACTTCAATCTGGCGCATCTTTGGAACGGCGGAAAACGGAAAGCCGCGATACGGGAAGGCTGTTTCGAACTCGGTGTCGCGGCCTATGGCGGCTTCTGGTTCGCCCGCTCGTGGCTTGACCGGATTGCCCTGCCGCCACAGCATTATCATCTCTATTTCGACGATTACGCCTTCTCACAGCAGATCCCGGCGGCGGGCGGCCATATCTGGCTCTGTCCCGACAGCCGCCTCCATGACATCGACGAATCCTGGCGTGCGAACCGCAGGGCCATTCACCCCTGGCTGGACTCCGGAACCGAGGAACGACGCGTTTTCTGCACGATCCGCAACCGCCTCTGGCTGGAACGGTCTCTGGCGCGCTCGCTGACCCTGCATCGTCTCAATATGGCGCTGTATCTGCTGGTAAAGGTGATCGCGCCCAATCTGGGGACCATGCTGACGCGAGTGGGTTCAGCGCCCGCCTTCCTGCGCCGGTTCAGACTGATCCGGCGCGCCTTCCGGGCCGGGCTGTCCTGAGCGGCCGAGCCGTCGGGAAAAGACCATTGCCCCCACAAGGCAGGACAGAAAGACTGTGGCGCTAGAGGCCAGCGTGGCCAGGCAGGCGCCTGTCAGATGGAAGATCCGGGTCAGCAGGTAGAGCGCCGGGAAGTAGAATATCGTGACGACAACACGCGTTCTGACCAGAAGACGCAACTGGCCGGTCACGATCAGCAGTGGCTCCAGCGGCACGATCAGCAGGCTGGAAATCGCCGCCAGCAGCATCATGGTGATGTAGAATGACGTGTGCGGCACACGCACATGCAGCAGGGCGCGGAAGATATGCGATCCCGCCACAGCCGTCAGGAGAATCAGGAACCCCGAGAGGGCGATCAGGATTCCGAAAATGGACAGGGTGACCTTCCGGAGTCCCGACCAGTCCTGCCGGTCGCGCATCTTCACGAGCTCCGGATACAGCACCGGTGAAATCAGCTGCGCGGGCGTCACGATGCCGGAGGCGATCTGCCGGCAGACCCGAAAGATCGCCGCTTCGGTCGTGCCGATCTGTTTGCCGACAATCAGCGTCGCGACATGGGTGGAGGCGGAGGCCAGTGTCTGGTTGAGGCTGACGCCGCGCGTGAAGGCCCACATGCCCTCGCCCTTCCAGCGCCAGTGCCGGAACGCCTCGAAGTAGCTGAAGGAGGCCCGCGCCCTGAGAATGGACAGGGCGAATGTTGTGTAAAGTCCGTAATCGAACAGCACAGCCGTCGCCCAGATGAGCAGGAACCAGCCCACGCCCAGATGCAGCGCGTAGGCCAGCAGCACGCAGCACATCTTGCCGAGCGCCGTGAAGCCATCAGTGATCGGCACGAGCCGGAAACGGTCGGCCAGACGCAGCACGCCATGGCACCAGCCCGTATACATGAAGGGCGTGACGCAGGCGTACAGCAGGGCCAGTGTCCGTTCATGATGCGTCCAGCCGACAGTCGGGGCATAGAGGATCACGACGACAAGGCTGAGCGCCAGCGCCACCAGAGCCGACAGTCCGTCGAGGCGGATGCAGAAGGAGACGACCTGCCTGAAACGCCCCATCTCGCCATCGAAAAACGGATCGCTCCCGAAGCGGATCAGCGTCTGCCATGTCTGGAGCCGGGAGAGGGTCGAGCCGGTCATGGCGAGTGAGTGGATCAGGATCAGCAGTCCGAAATCAGCCAGCCCCAGCGCGCGCACGGCAAACGCCATATAGACGAAGCTGCACAGTGCGGTGAGGATCCGCCCCAGCGTCAGCATGCTGACATTGCGGAAGATCGAGTTGAAGGTGGAGCGGCTCCGGGTCATGCGGACTTTCTGGTTGGCTGACGGTGGCCGATGCGTGCCGCTCCGGCTTTTGCCATATTGAAAGGGATCGAAAAACCTTCTTTCTCCCGAGCGCTGTCCGCGCTGTGGTTTGTCACTTTCCCTGAAGGTGAGGATGGCAGGGCAGTATCAAAGACCTCACCGGCTGGAGTGTGTGTTGGGGGATTTCAGAGGCTCCGCCCCTTGCCCCGCCAAAGGCTCGCCTTTGGAAACCGGTTGCTGTCGACAATGGAGGCGCCGTGGTTTGCGATCCCGACAGGGAGAGGAGACCCGCACGGGGGTCTGCAAGGGTGGTCAGGACGTGCAGATCAACAACAACCGCCAATGAAGGAGTCCGGAGGCGGGACTTCCGGCGAAAATTACGGCACAGGTCTGCTGGGGCCGGGAAACATTGGAAGCTACAGCCATCGGAAAGAAGAATAATGGTGCCACTGTCGTGCGCCTTGCAAACATGAGGCCGTCAGATCAGCCTGTCAGGCCTGCACGTCAGTCGTTTTTCGCTCCCGCATGGCACGAAGCCGCAGGGTGTAAGTTCACGCACCATGGACAGGCTTCTGGCGCGATGTCTCGTGAAGCCGTTACATCGTTTCCGGTCGCGTCTGATAAACAGCCAGACATCTGTTTTTACAGCGTATCTGTGTTTGCAAACAGGACCATATCAGGCAACTTCAGGGAGGAGTGGCCCCATGACAGACAGGAATATGAAGATTTTGAGGCTTCATTCGGGATGCGAGGCAGAAAGCGGCATTCTTCTGCATTTGCAAAATATACAAGGACCGGCCTTTTCTGTATGGTCCCGTCCGCCTGCCCCATCCGGCAGTCGGGGCGGATTGAGAATTATGGCAGTTACCGGCGAGAATAATGTTTGATTTTGCCTGGTCGGAATTTGCGCTGATCGGCGTGGTGGCGCTTCTGGTCATCGGACCGAAAGACATGCCCGCCGCCATCCGTTCCGTTGCCAAAGTCGTCAAGAAAGCCCGCAGGCTGGCTTCTGATTTTCAGGGGCATGTGGATGAGATGGTCCGGGAAGCGGATCTGGGGGACGTGCGGGATCAGGTGCGCCAGCTCCGCTCCCTCAATGTCCGCGGCCAGATCATGCGCACCATCGACAATGACGGCAGCCTGCGCCGCACATTCGATGATCCCGCACTGAAGGGGCGTCCGTTCGACGACAGGCCAGCGGCGCTTCCCGCGATTGACGCGCCCGACATGCTGCCGCCTCCGCCACGGCAGGATATCGCCTCTTCGCCTCTCGGGGAGGAGCAATTCTCCCTTGCGGGCAGCATACCAGAGATTGCACCGGATCAGGCCCCGGCGGTGATCCCGCCCGCCATCGCCCGCCGGGTCGCATCGGCATGGCCGCGCCTTCGCACACCCGCCATTCTTCCCCCGTCACGGGTGCTGCATGGCAACAGGCGGGTTGCCCCTTTCGTCGTGACAGCCTCTGATGCGTCCTCACGGGACCCCCGGCGCTCACAAGACCAGACTTCGCCCCCCGACCAGACGAGGAAAGACCTGTCGTGACGACGACTGACAATCCGATTCACGACGAACCCATGCCGCTGCTCGATCACCTGATCGAACTGCGTCGCCGCCTGATCTGGTCCGCCGCGACCTTCGCCATCGCGTTCGCGGTCTGCTACCATTATGCGCAGGACATCTACCTGTTCCTCGCCCGTCCGCTCGGCGACATCATGCGCCAGAAAGGCGAGCAGCCGCACCTGATCTACACGGCGCTGTACGAGGCGTTCTTCACCTATATCCGCGTGGCGGCGTTCGGTGCGGCGTTCATTTCCTTCCCGATGATCTCCACGCAGCTCTGGATGTTCATCGCGCCCGGCCTGTATCGCTCCGAAAAACGCGCCTTCGCGCCGTTCCTGATCGCAACGCCGGTCCTGTTCCTGATGGGCGCGGCGCTGGCCTACTATTTCATCTTCCCGATGGCGTGGAAATTCTTTCTGTCCTTCCAGACCAGCGGCGGCGCGGACGGTCTCCAGATCGAACTGCAAGCCAAGGTGTCGGAATATCTGACACTGGTGATGAAGCTGATCATGGCGTTCGGGATTGCCTTCGAACTGCCCGTGGCGCTGACCCTGCTGGCGATGGTCGGCATCGTCACCTCCGAACAGCTCAAAAAGTTCCGCCGGTATGCGATTGTCGGCGCGTTTGTCGCCGCCGCCATCCTGACGCCGCCGGACGTGATCACCCAGACGGGTCTCGCGGTGCCGCTGGTTATCCTTTACGAAATTTCCATTATCTCGGCGCGACTTGTCCAGCCGAAACGGCCCTCCGCGACAGAAGAGGGCGAGACCGAAGAGAAAGAGGCTTCCTGATGCACGATCTTCGCGCCCTGCGCGCCGACCCCGCCGGTTTTGACGCCGATCTGGCCCGTCGCGGTATGGAGCCTGTGTCGGAGAAAGTCATGGCGCTCGACGAGGAGCGCCGCGCCGCCCAGACAGCGCTTCAGGAAAAGCAGGCACGCCGGAACGCGCTGGCCAAGGAAATCGGCACGATCAAGCGTAAAATGAAGGAAGCAGCACTTCTAGAAACAAAAGATGTGCCATTCGCAAAACCAGAAGCTGCAGCGAATATTAAAGATTACATAACTCAGATGCATAACTTCGAAAGCGGTCAACTAGAAGTCGAAGCCGTTCGTCTGCGCGAGGATATGGAGGCGCTGGAAACCCGCGCCCAGTCCCTCGACGCCGAGGTCAAGGCCGTTCTGGAAGTGCTGCCCAACCGTCTGGACGCCTCCGTGCCGCCCGGCCCGGACGAGACGGCCAACGTGCAGGTCAAGCAGTGGGGCGAGCCGAAGACGTTCTCCTTCACACCGAAGCAGCATTTCGAACTCGGCGAAGCCATGCAGCAGAATGGCCAGCCGCAGATGGACTTCGCCACGGCCACCAAGCTGTCCGGCGCGCGCTTTGTGCTGCTGCGCGGCGGTATCGCACGACTGGAACGGGCGCTGGGTCAGTTCATGCTCGACCAGCATGTGAACGGGCACGGCTATACCGAGACCCATGTACCGGTTCTGGTCAACGAAGCCGCTATGTACGGCACGGACAAGCTGCCGAAATTCGCCGATCAGTCCTTCCACACGGAAGACGACCGCTGGCTGGTCCCGACCGCCGAAGTGCCGCTGACGGCCTCGGTGATGGGCGACATTCTCGACGCGGCGCAGTTGCCGATCCGTATGACGGCGCTCTCCCTGTGCTTCCGTTCGGAAGCCGGGTCCGCCGGACGCGACGTGCGCGGCATGCTCCGCCAGCACCAGTTCGAAAAGGTGGAGATGGTTTCCGTCACCACGCCGGAAGAGAGCGAGGCCGAGCATGAGCGCATGACGCTCTGCGCCGAGAAGATTCTTGAGCTTCTGGAAATTCCCTATCGCCGTATGCTGCTCTGCGCGGGCGATACCGGCTTTGGCGCGGCCAAGACCTTTGATCTGGAAGCGTGGATTCCGGGTCAGCAGGCATGGCGCGAGATTTCCTCCTGCTCGAACACAAAGGACTTTCAGGCGCGTCGCATGAACGCCCGCTATCGTGCGCCGGACCAGAAGGCGCCTGTTTTCGTGCATACGCTGAACGGCTCCGGCCTTGCGGTCGGGCGCACGCTGATCGCGGTGATGGAGAACTGGCAGAACGAGGATGGAAGCATCACTGTGCCGCCTGTGCTGCGGCCTTACATGGATGGTATTGAGCGTCTGGTCTGAGTAATCGGGGGCTGTCCGGGGAGTCGTAATCATGACTTCTCTGCGTGGCTTCGCCTGTCAAGCGGGAGGTTCAGGGCTCTGCGGTCCTTGCGGACGCGGGCAGACCCCGCATAAGGCGACCACCCGTTACGCTTCCATTGCCCTGATCTTGCGATGCAGCGTTGACCGGCTGATCCCCAGCAGCCGGGCGGCCGGAGCCACCTTGCCGCCGGACATGGCCAGAGCGCCTTCAATCACCGCCCGTTCGGCTTCCTGAAAATCCGGCACCCCGCGTCCCTGCGTGCCGAGGTCGAAGCAGACATTGCTGTCAGCGTCGTCCAGTTTCAGAAGCTGGCGGGCAGCGAAGGTCGCTCCCACGACCACACGGGACTCATCCAGCGCCACCATCGGCAACGAGATGTCGCTGCTCTCACCCAGCAGAACGACAGTGTGGGAACCGTAGGCGTGCAGGAAACTCCGGCGTTCGATCCGTCGGGCCGCATCCACCAGTACAGCCTCCATCATGATGGCGATGCGGCCTTCCGGATCCGGGCGCGTGGAACTGACGTTCAGGGCTCCGGCGACCCGTCCGTCCGGCCCGTAAAACGGCACGGCCGAACAGGCCAGATAGCGCAGGCTGAGCAGCCAGTGCTGATCCATGTGAACCGTGACAGGACGATCTTCAGCAAGACAGGTTCCGAGGCCGTTGGTCCCCACCCGTTTTTCCGACCAGCGGGCGCCGGGCCAGAGATGCCAGCGTCGGCTCCCCTTCTCCTGGGGAGGATCGCCCCGCCGGGCAAGGACGATGCCATTCGGGTCTGACAGCAGCACGGTATAATCCAGCGTGGAGACAATGCCGTGGAGTCGATCGAGCTCCGGCTCCGCCGTCTTCATGAGCGGTCCCATCCGGCCGCAGGCCTGCCTGAGTTCCGCGCCACAGAGGAGTTCAATGCATCCCTCTCCCGTGGGAGGGATGGCATACAGCGAAGCGCATCGGCTCCATGAGGCGCGAAGAGAAGTGGGGATCATCGCCAGACGGTCAGGCGTGATCAGGATGGTTTCGCTCATGACCCTCATTCTCTATCTGGGTATTGCATTCCTATTGAACTCTGTAGCGATAACGCGACAGTCTCTTTCTGACTTCGTCACGTACGTGTGACCAGTTCGAGAGTCCCCCTTACCCGAAACGCAACAACACCTCTTTGCTTGCATCCGGATAGTGCGGACACCGGCAGGTCGCACAAGAATAAATAAGAACGAGGAATGTCATGCAGATTTCAAGGGATATCCTGACACGATCCTACCGTGCCATGCGCACGATCCGGGACTTCGAAGAACGGCTGCATGTCGAATTCGCGACCGGGGAGATTCCGGGCTTTGTTCATCTCTACTGCGGAGAAGAAGCGTCCGGCGTGGGTGTCTGCGCCCATCTGACCGACACGGACACTATCGCCAGCACGCACCGCGGACACGGGCACTGTATTGCAAAAGGCGTTGCCGTGGACGGCATGATGGCGGAAATCTATGGTCGTCAGACGGGAGTCTGTCGTGGCAAGGGCGGTTCCATGCATATCGCGGATCTGTCGCTCGGCATGCTGGGCGCCAACGGTATCGTGGGAGGTGGGCCGCCCCTGATCTGCGGTGCGGCGCTCTCGCATAAACTTCTGAAAGATAACGGTGTTGCCGTCGCTTTTTATGGTGATGGCGCCTCCAACGAAGGCAGCACGCTGGAAAGCCTCAACCTCGCCACAGTATGGCAGCTCCCGGCTGTCTTCGTGGTGGAGGACAATGGTTACGGCGAGGCGACAGGCGCTTCCTATGCCTGCGCAGGCACGCAAAAAGACCGGGCGGCAGGTTTCGGTATGCCGTATTTCGAATGCGACGGCACCGACTTCTTCGCTGTTTATGAAACCGCAGGCGAAGCCATCGCCCATGCCCGCTCAGGCAAGGGACCGGCGATGCTGCATGTGCATCTCTCCCGCTGGTATGGTCATTTCGAAGGGGACGCCATGACTTACAGGGCTGAAGGAGAAGTTGCGAAAGAGCGTGCTGAACACGACTGTCTTGCCAATTTCAGGAAGCATGTAACGGAAATCAGTCTGCTTGAAGCATCAGCGCTGGACGATATCGACGCATCGGTGAAAAGCGAGATCGAAGCGGCTGTCGTTGCCGCCAAGGCGGCCCCTCTGCCGGAAGAGGCTGACCTGATGCGGGATGTTTATGTCTCTTACTGATCTCTCTTGCAAAAAAGGATAATAAGATGAGCAGGAAAAGCTTTCGTCAGGCCATCAATGAAGCCCTGCGGCAGGAGATGCGTCGTGATCCCCGCGTGATTCTCATGGGTGAGGATGTCGCAGGTGGGCGTGGCGGCACATCCGGCGTGAAAGATGCCTGGGGCGGCGTTCTGGGCGTCACCAAGGGTTTGCAGACAGAATTCGGGGAAGATCGAGTTTTTGATACTCCCATCAGCGAAGCTTCCTATATCGGTGCGGCGGCAGGTGCGGCGGCAACCGGTCTCCGCCCTGTCGCGGAACTGATGTTTGTTGATTTTGTCGGCTGCTGTCTTGATCAGATCATGAATCAGGCAGCCAAGTTCCGCTACATGTTCGGCGGCAAGGCGCGCACTCCGCTTGTCATCCGGGCCATGTATGGCGCGGGCTTCAACGCGGCCGCGCAGCACAGTCAGGCGCTCTATCCACTGTTCACCCATATTCCCGGCCTGAAAGTGGTCGTGCCATCCTCTCCCTATGAGGCAAAAGGACTGCTCATTGAAGCTATCCGTGATGATGATCCTGTGATCTTCCTTGAAAACAAGGTCATGTATGACGACGAGGAAGAAGTGCCTGACGAGCCGTACACCATCCCGTTCGGCGAGGCCAACCTGACGCGTGAAGGCGATGACGTCACCATTGTCGCCTTTGGCCGTATGGTGAATTTCGCCAATCAGGCCGCTGACCGTCTGGAAAAGGACGGAATATCCTGCACGGTGATCGATCCCCGGACAACATCCCCGCTGGATACAGGCACAATTCTCGATTGTGTGGCCGACACGGGTCGTCTTGTGATCGTTGATGAATCCAGTCCCCGTTGCAATCTGGCGACGGACGTCGCCGCTCTGGTCGCGGAAGAAGCGTTCGACGCCCTGAAAGCCCCGATCCGTCGCGTTGTGCCACCGCACACACCCGTTCCCTTCGCAACGGTTCTTGAGAATCTCTACATGCCCAGCGTGGAAAAAATTGAAGCCGCAGTGCGCTCGGTCGCTGCCTACCGCGTGAAACAGGAGGCCTGATCCATGGGTGGCGCCATCACACCGATCACCATGCCGAAGTTCGGTCTGGCCATGACCGAAGGCAAGCTGGCGAGCTGGAACCTTCCCGTCGGCAAGGAGGTCAAGGCCGGGGATGAACTGGCCGATATCGAGACAAGCAAGATTACAAACGGATATGAGAGTCCGGCTGCCGGAATCCTGCGTCGGCAGGTCGCGCCGGAAGGCGAGATGCTGCCCGTCGGCGCGCTGATCGGCATTCTGGCTGATGCTGACGTTTCCGATGCCGAGATTGATGCCTTCATTCAGAATTTCAATGACAATTTCTCTTCAGGAGAAACGGAAGATAAAAACAGCGATACGACCGCCCGCAGAATAGTGGGCGTTGGCGATCTCAAGATCTCCGTGCAGGAAAGCGGAAATAAAGAGACAGGAACGGCTGTCCTTCTCATTCATGGTTTTGGAGGAGATGTAAGCAACTGGATGCTGACACAGTCAGCACTGGCGTCGTCGCATCATGTAATCGCTTTCGATCTGCCCGGACACGGCGAATCCACAAAACAGGTTGGAGACGGCACACCAGCCGGGTTTGCAAAAACTGTTGGAGACCTGATCAAGGCGCTGGATTTACCCGAAGTGCATGTCGTCGGACATTCTCTTGGTGGCGCAATAGCACTGGAGCTGGCAAAATCTTCTCCCGATCTGGTAAAAAGTCTGACCCTGATTGCACCGGCAGCTCTTGGTCAGGACATCAACATGAACTTCATCAATGGCTTCATTGAAGCGGACAGACGCAAAACGCTTGAACCTGTCCTGCAATATCTTGTCCATGATAAAAGCCTTATTTCCCGGCAGATGGTGGAAGGGATCATCCGCTATAAACGACTGGACGGTGTGGTCAGTGGTTTGAAAACCATAGCTTCCGCTAGCTTCCCGGATGGAAAACAGGCTGTTTCACTCAGGTCCGTTCTGGAAACATTCGACAAACCTGTCCAGATTCTCTGGGGAGAGCAGGACGAGATCATGTCGACAAAAGACGCTGACGGCCTCCCTGCCAGCATCAGCGTGACCCGTTTTCCTGAAACCGGCCATATGCCGCAGCTTGAGCAGGCTGCCGCGGTGAACAGATCAATCAGCCAGTTCGTCGGATAGCTGATCTTCCGCACGGTGCAGTGAAAGCTGCATCGTGCATTTTTAGGGGATTTTTTAAGAAGTAGATTGAAAAATCATAAATTTTTTCATGCATGCCATAATACCGAAAATTACCGGAGAATTCAGAAAACAAGCTTATAAATAAAAGTTTTGGTGAAGCTTTTTCAAAAGCTTCAGGCCACCCTCTCTTTCTGAAAAAACCACCACTAGAGCATTTCCAAAGAAAACTGGTTCGGTGGAAATGCTCTAGGTTATTGTTTTTACGAGCATATTCACGTATTTGAATGCACGCATTCAAATAGGATCGGCTCTAACCACCTATCAAAATCAGAAAATCATTTTTATCTGTGCCACTCACAATAATGCGAGACTGCTTTGTCGCAACCATTCCATCAGAAGCCCGTTCTCCTCGTGACCGAGTAACACTCACAGGAGATTTTCGTGGCGATTACCATTCCACCACAAAGCCAGGATCATCAGCCCGGTGTTGAAGGCAAAATGAAGCCTCTGGCCGTTCATATCAGCCCTGACTACAAGGGTAGCGGCAAGCTTGCTGGCAAAAAAGCACTCATAACCGGTGGTGACAGCGGCATTGGCCGGGCTGCGGCGCTGCATTTTGCGCGTGAAGGTGCGGATATCGCCATCGTTTATCTTGAAGAGCATGAAGACGCCAGGGAAACCGCCCGTCTGATCGAGGCGGAGGGACGTAAGGCTGTTCTCATTCCCGGTGATGTCTCCTCCAGCACATTCTGCAATGAAGCCGTCGAGAAAGCCGTTTCCCAGTTGGGCAGCCTTGATGTTCTCGTCAACAATGCCGGCGTGCAGTATGTCAGCAACGATCTGACTGACATCACAGATGAGGTCTGGCAGCGGCATATGGATGTCAATATCAACGGCTATTTCTATATGGCCCGCGCTGCTCTGAAACATCTGAAAGCCGGCGCATCGATTATCTCCACCTCTTCCATCAATGCCTTTGCCGGCAACAAGTCTCTGGTGGCTTACACCACCACCAAGGCAGCAGAAATGGGCTTCACGAGAGCGCTGGCTCTCCAGCTCGCAGAGAAAAAAATCCGGGTGAACGCCGTGGCGCCGGGTCCGATCTGGACACCACTGCAACCGGCAAGCTGGGGGCCGGTCGATCCGCAGGAAGTGGCTGATCTGGGCAAGAGCACGCCTATGGGACGTATTGGCGAGCCAAGCGAGATGGGGCCAGCCTATGTCTATCTGGCCTCGGAAGATTCCTCTTACGTGACTGGCCAGACGCTCCACGTCAACGGAGGCATGATCATCAATGGCTGAGATGCTGCCTTCCCTGATGGTGCCAACGTCGAGCTGGCTCCGTCGCTCCGTGCATCGCCGCTGGCTGGATCATCAGGGATTGCGGCTCCTCGATTTTTCAAAACCGTCCCGCATGAAGCTGGGCTTCGGTCCGCTTGATGAAGAAGGGATGCTTACTCCCGGCGCTCCGCCGGACACCATTCTCACGGCCCGTATGACCCATGTCTATGCGATCGCCGCCATGCGGGGTGTGCCGGGCTGTCTGCCATTGGCTGAGCATGGTGTCGCGGCTCTCCGGGGTGGGTTGAAGGACAAACTCCACGGCGGGTGGTTCACTGCTTCTCCGGAAACCCTGAAAACCATTCAGGAGAAGCGGAAAGAAAACTATCTTCACGCCTTTGTCGCACTGGCGGCTTCTTCGGCGCATGTCGCGGGCGTTGCTGGCGCCAGCGCGCTTCTCAAGGATGCCGCGCATATCTGGGAAACCCATTTCTGGAGTGAGGAAGAAGGCGTTTTTCGGGAAAGTTTTGCCGCTGACTGGTCAGATGAAGAAAACTATCGTGGCGCAAACTCCAACATGCACTCGGTGGAAGCCTGCATGGCGCTGGCTGATGTGCTCGATGCTCCCATCTGGAGAATACGCGCCCTACGGAGCGCCGAGCGTTTCATCCATCATTTCGCGCGTGAAAACGGCTATGCGGTTCCGGAACATTTCGACCGGAACTGGAAGCGTCTTGATGACTTCAACCATGACAGGCCAACGGACGATCTGCGTCCTTTCGGCATGACGCCGGGGCATTTCGTGGAATGGTCGCATCTTCTGCTCAAACTGGAAGCCGCTTTATTGCGTCAGGACGGGCATGCGCCATTCTGGCTGCTGACCGACGCGATCGGGCTGTTCAACACCGGCATGAAAGCAGGCTGGTCACGCAACGGAACGGGTGGGCTGCTGTATACTGTCGATTTCCAGCTTGAACCTGTTGTGCAGAACAAGCCGCACTGGTGTCAGGCCGAAGCGCTCACTGCGGCAGCCGCCCTGCTGAAACGGACGGGTCAGGCTCCTTATGAGACGTGGTACCGGAAAATATGGGATTTCATCGATCTGCACATGATCGATCGGAAAAAAGGTGGGTGGATTCAGGAACTGGATGCGGACAATCATCAGTCTGAAGTCGTGTATCCCGGCAAGGCAGATCTCTATCATGCATGGCAGGCGACATTGAATCCGCTCCTGCCGCTGTCACCCAGTTTCGCGACGGCTATCTCGGAGCTGGACGGCTAATTATGTCTTTTGCAAATATTGATGGGGTAGTTTTCAGGGCTTTGCCCCGAACCCTACAAAGGGACACGGTCCCTTTGATCCCACTTTGTTAAAACAGAATAGGTGTGAAGGGATCAGTGATCCCTTCTAGGCGCAAGGTAGAGCCCTGCTGACATTGGCACTGACAAAACTTAAAAAAGGTTGTCTGATTCATGGCCTCAGTAAGGTAGCCAGTTCTTGTCGCCGCTTTCCTTACAGGCCTTGTCACCGATACTCATGCGGGCGGCCTTCAACGTATTCCGCAGCAGGCAGGCGATGGTCATCGGCCCCACACCACCCGGAACCGGCGTGATGCGGCCCGCAATCGGTGCGACCTCGTCAAAGTCCACATCGCCGACCAGTCTGGTCTTTCCGCCTTCTGTCGGAATCCGGGTGATGCCGACGTCAATGACCGTTGCGCCGGGCTTCACCCAGTCCTTTTTCACCAACCTGCTGTTGCCTGTCGCGACAACCAGAATATCCGCCGTGCGGGCAACAGCCGCCGGATCGACCGTGTCGATATGACAGATGGAAACCGTGCAGCCCTCATTGAGCAGCAGCAACGCCATGGGCTTGCCGACCAGATTGGAGGCGCCGATGACGGTGGCGTTCAGTCCGCGCAGATCGCCGAGTTCTGATTTCAGCAGCATCAGGCAACCGAGCGGTGTGCAGGGGATGATGCCCGGCAGCCCGGTCATCAGACGCCCGGCATTGACCTCACCAAGACCATCAACGTCCTTGTTCGGAGCGATGGCGTTGGTGACACGGAACGGGTCGATATGCTTCGGCAGCGGCAACTGAACGAGGATGCCGTGAATCTCCGGGTCTTCGTTCAGACGTTCGATCAGATGCAGCAGCGAGCCTTCCGATGTTGTCTCCGGCAGCATGTGCATGAAAGAGCGCATGCCGACCCGGTGAGTCTCCAGCGCCTTGTTCCGCACATAGACTTCGCTCGCGGGGTCGTTGCCGACCAGCACCACAGCCAGCCCCGGTGTCACGCCGTGCTTTTCGTGAAAGGCCTTGACTTCGTCGGCTGTCCGCTGGCGCAGATTTTTCGCAAAGGCCCTGCCGTCAATTAGGCTGGCACCTCCATTTTCCCCGGCGCCTCCCGTGGAACCGCTGGCTGTTTCTGACGCTGTCTTTTCGGACATTGGGCTTGGCCTTCCATGGGTGCTAGAATGGACGGGTCGTATCAAAAGGCAGGAGGCGACATGGAACAGACCGCTCAGACACCGCCGCTCAGTGACACGTTACCGGATGACGACACTGGGTCGCAGCGTATACGCACGAACTTCATGAGCGACAATGTGGGACCGGTCTGTCCCGAGATTCTCGCCGCCATCACCGCCGCGAATACGGGCGACGCCCCGGCTCATGGTGACGATGCATGGACCGCCCGCCTTCAAGCCCGTGTATCCGAAGTCTTCGAGGCCGAAACGCGGGTTTTCCCCGTCGCAACGGGTACGGCGGCCAACGGCCTCGCCCTTGCGGCCCTGACCCCGCCATGGGGAGCGGTCCTGTGCGATGAAAGTTCGCATATTTTCCGCCGGGAATGCGGTGCGCCGGAATTCTTCACAAGCGGAGCAAAACTGTGCCCGATTCCGTCGGCTGAAGGCAGGATGCACACGGGGCTGCTGTCCCGCACAATCGCCGATCTTCAGGCCGGCGGACAACGCCTCAGCAGACCCGCCGCCCTCTCACTCTCTCAGGCTACTGAATGGGGGACCGTCTATACGATCGAACAACTGGTCGAACTGACGATTCTGGCGCATGACGCGGGCATGGGGGTGCATATGGATGGAGCCCGCTTCGGCAATGCTCTGGCGCATCTGGGCTGTTCGCCTGCGGATGCAACGTGGCGCGCCGGTGTGGATATTCTCTCGCTCGGTGCGACCAAGAGCGGTGCTCTCGCCGCCGAGATGGTGGTGATCTTCGACACGACGCTGGCGGAAGACATGGAGCGACGTATCAAGCGCGCCGGTCATCTCTGGTCCAAGCAGCGCTTCATCAGCGCGCAGATTCTGGCATGGCTGGAAAACGATCTGTGGCTGCATAACGCACGTCAGGCCAACGAGATGGCGGGTCGCCTCGCCCGCGGTCTCCTTCGCCATCCCGGCGCGCTGCTGCCGTTCGACACGCAGGCGAACGAGGTCTTCGCCATCATGCCTGAGCTTCTGGTACAGGGGCTTGAGGCTGCCGGCTACATTTTCCTTCGCAGGACCGCGCCTCCGGGTGTTGAAGGCACGCTGGTGCGTTTTGTCACGTCTTACGATACGCAAGCCGCCGATATTGATGCGTTGCTTGAGACGCTGGCGTCCATAGAATAACGGGCGATCCATCGGCTGGATGGTACCCGACCGATGGAGCAGGGTGTATTTTTATCTGCCGGAAAAAGATACGGAAAGCCCTTTTTCAAGGGTGTGTAGCTGCCTGACCTGATAAAGTTTTCGGGTATCGTCTTTTTTCAAAAAAGCTCCACCAGAAATTTTTTGATGATTTACACGGGATTTTTCAGAGCAAGATTTTTACCATCTGTATCCTATGCTGGTCTGTCTGTGCCTCCGGGCATTGGCAAACCACGACGTTCACCGACGGGTTGCGCCTGTCCGGCATGACTGCGACGATGATGCTGGATCGCCCGATGACCGGCGGATGCTTCGCCGCCTACGCCCGCAAGGTGCCTGCTCCAACGCTTCTGCCTGCACACATAGAGTGTTGAAGGGTGGGAGGCAGCGGTGCCCGCCTGCTGTCCCTGCCGCCCTACAGTCCCGACTTCAACCCTGTCGAGAACATCTTCGCCAAGATGAAGGCATGGATCAGACGAATGGCGTCCAGAACCCGAAGACGGTTGCGAAGTGGAAGAAGCGCACTGCGGTCGGTGATTTGCCGACCGGCCCCAAAGACGCGCATTCGACGGTGCCGGGCATTGAGGATGAGGCGATCATCGTTGCTTTCCGCCGTCACACGCTGCTGCCGCTGGGCGGTTGCCTCTACGCGCTCAAGGCGACGATCCCGCACCTGACGTGATCATCCCTGCATCGCTGCCTGCAACGGCACAGGATCGGCCGACTGTCCGACGCCGAAGGCGACAAGCCAAAGCGCTCGAAGTTCAAGACCTATCCGATCGGCTATTTTCATATCGATATCGCTGTGGTCCGCACCGAAATGGGCCGCCTCTCCCTTTTCGTGGCGATCGATCGGGTTTTATCCAGATTCCACCAATAAAAAAATCATATTTTGTCTGGGAGGGCATATAAAAATCCCCGCTTCCGAATTTTCGTAAAATGCGATTTTTGTTTCGGCCCATAACCTCGACAGCTGAAGTCAACCCGTAAGAAAATGGGGAATCGCTTTGCACCCGCCATGGTGACGGGCGGACATGTATTTACTTAACTCGTCAAAGCAGGGATCGTTCCCGGACAGGCATGATTGCCTGAAATGGCATGCAACGCAGGGAGGTTACTCAGTTCCTGAAAAAATCAGCATATTTTTCGGGTTTGAATCCTACGATCAACATTGAGGTTTCCAGAACAGGACGACGAATCATGGACGGATTGGCAATCATGAGCTGAACGGCTTTTTCTTCAGTCAGATCAACCCTGTCTGAGTCCGGCAGCTTTCGGAATGTCGTACCGGAACGGTTGATCAGTTCTTCCCAGCCCACTTTTTTAATCCAGTCGAGCAGACGGGAACGATCCACGCCTTCCTTTTTGTAATCATGGAACGTGTAAGCAATGCCATGCGCATCCAGCCAGGCCATCGCCTTTTTCATTGTGTCACATGATCTAATTCCATACACCGCAACGGGCATCACTCACTCTCCCTGAAATGGAAAGATGAAAATTAAGGTCTATAAAAAATTTGTAAATTGTCTGTCCAGGAAATTGCATCCCGCATCAGGAGGAATACAGCTCCTGCCGTAGCTTCCGAACTTCTTCTGTAAGATGAGAAATCAGGAAATCTTTTGTGCTGTGACGAACAAACCGCTCATAGGCAGGGGCCGCGGCCGCATAACCATTCCACTCCCCCCCACACAGTGGGTCCATGAGCAGAGCATCAAAACCTGTTGGAACGTCCTCATCGTCTGATAGTGGGGTATAACCGAAAAGAGCGTAGTCCCGCCGGTAAAATCTCATAAGAAGCGCCTTCATCTTCTGCTCGACGTCAGCAGGAACGCTTTCCGTCTGCGATGTCGGCATGGGAGGCAGAGTATCCACAGCCTTGAAAAAATCGTGACTCATGCCAGCGATCATTCCCACAGCTCTCAGATCTTCCGGCAGGGATTCCGTGCGTACGACAAAATCGGCATATCTCTTGTTGCCAAGATGTGTGAAACGAAATTGCGGAATAAAGTGAATATAGCGGGGGTCATATGAAATCCGCACCTCATCGAGTTCGTCAAGAACTTTCAGCGCATCCCGTTTTCCATGCTGGGTCATGTGTTCTTTCAGGGAGCTTGCAAACCGGGTCCAGGGATCACGAACAACCGATATGACCGTGTAGGAACGAATTTGTTTCCATTCTTCTGTCTGACTCAGAATATGGAGCGGAATATGCGCCTGATCTGTCCATGCCCCTGTTCTGGTCTGCCATGCCCAATCCCACCATGGTCCTGCCGCTGCGATTGATGAAAACGCTTGCCTGAGCGCTTTCCCACCACATTTTGGCGTGTGAAGAATCAGGGCTCTGTCATTTTCAAGCAAGATCATCCTACAGTCCCACCAGCCGATTGACGCATTACGGTTTCAGCTTGTCATGAATGAATGATTGTCGATTTCGCGTTTTCATTTCTGGAGATGCAGAGAGAGGGAAAACAGCAAAAAGCGTCTATTTTCTCATAATGATGGCACATGACATGATCGAGCGATGTATTACGCAGCGTCTCGTTGGTCCTGAGATACC
Source organism: Acetobacter aceti (assembly GCF_002005445.1). Lineage (NCBI taxonomy): Bacteria > Pseudomonadati > Pseudomonadota > Alphaproteobacteria > Acetobacterales > Acetobacteraceae > Acetobacter > Acetobacter aceti. The sequence continues at coordinate 19,362 of NZ_CP014692.1, forward strand.
AGTATTCGGCATTCTGGAGCGGTAGACAGAGATCCAGCAGACGACGGGCTCCTCTGGGTGATATGGCGTAGCCACAGATTCCCAGAGCCTTGAACAGCTTGAAGGGTGAGGCGCTGACCGGACGACTGCGATAGCGCTCCACGCCAAGACGCATCAGGGTCTGGTTGAAGTTTGCGACGCAATAGGTGACGCCAGGCAGCACATCAAAGACAAGATTGACGTCATAATTATAACCCCAGAGAACAATGTCCCATTCATCTCCAAGAGTTTTTATGATTCTCTCGGATTCCTCCGGAAAATTGCGGCTTAGAATAGCGTCATCTTCAAAAATCGATACCGGCTGATCGTTTTCCACGACAGCATTCCACAGCAGAATGTGGGAAAGCGCCGAGCCGACGGCTCCCCGGGTGTAGCAGAGGTCAGGAGCAATGAGGCCCGCTGACTTTAATTCCTGCATATCGAGTGTCTGACCATCTATCGCACTGAAACGTCCGATCCCTGCAATGGAACTGTTGAACTGACAGAAGCTGTCGTAACGGTCCACGTCGCAGTCACGATTGATCACCAGAAGTTTCATATGCCTCGACACCCGAAAATCTTTTCAGGCCGATTTTTAGCGCCGGATATTAAAGACACTTCTAAAGATCAGGCAGATATTACATTTTGTTTCAAAACATTATGAATCGATAATTTTCTATTGCTACCCTGAATGACGAAAGAAGTCTCCCGTTTCGCCTCGATTGATTTTATAGGAGAAATCCTGGGCCGTACAGGCTGGTCTCAGCTCCGCTCCGCACCAGCAAGAGAACACGGGCCTTTCATCAATTCACTTAAGAAATCAGGATCAAAGGAAGTGTGTCCCTTTATGGGATTCGGGACAAAGCCATGAGAATCCACCACCATGGATTTTGCAAACACCAATAAAAAAGGAGGACATACAGCCCCCCTTCGTACTTCATCGAAGTTCTGGAAAATCAGAAACCGGCAGGCAGTTTGCCACCGTTTTCCGCCAGCTTCTGACGGACTTCCTTGATGAGCCATACATTCATTGTGGCCGAGTCGTTCTGGTCGCCCGTATATTTCAGCTCTGTCGCCAGCTGCTTGCGGGCATCAAGAGAGCTGTCGAGACCGAGCAGCTTGAGCAGGTCGACAATCGACTCTTTCCAGTTCAACTGCTGGCCGGACTTCGCAGCAAGAGCCGTCAGAACGGCATCGACATCAACCGGAGCCGCCGGAGCCGCAGAACCCGTTGCCGGAGCCGAGGTCGCTGACGTTGTTGCGGCAGCGTCTGGCGTCGCAGCCTCAGCGTGACCGAAAATGGCGGAAACGATTTTACCGAAAATGCTCATGAGAGAACTCCCTCTCCGGGTTGCATAAGACGTAGCGGGCGCGGCTCCCGCCTTTCAGCGGGAAACCACACTCGGGCCAATCAGTATCGGTATTCTTCGTGCTTGAAGGGACCATTGACCGGCACACCGATATAATCGGCCTGCGCCTGACTTAGTTTCGAAAGCTGCGCGCCAACTTTGGCCAAATGAAGGGCGGCGACCTTTTCGTCGAGCTTCTTGGGCAGCGTGTAGACCTTCGCCTCATACTGACCCGGCTTTGCCGTCCACAGCTCGATCTGGGCGAGCGTCTGGTTGGTGAAGGAGGCCGACATCACGAAGGACGGATGACCCGTGGCGTTGCCGAGGTTCACCAGACGGCCTTCCGACAGCAGGATCAGGCTTTTGCCGTTGGAGAAGATGACCTCGTCCACCTGCGGCTTGATGTTGTCCCACTTGAAGTTGCGGAGCGCACCGACTTCGATCTCGGAGTCAAAGTGACCGATGTTGCAGACGATGGCGCGGTGCTTCATCTCGCGCATGTGCTCGAGACGGATCACGCCCTCGTTGCCGGTCGCCGTCACGAAGATGTCGCCACGCGGTGCGGCCTCTTCCATCGTCACGACCTCATAGCCTTCCATCGCCGCCTGCAGGGCGCAGATCGGGTCGATTTCGGTCACGAGCACGCGGCAGCCGGCGTTGCGCAGGGAAGCGGCGGAGCCCTTGCCCACGTCGCCATAACCGGCAACCACGGCAACCTTGCCAGCCATCATCACGTCGGTGCCGCGACGGATCGCGTCGACAAGGCTCTCACGGCAGCCATACAGGTTGTCGAACTTCGACTTGGTCACGCTGTCATTGACGTTGATCGCCGGAACCTTGAGCGTGCCTTCCTTCGCCATTTTCCACAGACGGTGAACGCCGGTGGTCGTCTCTTCGGACAGGCCGCGCACGTCCTTGAGCAGCTCGGGGAACCTGTCATGCATCATGACGGTCAGGTCGCCGCCGTCATCGAGGATCATGTTCGGCGTCCAGCCGTCCGGTCCCGTGATGGTCTGCTCGATGCACCAGTCGAACTCCTCTTCGTTCAGGCCCTTCCAGGCGAAAACGGGGATGTTCGCGGCAGCGATCGCGGCGGCGGCGTGATCCTGGGTCGAGAAGATGTTGCAGGACGACCAGCGCACGGTCGCACCGAGAGCGGTCAGCGTTTCGATCAGCACGGCAGTCTGAATCGTCATGTGCAGGCAGCCGGCGATACGCGCGCCCTTGAGCGGCTGGCTTGCGCCATACTCTTCACGCAGCGCCATCAGACCGGGCATTTCGTCCTCAGCCAGAGAGATTTCCTTGCGGCCCCACTCTGCGAGAGAAATGTCCTTGACCTTGTAGTCTGTGAATTCTGCGCTCATGTGATGTCCTGTTCAAAGGGTAAAGCTGGCTTCCTATACAGACTGAACGGCTGTCATGCCACCCGGAGCGAACGCATGGGCCACATTGCTGACTGATTGGGCGGACCGATTGGCTGTTGCGAAATGCCTCCGGATTACGGACATTCACTTCATGTGGAATGAACCCTATCTCGAAACATGCTGCCGGTCGGCGCTGCATCGCCTCCACCTTTCCGGCGGACATGGACGACCGCACGGGCTGAAGGACGAGCCCTGTCTCGAGCGGCTGACCCGCAAGGGGCTGTCCTGCGTTGGGGAGGACGCACGCTTTCACATCACGCCTGACGGAGAAGCCCGCCACCGCTCCGAGATCCTGAAAAAGACCTGAAAAAAAATGACAGAGGGACAGACCCGCTCCGCAGATCCTTCCGCACCTGAGGCCGAGGGATTTTGGGGGGCCATTGATCGGCTCGCCGCGGAGAAAGGCTTCACATCATCAGGACTGGCGCGCGCCGCCGGACTTGATCCCACGGCGCTCAACCCCTCCAAGCGTCATGCGCCTGACGGCCGGGTACGTCTGCCCCGCATGGAGACCCTGCTGGAACTGCTGCGGACAGTCGGGGTGTCGTGGCGCGAATTCTCATTCTATCTGGATGACAGCGCGGGACGCGGCCAGAAACGGGGACTGGTGGAACCTGCACGGGCATCGACTGCCGGGCGGATAAAGGTTGTCGAATTTTCCCGGCTCGGCCCGGCAGAGCTGTTTGACCGCGCCCATCTGCCCATCCCCCATCTCTGGGCGGAAGTCAGCTCTCCCTTTGCGGACACCGGACCGCATGATTACGCTATCCGGCTAGATACTGCGGTTTACGAACCGTCTTTCAGGCGAGGCAGCCTGCTGCTGGTCAGTCCGGCGAGCATGATTCACAAGGGAGATCGGGTGCTGTGCTGTGCCCCGGCACCGTTCATCGCCATTGCAGACCAGAACGGGAAGACCGGCTGGACTGTGAGACTCTTCGTCAGCGGAGAAGCTGTCTCCATTCCGACCGGTTCAGCGTATGCGGTTCACAGGGTGACAGCGGTTACATTGTGAATGAACCTGCCTATGAAGATTTTCTGACAGCTTCAGCAGGCGTCACCTTGAAGAGACTTCTCTGCACATACGAAACCTGAATGCAGTATGTGAGGTCAGCCGCCGTCACTCGCTGACCAACAGCACGCCAAGACTTTCCAGCGCCTCCCAGTAGCCGGGATAGGTCTTGCCCACGCAGGCCGGGTCCAGAATGGTGATGCCATCAATCTTCAGCCCTGCCAGCGCGAACGCCATGGCGATACGATGATCGGAGTAGGTTTCAATGCGGGCAGGAAGAAGCTGGCCTGTCAGTGACGGATCGCCATTCACGATCAGATCATCCGCTTCTTCTCGAGCCAGCCCGGCGCGGATCCGGTTCAGTTCGGTCGACACCGCGGAGATGCGGTCGCATTCCTTGACGCGCAGGTTGCGTATCCCGACGAAGCGTACGGGCGTGGCGTTGAATGCGGCCAGCACGGCCAGGGTCGGGACAGCGTCCTGCATCTGCGACCCGTCGATTTCGGCGGGCATATGCGGGAAAAGCGCGATCATGCCGAAGGCTTTTGCATCGGGCTGGGAAAAAGACTCCGGAGCAAGCCCCACATCGATCTTACCGCCTGTCAGGGCTGCTGCGGCCCAGAGATAGGTGGCGGCGGAGGCGTCTGGTTCAATCCGGAAGCCAGTCGCCCTGTAGGGCGATGGCGTGACATGCCAGCTCATCTCTTCACGCTGTTCGACCATGCCACCGAAAGCTTTCATGGCAGCGACAGTAAGATCGACATAGCCCCGTGCGTCGAGACTGCTTCCTTCCAGCACAACGTCTGTCGGCGCGTCGGCACGTCCGGCGGCCATCAGAATGGCGGAGATATACTGGCTGGAAAGGCCGGCATCGATCGTCACCTGCCCGCCGGAAAGATGCCCGGTGCCCTGCACGGTGACAGGTGGACAGCCGGTTGGTGCTGAAATGGTGACACCCAGAGAGGACAGGGCCGCGATCAGCGGCGCGATCGGACGCTTCTGCATGTGGGCGTTGCCGTCAAGAATGACCGGGCCATTCACGTAGGGCGCCGCAGCCGTCAGAAAACGGACAGCCGTTCCGGCATTCCCGAGGAACAGGGGCTCTGACGGGGCGGCGAACGTGCCGTTACCCTTCACGACAAAGCTGGTGTCCGACGGTTCTTCGACGCTGACGCCCATCAGGCGGAGCGCCGCCGCCATATACAGTGTGTCATCGCTTTTGAGAGCGCCGGTCAGATGGCTTTCACCGTCAGACAGGGCTGCGAGCAGCAGGGCGCGGTTGGTGATGGACTTCGATCCGGGCAACTCGATCTGGCCATTCAGTGGACCTGCGGGTGGAGTGATGCGGAGTGCGGATGCGGCGACCATGAGACCTCTGCCTTGTAGCTGACAGGGGTATCTAACACACAAGGGCGGGTCTGTCTGAGGGGAGGGCGCGGGATAAAAAAGACGGTCAGGGGGCAGGGGAGTGGTAATGATTTGACATCTTTTGTAGAGAAATGAAGGATGTTTCCTGATCAGATTTTGGTTTTTATTAATTGATCAATGTAAAAATAAAATTATTAAATCAGAACTGAAATGTTTATGGAAGCATTAAATGATAATTAGTGAGAGAAAAGGTTTTGCTTTTATCCACAATCCAAAATGTGGTGGAACAAGTGTAAGAAGCTGTTTGCTGAAATTCGATACAATAAATGATTTTTTCTGGCATATCAGTACAACAGATGATGGAAAATCTTTTGACAGAGCGCATATTCCAATGGTTTACCTGAGAAGGTATTTTAAAGAATATTACAATTTGCTGGATTCTCTTTTTGTTTTCATGTTTGTTCGTAATCCCTATGAAAAATGCATATCAGCTTTCAATCAGGTTACGAATTCAGAATTTCTGAAAGCAGTGGAGCGCAATGAAGGAAGTGCTCAATCTGGAGCTAAAGAGACATATGTACATGAAATAAATTCGTTTATTATGCGACTTGATGAGAAAGTCATAAATGGATGTTATCCAGAGTATGTGCATTTTGTAAGACAATGTGATATGGCTTATGTTGGAAGTAAAAGAAAAGCCGATCTTATTCTTAAGCTTGAAATTTTTTATTCAGAAATTGAAAAACTTTCTTTTTTCAGTAGGGATCTTGCTCTGTTGCTTAAAAATGCAGGAAGAGAAAACGAAAGACCCAGGTGGTTTAATCGTATTGAGGATGTCCTCTGGTCGGATACAATTAAAAAAATAAACAGTCTATACGAGGATGATTTCTGCTTATTCGATTACGACAGAATTCAGTGATCGACTGAAAAAGTTCCGATGTCAGAAAAAATTTCTGACATCGGGAGAAACATCCTGCAAACTCAGTTCTCTTCGCCCTCGTCCGGGCCGTCCATCATGGCTTCGGCCACCACGCCGGCCTGTTCACGAATGCGATGTTCAATGGCATGCGCCATTTCCGGATGTTCGCGCAGGAAGTTCTTGGCGTTTTCACGGCCCTGACCAACACGCTGGCTGTCATAAGAGAACCATGCGCCGGATTTCTCAACCACACCGGCCTTCACGCCGAGGTCGATCAGTTCACCCATCTTGCTGATGCCTTCGCCATACATGATGTCGAACTCGACCTGCCGGAAGGGAGGGGCCATCTTGTTCTTGACCACTTTCACGCGGGTCTGGTTGCCGACGACCTCATCCTTGTCCTTGATGGACCCGATACGACGGATATCCAGACGAACGGAGGCATAGAACTTCAGGGCGTTACCGCCTGTTGTCGTCTCCGGATTACCGAACATCACGCCGATTTTCAGACGGATCTGGTTCAGGAACACCAGCAGCGTGTTGGAGCGTGAAACGGTGCCCGTCAGCTTGCGCAGCGCCTGGCTCATCAGACGGGCATGAAGACCGACATGGCTGTCGCCCATATCGCCTTCCAGTTCCGCACGCGGCACAAGGGCGGCGACACTGTCGACCACCAGCACGTCAACCGCCCCCGACCGAACCAGCGTATCAGCGATTTCCAGCGCCTGCTCACCGGCGTCCGGCTGGCTGATCAGCAGATTGTCCACATCCACGCCCAGCTTGCGGGCGTAACCGGGATCAAGGGCGTGCTCGGCGTCAATAAAGGCGCAGGTGCCGCCCTTTTTCTGGGCTTCGGCAATGATGTGCAACGCCAGCGTCGTCTTGCCCGAGCTTTCCGGGCCATAGATCTCGACGATACGTCCACGCGGCATGCCACCGATGCCCAGCGCGATATCAAGACCGAGCGAACCGGTCGAGATCGCGTCCGCTTCTTCTTTCGGACGTTGTCCGAGGCGCATGATCGACCCTTTGCCGAAAGCACGCTCAATCTGGCTCAGCGCCCCTTCAAGGGCCTTCGTCTTGTCCATGTCCATTCCTCGAAACCCGTTTCCACCTCTCGTCGCGCCCATGAGAGCGAACAGCGATGGTTCGTCGGGTGTGATAATCGCACTGAGTGACGAGTCTGTCACAAGCCTGACCCTTCCCGCAACGTGCGGCATGGGAATAATCCATGTTCCGCATATGTTCCAGAATTTGTTCCTGTAAAGACGTTCCTGCAGAAAATCCGCAGTCGGTTCGACATAAACGCCTCGTTAAGAATTTGTTCGCGTTTGTTCTCTTCTGGAACAAAAACGGAACATAGGCAAGGAAAAACGCGGATTCGAGCTGTCAGATGCGAAAGAAATTCATACAAAGATCACCGGTCTGGCAATCATGAACAGGAAACCGGTTTGCGGGGATGTCACTGCTGGCTGAGCAAAGCGCGTGACGAATTTCTGGCGTGAGCCGCCACCCTCCATTCCGACAAATAAATCGTGCGGAAAACTCGGACAGAGCCATATGCGCGGATATTCTGCTGTCGACCAGATGAACCGACAGGCAGGCGCAAGCGTGGAACAAACTTCAGGATACAAAACGAGGCTCCGGCCTGATCCCAGAAGTAGAACGCGGGCTCTTTACTTTTTGCTTTAACAAGCCGGGATCAAAGGGACGGTGTCCCCTTTGCAGGGTTCGGGGCAAAGCGCTGAAAACCACCCCGACTGGATCTGCAAACTCGACAAACATAAAAAAACGCCCCGCCTCCAAACCGGAAGCAGGGCGTTTTCAGTCACCGAAGCGCAAAAAACATTACTTCTTGGCGGCCTCAAGGGATGCCTTGATGATCTCGCCGGCGCGGGCCTTGTCGCCCCAGCCCGTGACCTTGACCCACTTGCCCTTCTCCAGATCCTTGTAGCGTGTGAAGAAGTGCTCGATTTCCTGAATCAGGATCTCGGGCAGGTCTTCGATCTTCTCGACCTTGGAGAACTGCGGGTGGATCTTGTCGTGCGGCACGCACAGGATTTTCTCGTCCTGTCCGGCCTCGTCCTCCATCAGCAGCACGCCGATCGGACGGGCGCGGATCACGCAGCCCGGAACGACATTGCGCGGTGTCAGCACCATTGCGTCAGCCGGGTCACCGTCGGCGGCCAGCGTGTTGGGGATGAAGCCGTAAGCTGCCGGGTAGGCCATCGGCGTGAACAGGAACCGGTCCACGAACAGCGCGCCGCTTTCCTTGTCGATCTCGTATTTGACCGAAGACCCCTGCGGGATCTCGATCACGACGTTGATGTCGTTCGGCACATCTTTGCCGGGAGAAAGTTTCGAGACGTCCATCGTGCTGCTCCATAATGGATAAATTGCTGGCGGAGCCTAACCCTGCACCGCTTTCTTGCCAAGACGGTCACATTTCCTTGCACGGAACGCTTGCAAAATGGGTTGGGTTGCGCGAATTGATGAGCCGCCTGCGCGCCCGTAGCTCAATTGGTTAGAGCGGGCCGCTCATAACGGCTTGGTTGCGGGTTCAAGTCCTGCCGGGCGCAGGCGTCTCCATCGGCTGGGTGTGAACCTGCCCGACGTTCGCCCTTTCTGGCCATCTCAGGGCCGGTCCTTCCATTCCTGTCACGGAGTTTCGTCTCATGGCGTCATATCAATATGTCTATGTGATGAAGGATCTGACCAAGTCCTATCCGGGCGGTCGTGAAGTCTTCAAGGGCATCACCCTGTCCTTCATGCCAGGCGCGAAGATCGGTGTTCTCGGTGTCAACGGCGCCGGTAAATCGACCCTGCTCAAGATCATGGCCGGGATCGACAAGGAATATGGCGGCGAGGCCTGGGCCGCCGAAGGTGTGAAGGTCGGCTACCTCGAGCAGGAACCGAAACTCGACCCGAACCTGACAGTCGGTGAGAATGCCGCTCAGGGTTTTGGCGAACTGAAGAAGGCGGTTGACCGCTTCAACGAAATCTCCGCCAGATTTGCTGAACCGATGGACGAGGACGAGATGACCTCCCTTCTCGCCGAACAGGCCGATCTTCAGGAGAAGATCGACGCCGGTGACGGCTGGGAACTCGACCGCAAGCTGGAAATCGCGCTTGACGCGCTGCGCTGCCCGCCCGCCGACAGCCCGGTCGAAAAGCTCTCAGGCGGTGAGCGCCGTCGCGTTGCGCTCTGCCGCCTGCTGCTTGAAAAGCCTGATCTGCTGCTGCTTGACGAACCGACCAACCATCTCGACGCCGAGAGCGTGGCCTGGCTCGAAAAGACCCTGCGTGACTACGAAGGCACCGTCATGGTCATCACCCATGATCGTTACTTCCTCGACAATGTGACCAACTGGATCCTCGAAATCGAGCGCGGTCGCGGCTATCCGTTCGAAGGTAATTATTCCTCCTGGCTGGAACAGAAGCGCAAGCGTCTGGCGCAGGAAGAGAAGGAAGAGAGTGGCCGCCAGCGCGCCCTCGCCGCCGAGCAGGAATGGATCGCCTCCAGCCCGAAGGCCCGTCAGGCGAAGAGCAAGGCCCGTATCACCAAGTACGAAGAACTGCTGGCCAAGAGCAACGAGAAGGCGAACGGCACGGCGGAAATCGTCATCACCCCCGGCCCCCGTCTGGGCAATGTGGTGATCGAGGCAGAAGATCTGTGCAAAGGCTTTGGTGACCAGCTTCTGATCGACAAGCTGAACTTCAAGCTGCCGCCGGGCGGTATTGTCGGTGTGATCGGACCGAACGGCGCCGGTAAGTCCACACTGTTCAAGATGATCACCGGGCAGGAGCAGCCGGATGGCGGCAAGCTGACCGTCGGCGACACGGTTGAACTGGGTTACGTCGATCAATCCCGCGACAGTCTCGATGACAACAAGACCGTCTGGGAAGAAATCTCGGGCGGCACGGATGTCATCTATCTCGGCAAGCGCGCGGTTGCGTCTCGCGCCTATGTCGGCGCGTTCAACTTCAAGGGCGCTGACCAGCAGAAGAAGGTCGGCATCCTGTCGGGCGGTGAGCGTAACCGCGTTCATCTTGCGAAGATGCTCCGCAAGGAAAGCAACGTCATCCTGCTGGACGAACCGACCAACGATCTCGACGTGGACACGCTCCGCGCGCTGGAAGACGCGCTGGCCGAATATCCGGGCTGCGCCGTGATCATCTCCCATGATCGCTGGTTCCTCGATCGCCTCGCCACGCATATCCTCGCCTTTGAGGGCGACAGCCATGTCGAATGGTTCGAGGGTAACTTCCAGGCCTATGAGGAAGACAAGAAGCGTCGTCTGGGTGATGCCTCGGTCGAGCCAAGCCGCATCAAGTATCGTCCGCTGGCGCGATAAACTGCATTCGGGAGGGGGCATTTTGCGGGGCGTTGCCCCGTGCCCCACAAAGGGACACAGTCCCTTTGATCCCGACTTGCTTTTGCAGTCGTGCAATAAAACTAGGGTTTTATTCATGATAATTTTGTGTGGGTCTTAAAGTCTACTCACAAAAACCCTTTATGAATTAACAAAAAGTTTTTGGTAAAGCTTTTTTCAAAAAGCTTAAAAGCACTCAGCCCTTTCAAAGCCAACCCGACAAAAAAGCAGACAGCGAAACTCCTGCTGATTTCTGTTTTACAAACTCACTTCAGGGTGTTTCTGATAGATCATCCATGAGCCTGCATATTCTCCGCACCGCCCGCCTCACACTGACGCCTGTTTCATGGCGCGACATGGAGGACATTGCCCGCCTCAAGGCGGATGGCGGCGCGTTCGCCATGATGCTGGGCGGCGTGCGCAACCGCCAGCAGGCTGAAGCGGAAATGGTGTCCGACATTACCTTCTGGGCAAAACACGGCACAGGCATGTTCGCCATCCGTGAGAACGGACAACTCATCGGCATCACTGGCGTGCATGAACGGCCTGATGGGCGGGGTGTCGCCCTCAGGTTCGCCATTTACCCCTGGGCGGCCGGACGGGGGCTTGCCCGGGAAGCGGCGGCGGCGGCGCTCCGTCATGCTCATGCTGCGGGCTTTTCCCGTGTGGTGGCCGTCGCACGTGACAGCAATATTGCTTCCCGCAAGGTTCTGGGAGGCATCGGCATGCGGGTATGTGAGCACTTCATGCGGGGCGGACATGAGATGCTGGTATTTGAAAGTGTAGTCCTCCAAGGTACAGGCTCCTCCCCTGAAGCGGACAGGGGAACACGCGCGCTATAGTTTCACCGGGTGGAATCCAGACGGTTTTTCAAAAGTTTTATAAACCGATTCAAACTGGAAACAGCCATATCGCGGGGCGTTGTCCCAGCTTCCATAAAGGGAGACAGCCCCTTTGATCCCGATTTGCAGTTCAAAATAAACAGAATTTTTAGTGGGGCTTTTTTCAAAAAGCCTCCAAACAATGTATCGGGATCAAACAATATGATACCGCGTTTTCAGGATTGGGGACGTATTTTCTTCCATGCCCTTCAAGGGTAACCCTGTTGCTGTGGTTCTTGATGCTGAAAATCCGGAAACGGCAGACATGCAGGCCATTATTGCCCGCTGGACCAATCTGTCGGAAACAACTTTCCTTCTACCGCCAACACGCCCGACCGCTGCATACAGACTTCGGATTTTCACCCCTGGAAGTGAACTCGCATTCGCGGTGCATCCTACGCTCGGAAGCGCTTTTGCCGCATTGCAGGCAGGTTGCATCCAATCCCACAACGGCAGGATTGTTCAGGAATATGGAGCAGGATTGATCACTATCAAAACGACAGAAGATAAATTTTTTCTTGAGTTACCTCAGTGTCTGACCGGAAATGAGTTGAGTGATTTCAGCGGGTTATGATTCATGGGTTTGCGAGAACCTGACGAGATCAGGATGGTCTGGACTGAAATCACCCGAGATCAGTATCAAAGGGATGATCTGGAATATGCAAGCGACCTGCGCGATGCGGAATGGGCGCTGATTGCGCCGCTGATGCCCGAGAGGAAACGACTGGGCAGACCACGACGTACGGATCTGCGCCGGGTCATGGAGGCGATCCTCTCTATCGTCACCACGGGCTGCCAGTGGCGGCGACTGCCCCGACACTTTCCCGCCTTCACGACCTTACTGGGCTATTTCTACCGTTGGATGCGTGCGGGACGATGGGAAACCATGAACCATATTCCCGTGATCCTGTCGCGTGAGCAGGACGGACGGGACGCCACGCCTTCAGTGGGCACCATCGTCAGCCGATCGGTTAAAACCGCTGGAAATGGCGGCCCACGCGGTTATGACGCGGGCAAGAAGATCTGGGGCAGCAAGCGGCATATCGCGACCGACATGCCGGGTCATGTCGTGGCGGCTGGATACAGAACAACAGGGAGCAGGTTTGGTCGATGTGTAGGATGACAAGGAAAAGACAGGAGAGGCTACGGCAGACAATGTCCGGCCTCGCTGTTCTGATGGCGCTTTCAGCCTGCTCACCGATTTCCGTCCACCGTCTCAGTCTGGTCGACGCCTATAGGGAGCGTACCCGCAGCGCGCTGGAAGCCGATCATTTCAGCGCCTCGACCCATACGGTTCTGCAACGACAGAACCTGCTTTCAGTCTGGAAAAAACAGCCTGAGCAAGCGCTCGCCTCGCTGCGGACCGCAACACAGGCAGGCTTCTATACCTCGGATCTCTCATCCCAGATGTTTGCGCTGGCGGAGCTGAGCTACCTGCTGGCGCGCCGCCGCCACGATCCGGCTCAGTTCATGATGGCGGCTCTGTACGCCTACGCCTATCTGTCACCGGATGCGCCGGAGGGGGAGCGCCCCAATCCGTATGACGTGCATTTCCGTCAGGCATGCGACCTCTACATGCTGGCTCTGACAGAGGCGCTCGGCTCTCCGGCCCGGGTAAACTCCCAGGTCTGGACGCTCCCTGTCGGACGACTGGAGTTGCAGGCCAATCCTGACGATCTGAACTGGCATGGTCATACCCTGACGGATTTCCGTCCGACCGCCCGCTTTGAAGTCAGTGGACTGAACAACATCTATTCCACATCCGGGCTGGGTGAACCGCTCGCCGCCATCCCACGGATGAACCCCGGCGAGACGCACTCCTTCCAGATTTCGGACAAGATGCGCGTGCCGGTCAGTCTTTTCATTGAGCTTGACCACTCAAGGGAACAGGTTCTGTCGGATCATATGTCCGGTCGTCTGATTCTGACCGCCAATGACAACGCCACGGAGCGCCGCGAGGACAGTCATCAGGTTGCGTTGCAGTATGACCCTACCACCGCCCGCGCCATTAGCCTGAGTGAATCCGTCGACTGGTCTGCCGAATATGCCAGTTTCCTCAATGGTCGTTATTTCGATGACCACAAAAGGCTTCAGCTTGCCGCGATAGAGCCCCATAAAAAAGGGCGTATGCCGGTAGTGCTTGTTTATGGCACAGCCTCCAGCGCCGGCCGGTGGGCCAATATGGTCAATGATCTGCTGGCGGACCCGGAAATCCGCAAGCATTTCGAATTCTGGGTTTTCTCTTACGGCACGGGAAATCCCATTCCGTATTCCGCCATTCAACTCAGGCAGTCACTGCAGGAAGCCATTCATAATCTGGGTGGCGTGCAGGCGGACCCGGCACTGGGTCACATCACTCTGATTGGACACAGTCAGGGCGGCCTTCTTTCCAAGATGCTGGTTATCAATGCTGAAAACCACTTGTGGGACGGTATGGTTTCCGTTCCCCTTGATCACCTCAATCTTGCGCCTGAAACAAGGAGCCTGCTTAAAGAAGCCCTTTTCCCGTCAGTAATGCCGGAGGTGAAAACTGTTGTGTTCATTTCCACCCCGCAGCACGGCAGTTATCTGGCAACCCTCTCCGTCTCACGTTTTCTGGGAAGGATGATAACGCTTCCTTTTACTGTCACGCATGTTCTTAATCAGCTCATTCAGGCCGATGATGCGTTGCGGCTGGATATGAGTCCCTGGCGGGTAGCCAGCGTTTACGGCATGTCACCGCAAAGCAGCTTCATCCAGTCCCTGTCCGCCATTGAGGTAGCGCCGGAGGTCGAAGCGCACTCCATCATTCCGGTGACAGGAAATGGTCCGTCCTCCACAGCCAGCGACGGTGTTGTGGATTATGAAAGCGCCCATGTTCCTTACGTCAATTCAGAACTGGTTGTGAAACACTCGGAACATTCCACCCAGTCAAACCCGGTGACGATTGCGGAAGTCCGGCGCATTCTGTTTCAGCAGATTCTGGAAACATCCAGTGACGCCCCTCCTTCAGGCGATATGACGAAAAAGAATATCGTCCGTATCGGTGGAGAATATGTGTCGACTGGGAGAAGCTGGAAATAATGAGGCACAAAACCGGACGATGGCTCTGTTATGTGGCGTGTGGCGGCATGCTGCTGTTCAGTATGGCGGCATTCTGGTACTCGACCATTCTTCCTGACTGGCTGCGGACAGGCCTTGCTGTCCTGTTTCCTGTTCTGCTTGCGGCCTGCCTTTGGTCGGGTGGAAAAATCCGCATGATAGGGTGCGCATTCCTCCTGACCGGCTTCTGGGGGTGGTATCTGACGGATGCGCCCCGTAATGACCGTATCTGGGCGACCGAATACGCCATTCCGGCTGACGCACGCATCAGCGGACATAGGGTGCATGTCAGTCACATCCGGAATTTTACTTATAAAACAGAGACCGATTACAAGGCGGCCTACTACGATGCTGACTATGACCTCGACGCACTGTCCGGTGTCGATCTTGTCACGTCTTACTGGGCCGGTGACGCCATAGCACACGTCTTCCTCTCATTCGGATTCAGGGATGGGAGGCATCTTGCTGTTTCTATTGAAACCAGACGCCAGAAGCGATTTTCCTATTCAACGATTGCGGGATTCTTTCATCACTATGAACTGTTCTATGTGACGGCTGATGAGCGCGATCTGATCGGTGTAAGAACCGACATTCGTAAAGAACGTGTCTATCTTTACCATCTGCTCCTTGCACCCGAGACAGGGCGTCGTCTGTTTCTTAGTTATCTCATGGAAATTCACAGTCTGAATACGCACCCCCAGTGGTACAACACACTGACGGACAATTGCACGACCGGCATCCTGCAACGTGCCGATGCACGCTGGCGCTACCGTCTTGACTGGCGAGTACTGCTCAGCGGCTACACTGCTTCTCTGGCATATGACCTTGGCTTTCTGGATCAGAAATACGATTTTTCAACGCTGAAAAAGATGAGCCGTATTCGCAGGCCGGAGGGCGCAAGCCCTGACGCGGAGTATTCACAGGAAATCCGTGAGGAGACGCCCCTGAAAGAGGAACTGGGTCCTCGGTGACGCTTCCCGCCGTTCATCACTCACACGCCGGAACGCCACTTTCCCTGAAGTCGCAGCAGCCCCAACTCCCTGATTTCCGACGAAATCTGGCCAGAAATTTTTGACTATGCGCTCTCTGTTTTTTCAGTCAGAGGGAGCGGGTAAATTCACAAGACTTTCCGGCGCCTGCCGGGATGCTTTCTGGAGTGTCTTATGGGTGATCTTCAGCCCACTTGCCGGAAGTTCGGCCTGCCTGATGGCTGGCGTGTTCTGGTCGCGCTATTCTCCCTTCTGGTCGGGATCGGCCTTGCGGCGGGCGGTTTCAATCTCGTCATGCTCGGTGGCTCGCTTTATTATCTGTTCGCGGGCCTCGGCTACATCGTCGTCGCCATTCTGCTGGCCCTGAAACAGCGGATTGCGCTGCCTTTCTCGACCGGCGTGTTTGTCGCGACCCTTCTCTGGGCCCTGTTCGACACACCGGAGTTTGGATACTGGGCGCTGCTACCCCGTCTCGTCGTGCCGGCGGTTCTGTTCACCCTCAGTCTCTGGGCTGCCGCGACGCTCCAGACATTCGCACCGAAGACACGCAAGTGGAGCGTGCTGGGTGGACTGGCGCTCACATGCTGCCTGCTGATCACCCTGTTCGAAGCTTTCACGCCACATGGCGCGATCCACAACGACACCGGTTTCAGCAAACAGCCGCCTCTGGCCGTGGCGAAAGAGGATGTGCCGGACGACTGGCAGTATTTTGCCCGCAATGAACACGGCACGCGCTATGTGCCCTACAGCCAGATCACCCCCGAGAATGTCGGCCATCTGCAGGTGGCGTGGGTCTACCACACGGGCCGCCGCATGACCGGCGCTGGCACGGGCGTCGATGAAAACACGCCGCAGCAGATCGGCAACGTGCTCTATTCCTGCACACCGGAAGATCTGGTCACCGCCATCGACGGTGATACGGGCAAGGCGCTCTGGAAGTTCGATCCTCAGGCGCATTCGGCCGAACACGTCTCCTGCCGTGGTGTTGGATATTACGACACGGACAAGGATCAGACTCTGTCCCCCGGGGACAGGGCCGTTGATCCAGAAGCGCCCTGCCGCCAGAGCATCATTGTCAACACGATCGACGCCCGTCTCATCGGTCTGGATGCTCATACCGGCAAGCTCTGCCCGAAATTCGGAAATAACGGTGTTGTTGACCTCAAGCCTCGCATGGGGCCAGTGGAAAACGGCAAACGCTATCATCCCACGGGTATTCCCGTGCTGATGGGCCATACGGCGGTGATCGGTGGCTGGGTGCGTGACATCGTGCACGGTGAGCCTTCCGGTGTGGTCCGCGCCTATGACGTTCGTACTGGCGCACTTGCATGGGCCTGGGATGTCGGTGATCCGGACAACGCCAACGCGGCGGACCCGGGCAAGAGCTACACGCTGGAAACGCCCAATGTGTGGACCATCCCGACCTATGACCGCGCTCTGAATCTGGTCTATCTGCCGACCGGCAACGGACCGCCGGACTACTGGGGTGGCGATCGTGACGCGGTGAAAGAGAAGTTCGGCGCGGCTATTGTCGCTGTCGATGCTTCGACCGGTCAGACGAAATGGGTTTTCCAGACCGTACATCACGATGTCTGGGATTATGACCTTCCTTCGCAGCCGGTTCTGTTCGATATGACGAACAAGCAGGGTGAGACCGTTCCCGCCCTGATCCAGACGACCAAGACCGGCAACATCTTTGTGGTGGATCGTCGCACGGGTCAGCCGGTGACGGATGTGGTCGAAAAGCAGGTTGCCACGCAGCCGGCGGCGGAAGGCGAGCATCTGTCCCTGACACAGCCTTTCTCCGTGGGAATGCCTGAAATCGGCGTCAAGCCGCTGACGGAAAACTCCATGTGGGGTGTGAGCACGTTCGACCAGCTCTACTGCCGCATCATGTTCCGCAATTCGGTTTATGAAGGGGCTTTCACGCCCCCGGGCGAGAAACCTTACATCGAATATCCCAGTCTGCTTGGTGGCATGAACTGGGGTGGCGTCTCCATCGACGAAGCCCGTGGACTGATGTTCGTCAACGACATGCGTGTTCCGTTGCGCATGATGCTGGTGAACAAAAAGAACGCCTCGCACTACAGGATTTCGATGGACGAAGTTCCCGGCTTCATGGGCACGCTGCGTCCGCAGGTGGCTGGTCCGTATCAGGGCGTCCGCATCGACATCCTGCAGTCGCCGCTGGCTGTACCCTGCAACACGCCGCCTTTCGGCACGATGAACGCCATCGATCTACGGAGCAGGAAGCTGCTGTGGCAGGAGCCGCTTGGCACGGTGACGGATACGGGTCCGATGGGTCTGAAGACGCACATGGACGTGCCACTGGGACTGCCAACGCTCGGAGGTCCGACCTCAACAGCATCCGGTCTGGTGTTCTTCGCCGGTACACAGGACTATTATCTGCGTGCGCTGAACTCGCTGACGGGAGAGGAAGTTTGGAAAACGCGCCTACCCGCTGGCGCTCCGGCGGCCCCACTGGTGTTCCGCTCTCCGAAAACAGGTAAAGAATATGTGGTGATTTCAGCAGGCGGCATGAGTCATTCACCGGATGTCAGTGATGAGATTATTGCTTACACACTGCCTGATGATGCGGTGGCGCATTGAGTCATTAAAATTATGGATGTCGCTTGTTTGATAAGCGACATTTGATGAAGCTTTTCGGGAAAAGCTTCATCAAAAACTTTCTTATGTTCAGGGCGGATATTCCCATCGGGATATCCGCCCTTTTTATATCGGGCGTTCAGATGAATGGTTTTCTTCCCGACTTGAGCATTTCCATCGAAAACCGGTTCGGTGGAAATGCTCTAGTTTATTGTTTTTACGAGCATCTTCACGTATTTGAATGCACGCATTCAAATAGGATCTTCTCTAGGCTTCCCCAAGCGTCAAAGAGACAGGTCTCGCTCCGGTCATCCATCTGGCTGGTGATGTCGTCTGCCCCATAGATTGATCTCGTGAGCAGGGTCGGCAGATGGTGCGTGCTGTTGAAAGTCTCTTTGGGAATCAGGATCACCGTACGCAGCCTGATACCATAGTATATGGAAATATCCATGGTATGGAATAAGTTTTTCTGTTCATGTTCCATTAGATGGTGGGCCGATGTCGTACAGGCGGCGAGCAGAAGGGAAGTGACGTCCGCCGTCATAGCCTGCCCGACGCTTCGACAGATCTGCCGGTGGGAGCCAAGTATGCTCGTTTTGGAGAGGAGTTACAGCTTCAGCAGGTTTTTCCAGATCAAGGACGAAGATGCCCTGCGATTCACGCGGGGATACCGTCTCGGTTGCGGACTGCCGTCATGTGGTTTCATTTGATGGAATATTCTGTCCTGATAGCGAGATAACATAATCGGACTCTCATGACGCTCCGTCAGTCGGACAGAACGTTCAGCGGCTATCGGCCATGCACTCAGCCTGTCTTTTGCAAAGATCACGTCCTTTATCCGTTCAGGACGAGGATTGTCACCCAGGTTATCCCGGATGGCTGTGGCAGAAGCCTGTCCATGAAAACCACTTATAAATCATGAAAAAGTTTTTGGTGAAGCTTTTCCAAAAAGCTTCAGAGAGCATCGTGTGTCTGGAAAAAAGCTGGCGCCAAAACACTCATTTCTTATCGAAACAGTATGATGAAACAACCTTTTGAAACCAGCCTCAGAAACGGGCCAGACGCTCCGCGATCAGATCATAGACGGCTTCGACATCGCATTCCCTGAGAAACAGAACATTTTTCGGCAAATCGCTGACACCCCACCAGTCCACGACAGTCATGCCCATCGTCAGTTCGCTGCCGGTCTCCACGCGCACATTGACCTGCCGTCCGCGATACAGGTCCGGTTTCAGCAACCAGAGCACGGTGTTCGGGTCGTGCAGTGGGCCTCCGTCCGTGCCGTATTTGTTGGCTTCAAAGCGTTTCTCGAACCGCAGCCAGTCAGCAACGACCGGGCCCACACGGTTGGGGATTGCCTCCAGACGGGCCAGACGGGCTGCGCTCGTGTGCAGCGTGTGTGTTACATCCAGCGGCAGCATGATGATGGGGATATCTGATTCCAGCACGATGGCGGCGGCATGAGGGTCGACATAGACATTGAATTCCGCGCTGGGCGTGATGTTACCGACTTCGGAAAATGCGCCGGACATGGTGACAGTCCGGCCGATCCGTGTTCGCAGCGCGGGTTCGCGTGAGAGGGCCAGAGCCAGGTTGGTCATGGGGCCGATGGCGCAGATCGTGATGGCTCCAGGCGGATTTTCCATGACGCTACGGATCAGGAAGTCGACCGCATGCTCCGGAGACGCGTTCGTCAAGGGCTCAGGTAAATCCGCTCCTTCAAAGCCGGTGCGACCATGCACATGCATGGCGTTGACGGGGGCGCGAAGAAGAGGACGCTCTGCGCCCCGACACACCGGAATATCTGGCCGACCGGCCAGTTCCATTGTCTTCAGGGCATTGATGGTCGCCTGATCGACATCGACATTCCCCGAGACCGTGGTGACGCCCAGCAACTCGATCTCGGGACTGACGAGAGCGAGGAGAATTGTCAGGGCGTCATCCTGTCCGGGATCTGTGTCGATGATGATTTTCAACGCCTGTTCTCCTCATATGACAGCCCTGATTCCGGGCTGGCATGGTCGATCTGATACCGCAGCACCAGAAGTCTAGCCTCTGGAAGCGGTCCCGTCAGCAGGCATCTCCATGCGTGAGATACTTCCTGCAACAACCTGTGATCGTTCCATTTTTGAATATCCTTGCCTCCGCAGGCAGTCGCAGTGAACTGACGGCAAACGGTTCCGTGGTGTGGTTTCAGCCCCATTTTCCGCGTAAATTTTTCCACATTTGAAGCACAGAAGCCGCCATAGCCAGAGTGAGTGTGTGGCTGGGCTTTCTTGCTCTGTAAAAACAAAAAAACCAGTAGCAGGAAATGTTTATTGTATCTGAACGGTTTCCGGGGATATGTGAAAATATTCCGTCGAAGTAGTTATATACGATCTCGTGTGAAGAAGTAACAGTGTGACAGGGGTAGCGTTACATATATAAAGCAACCAGTTTTAGTGTTTAATTGAAATTGTGTTGTATATAATTCTTTATTTTTTGTATATTTATATAAACATTATTGGTTTCATGAGTATCAGGTGGGCGGTTTTGAAATCCTGCGAGCCTGTTTGGAAATTCATGGATGAGCGTTTTTTCGGGTGAGATTGGCGCCCATGGCGACAAGAAACTTCTGCGTCTGTGCTGGTGACGACATGGGATCTGTTGCCAGAAATGGTGGAAAATCAGAAAAATTCCATCTTTCTGTCGGCCCTGCCTTCGCCCGATCAGGACAGACGGGGCCATTATATGTTTTATGAATCCGCTATCCAGAACAAAGGTTACTCATGACCATCAAACGCCTCGCCCCGGAAGAACGTCTCAGCGGAGCCTCCGTCTGCGGCAATATGGTTTATCTCGCTGGGCAGGTCGCCGATGATGCGACACTGGACGCGGAAGGCCAGACTGCTGATATTCTGCGCCAGATCGATGTGCTGCTGGCCGAAGCGGGCACCAGCAAGAGCAATCTTCTGTCGGTGCAGATCTTTCTGGCCGACATCAGCGATATGGGGGCCATGAACCGGGCATGGGATGTCTGGCTGGATCGGGCCAACAAGCCTGCGCGCGCCACGGTCGAGGCGAAACTTGCGGACCCAAGCTGGAAAGTCGAAATCACAGGTATCGCAGTCATCCCGTGACGCCATAAAGCGCTTTCGGGGCGGGGGCGTCTGCTGATGGGGGTAGGGCAGGCAAAATTCTGAGCGGGTCTTATGACTGCCCGCTCTACACCTGTCGTGAAAACGCTCTATCCCGCGACGTTGATCAGAATTCGTCCCCGCGTCCGGCCGTCCATCAACGCATGCGCTGCCTCGACGGCCTGCGAGAGCGGGTATTCACTGACAACCTCTTCCAGTCGTGTGACGTCGATCAGACCAGCAAGTCGATCCCACGCCCTGATCCGCTGTTCACGTGGGCACAGGGTGCTGTCGATGCCGAGAAGACTCACGCCACGCAGGATGAACGGGGCGACGGTCAAAGGCAGATCCATTCCGCCCGCAAGACCGCACGCGGCCACAGCGCCGTGCAACCGGACAGCAGCGCAGACTGACGCCAGCACCTGCCCTCCGACGACATCAATCGCACCAGCCCATTCGGCCTTTTCCAACGGACGGCTTTTGCTGGTGAACAGATCCCGCTGGATCACCCGGCTGGCGCCGAGACTCTCAAGATAGTCCTTTTCCGCCATCCGCCCCGTGACGGCGACCGTTTCATAGCCAAGTCCGGAGAGCAGCATCACCGCGATACTGCCCACGCCGCCTGATGCGCCCGTCACCAGCACAGGTCCATCGTTGAGCTTAACATCCGCATGTTCAAGCGCCATGACGCAGAGCATGGCCGTATAACCTGCCGTCCCGAGAATCATGGCCTGCCTTGCGGAGAAAGCGGCAGGCAGCCGTATCAGCCATTCACTGCTGACCCGAGCAAGACCGGCGAGGCCACCCCAGTGCTTTTCCCCAACACCCCAGCCATTGAGCAGCACCTTGTCACCGGGGAGGAAGTCAGGAGAGGCGGATTCAACGACCGTGCCGGCAAAATCCACTCCCGGCACCATCGGCCAGGATTTCACAATCGGTCCTTTGCCGGTAATGGCGAGGGCATCCTTGTAGTTGAGTGTGGACCACTCGACTTTCACCAGCACGTCACCCACAGGCAGCGCGTCCAGAGCTATCTGACGGAAAGACGCAGCTTGTCCCTCGTCGTTTTTTTCAATGATGACGGCGTCAAACATTACACCTGCCTCGCAGCTCTGCCTGTTCAGTGAAATCCTGTGCGCAGATGGAAAAAGAGAGCGACAGAATCGTGCTTCACAGCACGCGTTTGCCGCCCCCCTCCCGGATCACTCATAAATATTGGCCAATCCTCGCGCAGAGGGGCTGCGGTCATGACCGGCCTGCGGGTGCTCAGTTTTTGACCAGCTGCGCCCGGGCTTCGCCATTAGGGTGTTCGGCGGTGTGCAGGTTCACATAGATTTTCCCGGCCTCAAGTTCCTTGACCTGCTTGCTGTCGAGTTTGATCGTGCCTTTCAGGGGGCTGGTGTAGGGGCCGTCGATGGGAGCGACGACACCGGCATCCTGATCCGGGGCGGCGGGACCGTGGAAATGGGCGGCGTTCACGGGGCCTGACAGTCCGGACCACTGGATGCTGTAGGTCAGTTCATGCGTTCTGGAATCAAGGGTGGCATCGACCATGCCTGCGGGATGGGAGGTTGCTGCGTGCTCACCCGAGAAGCTGCCCATGAACATCTCGTTCTTGTCCGCAGCCGATGCTATGGAAACTGACGCTGCAAAAACAGCGGAGGCCAGAAAGGCGTTTCTGATCGTTGTTTTGAAAGTCATTTGATTGATCTCCGAGTCATGAAGCGATTACCGCACAGAGAGTAACGCCGGAGAATAGGCTCTGTTTGATTGTATCCGTAAATTTACCGTGCGTTAACACGCCTGTCGTAATGTCGATGTGATCTATTGAAGGACATACGCCATGACGAGTTCAGCATCCCTGAGTGGGACCAGCTATTCTCTGCTCGCGCTCCAGCATCGTGGTCGGGCATCCGCTGCTCCGGCCAAAATGGCCGACACCACCATCAATGCAACCGGCCAGCGGTCACATGGAGGCAGTCTTTCCATCGGTCTTGATTCAACCGGGAATGTGCTCACCACCGCGAGCGCCGGCAAGGATGGAAAAGCCGTGAAATCCGCTGCCGTCGATCTGTTCGGCTGAACAGACCACTACACCGTTATCCGAGCTGCTTCAGGTTCCAGGGCGTTCCAGCCGTAGCGGGTGGCTCGGCCACAAGCGGGATGGCGTTGGGAAGCCGGACATTCACAGGCAGATGCATGGCTGACCGCAGGGCGCGGAACAACGCACCGTGAGCCACCACCAGCACTGTGCCCTGTCCGGTCAGAGCCCGGTTCAGGGCTGCCACGGCGCGATCACGCAGGAAAGCGAACGGCTCGGCGCCCGGCGGCGTGTAGTGCCCTTCGACCCAGTCATCATACCAGTCGCCCATCGGGCAACCTTCCTGCTCGCCGAAGCAGACTTCTTCCAGCCCTACATCCATGGTGAGGACCGGGCGAACGCCGTAGCGTTCTTTCAGTGAGTCTGCTGCAACCTCGGCTGTCCGAAGCGCGCGGGCCAGCGGGGAGGACACGATCCGGCTGATCCGCAGATCACCCGAGGCCTCCTGTGCCAGCAGACTGCCGGCATTGCGCGCCTGCTCCAGTCCGGTTTCGTTGAGCGGTATATCGGTCCGACCCTGTGACAGACCCTGCCTGTTCCAGTCTGTCTCGCCATGACGGAGATACCAGTAACGTGTCGGGGTAATCACAAGGCAGTCCTCTGCTTTCTCAGTCAAACAGCGACGAGACGGAACTTTCGTCGGAGACGGCGCGCATCGCCCGTGCGAGCAGCTCGGCTGTCGTGATCTGTCGGATGTTGTGGGCCGCTTTTACAGCGTCCGTTGCCTTGATGCTGTCGGTCAGGGTGAGCATCTCGATCGGAGAAGCGCCAATCCGCTCGACAGCCTGCCCGGTCAGCACGCCGTGCGTGACATAAGCACCCACGGACGCCGCGCCATTATTGATGATCGCCTGCGCCGCGTTGCAGAGCGAGCCTCCGCTATCCACGATATCGTCAACCAGCAGACAATGACGGCCCTTCACGTCACCGATGACATTCATGACTTCGGACACACCGGCGCGCTCACGGCGCTTGTCGATAATGGCCAGATCCGTGTTCAGGCGCTGCGCCAACTGACGCGCACGCACCACGCCGCCGACATCCGGCGAAACGATCATCAGGTCCCGGTCGCCGTAACGCTCCTTGATGTCGCGCACAAACAGCGGCGCGGCATAAAGATTGTCCACCGGCACGTCGAAGAAGCCCTGGATCTGCATGGCGTGCAGATCAAGGGTCAGCACCCGGTCGGCACCGGCCTCGACCAGCAGGTTCGCCACCAGCTTGGCGCTGATCGGTGTGCGGGGGCCGGATTTACGGTCCTGACGGGCATAGCCGAAATACGGCATGACCGCCGTGATCCGGCGAGCTGAACCACGCCGCAGCGCATCCAGCATGATCAGCAGTTCCATGAGGTTGTCATTCGTGGGCATGCAGGTGCTCTGTACGACAAACACATCCTCACCGCGCACATTCTCGAAAATCTCGACAAAGACTTCCATATCCGCAAAGCGGCGCACGGAGGCATTGCAAAGCGACATATTGAGTTCAGCCGCTACAGCTTCGGCAAGCGGTAGGTTGCTGTTACAAGCGACGATCTTCATCTGCCGATTTTCCTGTGAAACTGCACCACACGACCCGCAATCCGGGCATTGCCGGGCCTTCTAGCAACGCAGGGGGCTTCTGTCATCCGACCAAGGGCAGGCATGGGTCCATTTCGTATCAGGTGTGTCCTGATCACACAGCCGAGAGCACGGGAGCGCCACCCGGCACGAGACGCAGTGGCCTTGCGGACAATTCGGCAAACTGATCGTCCCGGCAGGTCATGATGATGATCTGCATCCAGCTGGCGGCGTCTGTCAGAATATCAAACAGCGTGTTCATTCGCACGGCGTCGGAGAAGCACAGCGCATCATCGAGAATCAGCATGGCGGGGCGACCCTGGGCATGAAGGATGTCCGCAAACCCCAATCGGACCAGCACGGCGATCTGCTCCCGAGTCCCGTCTGAAAGATTGCCGACTTCCTCCTCGTTGCGCCCGCGGGTCAGGCCGGACACGGTGAAATCCGTTTGCAGACGGGCGGTTGCCCGTGGAAAGAGCATTTCGATCGCGGGCTGAAGCGCACGGGTCAGCGGTGCGAGATAGCGCTCGGTCGTCTCCCGCTCCGCCTCCCTGAGCGTTTCCTTCAGAAGCTGAAGAACCGCGACCTCCTGCTCACAGGATTCGCGCTCCGTCCGATATCGCTCGATATCGCGTTTGCAGGCGGCGATCGCCTCATCCAGGCCGGTTCCTTCCGCCGCCTGAATCCGGACCTCGCGCGTCACCACATCCTGTTGCAGGCGGGAGAGACGATCCCGTCGTCCGTTGATCTGGGCTTCCAGACGATTGATGGCGGCATCGACAAGGGCTTCCGGCTCAGCAGGCCGCTCCGCCTTCAGGCGCTCCCAGGCGCGCTCCGCTGTGTCCAGACTGTCCTGCGCCCTGTCAAAGCGCTCATTCAGCACGGCATCCGGTTCGCTGGCCTGCGCCGCGTCTTCCTCGCCTTGCAGGTTGTCCAGCCGGTCTCTGCGCACGCGACTGTCGGACCTGCGCTCCTCCACAAGCTTCCGGGCCACTTCCTGTTCGGCGATGGGACCACGCAAGGCTTCCCGTGTCCGGGTCACTTCCTGCTCCACGGTCTGAAGGGTCTGTCGGGCCGTCGCCACCCCTGCTCTGGCTTCCTCCATGGACGAGGGAAGCGCGGCGGCATCGTCACCCTGCGCTTCTCTCCATTGAGCCAGCCCGAACTCAGTATCCGCAATACGCTGGCGCAACATCCCCATGGCGCGGTCCGGGGTGTCAGCCTGAAAGGCTTTCATGGCTGCCGTTAGACCCTCTTCCGCAGCCTTGCAGGCCGCCTCGGCCTGTCGGCGACGCTCCATATCCGCATGGGCTGCGGCGATATCCGGGCAACCGGTCGCATCCAGCGCCTCCTGAAATACCTGACGCGCCTGGTCGATCTTTGCCTGCATGGTGGCGCGATCACGGATGGCCGGAATAATGCGGAACGCGCCGACGCCTGCGATCTTCAGTTCAGTCGGATCGACCAGTTCAAGTCGTCTGGCCTCCACCGCCTGTCCATTGAGGCGCACCTGTTCAGCGCCACCCGGCTCCAGGGCGATTTCCAGACCGGTCGCCTGAGCGCCCAGCGCGGTCTCGGCCTCGAATACAGCCTTGTCGGCCTCCTGAATGGCTCTGAGGCGTTTTTCATCCACACGAAAAGCCGCGAAAGCTGAGCGGGCTTTTTCGACCTGTGCGGTCAGGCTTTCAAGATGATGGAGTTGGCGGACGGCCTCGTCCCGCTGTTCCAGTTGATGGAGATGATCGAGAGCCCGTTCCGCCCGGCTGACACTCCTGCTGGCCGCCGCACGACGTTCATCGAGCCTGCCGAGCACATCACTCTGTTCCGCCAGCGCGGTTTCAGCCCGTTTCTGGCGGGCTTCAGCCTGACGGTATTCTTCATCCGCTTCGATAGCCTGCTGCCGGGCGTCAGTCAGACGTTTGCGCCGTTCCATCCGAAGCGTGCGCTCATCCTGCAGACGTCTCAGATCACGCCGGGCCCCTTCGACAGCCGCCTTCGCCTCGGCCTCGCGCTTCCCGAAGCGCAGAAGGTCATTCTTCCGGGCTCTGGCCTGGTCGAGGTCGGCCTGCTCCGCCTGCTGGCGCACCGGATCCTGCTCCCGCCCCAACTGGCGTCGCGTGTGATCAAGCTCTTTCAGGTCCTGCTCAAGCGCGTTCTGCCGGTTTTCCAGATCAGTCAGACGGGCTGTGGCGTCTTCCTCTCCTGTGAAAGCCTCGGCATAACGGCCCTGTCGCCTGTTGTGCCCGTTGACCAGTTTGGCCAGATCGTCCTGAACCCGTTTCAGAATACGGGCCGCGTCCGCGCCGCCGGTAATCTCCGCAAAATCGGCGCTCAGACAGGACTGCACGCTCTGCCGGGCCGTATCGCCGAGGTCCGGCTGGGTGAAACTCTGGCCCTGCTCCACCCACAAGGCAGGAAGCAGCCCGTCTGTCTCGTTCTTTTTCGTGGCGCTGAGGCCGAGGAGCGTCTGCACCTCTGCGTCGGCGTCATCGCCTTCTTTCAGTCCGGTTGGTCCGGTCAGACGGGTAAAGCTCTTTTTCAGAAACTGTTTTTCAAAACGGTAGGTCTGACCGTTCAGTGTGAACTCCGCCAGAATACGTGGAGCGCCACCGCTGTACGGTTCGAACGATCGGGTGGTTTTTGTGGAAGACCCCGGCTTGTAGAGGAACAGCGCCCGCAGGGCCGCCAGCATGGTCGACTTGCCGGACTCGTTTGAAGCAGCCAGCAGATTCAGGCCCGGCCCCAGTCCGTCGAGGCGGTGAATCCCTGTGAAACGACGGAAATTTTCAACTTCCAGAGCGGTGAAGATCAGTCCGTTCGTGCTCATGCGCTTCGCTCACTCCGCCAGAGAACCGCCAGCCGTTGCAGGGCCGCCATCGCATGCTGCTGCTCAGGTCCCGGCGTTGCGCTCAGTGCCTGCAGACGGGCGGCGGCGCGACTGACGACGCCCGCTTCGCCGAATGTGGACAGGTCCGCTTCGGACGCGACCAGTTCGGGGCGTTTCCCCAGACGCAGCAGGCAGAGCGCCGCCTCAACGCCGGTCAGGATTTTCTCGTCGAAAAGAGTCATGTCCTCCAGCGTCAGATGCCCCTCCACATCCAGCCAGACCAGCAGGGAACTCAGATTCTGCGGGTCGAGGGACCGCAGCCGGTTTTCCAGAGCCTCGATCTCGTCGCGCGAGGTGAGGGTGGCCTGCACCCGCTTCCACGAAAACCGCCCCACCCGATGCCGCGTGATGGTCGGCACGGCGTTCGGTCCGTCAATCGAGACGATCAGCGCGGAGCCGCCGCCATCGCCGCCTTTATCGAAGCCGTCGATCTCGGGTGTGCCGGAATAGGCGCAGCGCTCCCCGATCCTGTTGAATCCGTGCCAGTCTCCCAGCGCGAGATAGGCAAGACCGGCACGCACAGGGCGATCGAGTGCGATCAGGTTCGGCTGCTCGCCTGGCTGGCTACCGAATTCACGGACGGACCCATGCGCCATCCCGAGCCGCATGACGCCTTCCGGTGTTTCAGCTTCATCCATCCAGAGGGTCGGGTCGTTCAGGGTGTGGCGACGGTTCAGCACGGAAGGCAGCAGCCAGACGGAACTGTCCGGCGTCATTGCGAAGGGCTTTGGTTCCAGATGCAGATGGATGTTTTCAGGAGGAGCGGATCGTCTGACCCGGTCCCACACGCCATTCGGTTGAAGGAAGTCGTGGTTGCCGGGGACCAGATGCCAGCGCAGGTCCGGGAACTGACGCATACGCTCCAGCGGCTGACGCAGCGTGCGGTCGGACGGGGTCTCGTAATCGTAGATATCACCGGCGACGAGAATATCCGCAGCACCCTGAGCCCGCGCAAGTTCGCCAAGCCGGTTGATGACCTCAAGCCGCTCGGCCTGAAGGACGCGCAGAACGTCGTCACTTGCGAAATTGAACGTCTTTCCGATCTGCCAGTCCGAACTGTGCACAAACCGCATGACGC
Organism: Acetobacter aceti; assembly: GCF_002005445.1. Classification (NCBI taxonomy): domain Bacteria; kingdom Pseudomonadati; phylum Pseudomonadota; class Alphaproteobacteria; order Acetobacterales; family Acetobacteraceae; genus Acetobacter; species Acetobacter aceti. The sequence goes on from NZ_CP014692.1 coordinate 48,121, forward strand.
CATCTTTCTTTCCGTTACCCGCTCTCAATACCAGTGAGAACCGGTTTTGACGTGTGCTTTATGCGAAGGGCGGACCCTGGGAGAAGGCTGTTTCTGTCGCAATTTATGGAGGAATGATCATAAGGGTTTCTGGGTGTCGCCCTTTTCGAAAAGGCGATCCTGTCTGAAGATTTTTGAAAAAACTTCTTTGGGGATTTTCCGGAGGCTTCATGCTTGCAGGCTAGTCGGGATCAAAAGGGCTGCGTCCCTTTGTGGGGTACGGGGCCAAGCCCCGTAAAACCACTCCATCAAACCGCCCTTACTGCGGCTTTGTCGGCCAGCCGCCACCATATCCAAAGGAGCCGCCATAAGAAGGCGGAGTTGCGGGAGCCGACGTCTGGGGAGTGAGCTGCGGTTGCTGTGTCTGCGGGACTGGCTGATGAACAGACTGCTGCGGCGGAGCCTTGCGCAGCGTGAGAACACCACCCGCTTCAAAGGAATAGATGTAGTCAGCATGCGCGATCGTGGCGGGGCGGTGAGCCACCATCACCCGCGTGACGTTCATCTCACGCAGCGAGTTCGCCACGATGGATTCCGTATGCTCGTCAAGATGACTGGTGGCCTCATCAAGGAACAGAATCTGCGGGCGCTTGTAGAGCGCGCGCGCCAGAATAACGCGCTGCTTCTGGCCACCCGACAGAGCGCCACCCATATCGCCCACGAGAGTCTCCAAACCCATAGGCATACGTTTGATATCATCAAGAATGGCAGCCTTCGCCGCACAATCGGCAATCAGGTGCTGGTCGGGGTCATCTGCAAAACCACAGATATTGTCGGCAATGGATCCGGAGAAGAGACCGTCGTCCTGCAGCACGCCCGCGATACGCTCACGGTAGGTCTCCATCGACAGCACCGCCGTGTCCATGTCGTCAATATAGATGTTGCCTTCATCCAGAGGATGCAGCCCCATCATGGTCTTGAGAAGCGTTGTCTTGCCACAGCCGGAGGGGCCGACGATGGCGACACTGGAGCCTGACGGAATATCGAGGTCAATTCCGCGGAAAATCCATGGCTCCTGCGCCGCATAGCGCACCGATACGCCACGGCAGGAAAGCGCCGCCGACCCTTCATGATGCGTGCCGGGAATGGTCTCGGAAATGGGCTCCGGCTCGGTCATGACGATGTCAGCCAGCCGGTCTGTCTGGATGTTCAGCATCCGCAGCTTGAAGCCGGTATTGACCAGAGAGCCGACACGACTGGCGAACTGGTCCTTGTAGGACAGGAAGGCGACCAGCATACCGACGGACATGGAGCCATCCATGACCTGATAGGCACCCAGCACCATCATGATCAGACGGTCCGCGCCAAAGATGAAATCACCAAGACGGCCATAGATCAGATCAAAGCGCTGAAGACGCAGTTTGATGTTGATGCTGTCGATAACGATGTTCAGCCAGGTCGCGCGCCGCCGTTCTCTCAGACCGAGAAGCTTGACGCTCGCCATGCCGCGCAGCGTCTCGATAAAATGGCTCTGCTGCCGGGCGTTGATGACGATCTGTTCCTCAGATGCTTCACGGTAGGTGCTGTAAGTCACCAGACGCAGTGCGATATCAAGGAGGAGGGCAATACAGGCGACGAGTCCGAGCCAGCCACCATAGACAAACAGCATGATCCCCATGCCCACGCCCATGATCCCGTCCATGACGGTCTGCACCATGTCGGTGGTCATTGTCTGCTGAATGGTGCCCAGCGACCCGAAACGTGACAACACATCGCCGACATGGCGCTTGCTGAAGTAATCGAGCGGCAGGCGGGTCAGGTGATCGAACAGACTGGTGTTCCACTCAAGTCCGACTCGGGTGCTGAACAGTGTGACAGCCCATGTGCGGATCGAGCCGATGAACATCTGCAGCAGAAGCAGCAGGGCCAGCCCGAACGCAATGGTTTTCAGAAGGTCATGATCGGCGGTGACGATCACTTCATCGATCATCACCTGTGACACCATGGGCGAAATCAGCGCGATGACTTCCAGGCCAAGCGACAGGAAGAACAGCCCCATGAGCGCGCCACGGAGGCCCGCGACGTGACGGAAGAGGTCACCCAGACGAATGGTTTCGCGCTCGTCCTTCTTTTCGAAGGATTCATTGGGGGTCGCCTCGAGGGCTACTCCTGTAAACTCGCGGGAAACCTCGTCCATCGTGATGGTGCGGTGTCCGACGGCGGGGTCATTGATGGTGATCTTGCCACCCTTGACCTCCGTGAGCACCACGAAGTGATTCATCCCCCAGTGCAGGATGCAGGGTTTTTTGAGATTGACGAGATCGTCCAGATCAAGCCTGACCGCGCGGGTCGAGAACCCCATGTGGTCGGCGATCTGCACCAGACTCCGGAGCGTCACGCCCTGAATCGAGACCGAGTAGCGTCGACGCAATGTCGCCAGATCAATCTGATGCCCGTAGTGAGCCATGATCATGGCAAGGCAGGCAATGCCGCATTCCGCAGCTTCGACCTGAAGCATGACCGGTGTTTTCTTGCCAAAACCGAACTGGAGGGAGTTGAAGGCCTCGCTCATTTGTCGACGAGCCCCCCGCTGATGGCGACGATGCTTTCACGCATGCTGATCACAGGGTCGAATATCCACTGATAGAGGCGACGTGAGTCGATGGCGATATCCGCGTCGACTTCCATTCCGGCTTCCAGCGGTTTTTTTTCGCCATAAGCCATGATGTAGGGCTGATCAGGTTTCACCCGGATACGATAAAGATCTCCACCGCCGGACCCGGCACTGCTGTCTTTCTTGTCCTTGCCGCCGGACGAGGACTGCTGCTGTCCCTGTCCCGGCTGGGATTCCGTGATAGGCGCTCTGGTGATTTCCACGACGCGCCCGCGCGCCAGCCCGAAACGCTGATAGGGGAAGGCGGCGTAATGCATCAGTACGGGTTCGCCTTCACGCAGGAAGCCTATGGAGGCGCTGCTGACATACAGCTCGGCGTCCAGGGACCGTCCCGTGGGCAGAAGCGTGACAAGAGGTGTGCCGGCAGAGACCTGCTGGCCAAGATTGCCTCGTACAGCAGAAAGAATGCCATCATCAGGGGCTTCGATGATGATGGTGCGATGACCTTCACTCTCATCGATCTGTTTGTCGATATCGGCAATCTGGCGGTCCAGATCATTGATGTCATGTGCCGTCTGCCGGTCGTAACGCATCAGCTTTGACGTGTTGTCCGAGATCTTGCCTTCAGTATCGGTATAGGTCTGCAGGAACTGCGCGTGGCTGCTGAGCAGTTGCGCATAAGTATAGAGCTGGCTCTGGAACTGCGTTTCCGTGACAAGATGAGCGCTTTGCGCGTTCTTCATGCGGTTCACGGCTGCTTCCACCACGGGGAGCACCTTGGCGTCGTTGGACAGCTGCATTCCGGTCAACTGGCGCTGTTGCTGGAGGTTGCGGATCTGGTTTACCAGCGCCTGCTTTTCCACAGGCGCATCTGCGATCCGGATTTCCTTTTGCTGCTCCAGCAGCTCACGCTGTCTGCGCAACTGGCCAAGGACCTGTTCCTGCGTCGGGCCGGTCGAGGAGCGTGCTTCTAGATCGATGGTAAAAAGTTTCTGCCCTTTATGGACATGCTGACCTTCTTCCGCCAGTCGGGTACTGATGATACCCGCCGCGCTGGCGTCGATTGTGATCAGCCCGGTGGGGGGAAGCATGTAGCCGGAGGCATGCACGCGGCGCGTATAGATGCCGAAGTACACGTATAATACCGCCAGAAAAACCAGCGCCAGCGTGAACCATGAAATAACACGAATGGAGAGCGACTGGGTCGCCTGCACCTGCCCCAGCCACGCCTGTCGGCGGGCGTCAAGCGCTTCCTGACGGTAGAGAGAAGACATACAAAAAGAAGACCTTAAGGTGCCGACCGGATGGTCTTACAACCTGACATCAAAACAATAAAGAAAAACGAAAAATGAAAAAAATATGTGTCAAGAAGGGGGTGTAGATCAAAATGTGGAACTATGGGGGCTGTCTTGCGACGCCCCCATGCTGATCAGGATCAGCCGAGGCCGCCCGGGTTGGCTGACGGCGGGAAGTCAATGAGGTTCATGCTCGTCACGCAGCCCCAACAATTCGTTGTAACAGCGCCACGAATCGAAGATTCGACATTGCTGAGCAGGGTTGTGGCCTGCTTCACTGTCATGCTCTGGCCCATTGTGTAACCGACCTGCACGTCCTTGTACATGTTGCAGACGGCTGACTGGATGGTTGAGCAGCTGGCGCCGTTAAAGATATCGGCATAGATGTTGTACTGGCCTGCCAGATAGCCTGCATAGGCCGCAATGACAGAAGCGCTTGGGCCGCAGGCTGGAGCGACCGGGCGATAACCGCAAGGATTGTAGCAGCAGCCGCCTGCAACTTCAGTCATTTCTACAGTTGTAAGTTCACGCATTTCTGTTCGATCTCCGTAACAGTGAAACCGACTCCGATCGGGCTGCGCCTGACCTTGTTTGGTCGGTTTTATAGCGATGCAAGGCCTGGGCCGCTCATCACGCTGGTTATCTGTTAATGTTTTTTCAACACTTCTTCCAGCGAATAAATCATTAACAAAGTCATTAAACCGTCCTGTTGCGGCATCACAACAAACGAGATGAATCCAAGATGGCTTAAGGGATTAACGAAAATTCTCCGCGCTTGCCTTGCGTTAATCAAGCGGCCAGCAACACATTGTCAGACTAATGTTTGTATTTTGCGAACATTTACGTTTTATTTTGTTGACAGATTTTGCGCCGTGTCGTTAATCAGAAACAAACACCGGAACTGCCGGCCACACGATCAGGAGTGATCAGACATCATGGTTACACAAGCGACATCGACGCAGTATGCTGCATACACAGCCGGTACGGGCACCGAGAGCGACCCTTATGTGCTTGCCTCCAATTCAGGTACAATTACTCTGGAAACCGGCAAGTATTATGTTCTTCAAGGCGGTGCGACGATCGGCACGGCTGTTATTAAAGAATATAATGCCTCCGGTTCAACGGGCGGCATCAATGTAAACGGTGCCCACCTGACCATTGATTCTGATGGTCACGGCACCAGTGTCGCCGGCAAGATTAACATGGGCGCCCAGGGATCTTCCCTTGTCCTGAACAACGAGACGGGTAAGTGGTCCTACGAAGCCAATCTTGTGGGTGAGGATATCTCCGCTGGTGGTGATCAGTACTACACCTATCCTGCTCTCCAGAACGCGACGGTTACCAATTTCGGTTCCGGCGCTTCGATGTGCACAAATAACATTCCGGGTGGACTGGGTACATCTATTGGTATCGCAGGCAGCTATACTGACAGCTCCACGCTGATTCTGAAGAAAAGCAGCTCCATCCCTGTAAACGCCAGTTCAGCAAACCCGCACGCTAACGCCGGTTCAGGCTATTATGGCGTGTCCGTGACGGGCGTTGGCGGCACAGCCTCCAATCCGACATCAAACCAGAATTTCTACACGAACGGTGGCGGTAGCTGCATTGAGGGCTGCTTTCTCCCGGGCACGCACATTCTGACACGTGACGGAGAGAAGCTGGTCGAGACGCTGGTGGAAGGTGACGAAATTGCTGTCATCGAGAATGGCCAGACCGTTTTCCGTCCGCTCGCATGGCTTGGCCGTTCGCATGCTGACGTTGCGGCGCTTGGTTTCGATGAGGATGCGTATCCGGTTCGTATCCGTAAGGACGCATTCGGTGAAGGTGCTCCGCACCGCGATCTGCTCGTGACCTCCGAGCATTGCATCCATGTGGATGGAAAATTCGTTCCTGTCCGTATGCTGGTCAACGGGAGTTCAATCCTGATCGATCGTTCCATCAACGCCTTTGACTTCTTCCATATCGAACTTGAGCAGCATGGCGTGATCGTTTCCGAGGGTCTGGAGACGGAAAGCTATCTCGACACCGGCAACCGTGGCACGTTCGAAAACTCCACGATCCGTGCGATGCGCCCACACTTTGCCGGCGGCTTTGTCATTGCTGGCGGCAAGACCTGGGAGCGCGACGCAGGCGCCCCGCTTGCAACAGACCGCGCAACAGTCGAGCCCGTCTGGAAAGCTGTAGCAGCACGCGCTGAAACGCTTGGCCTGACAGACGCGGCAAGCGTCATGGAAACGACGACCGATCCGGACATTCGCCTCGTTACCGAAGATGGTCGTGAAATCCGCGCCGTCCGTCACGCAGGCAACACATACAGCTTCATGGTTCCGTCAAGCGTTGCTGATGTCCGCATCGTTTCACGCACGTCACGGCCTTCCGAGATGGTGGGTCCGTTCTGTGATGACCGCCGTAATCTGGGTGTGGTCGTAAGCGAAGTGACTGTTACCAACGGTCGTGATCGTTCCATCCTGAACGACCATCTCAGCGAGACCGCTCTCGATGGATGGCACGCTTATGAAGGTGGTGTCGGTCGCTGGACAGCAGGCAACGCTCTTCTGTCGCTCGGCTCTGCTGGAGAAGGCCTTTTCGCCCGCATGGTGGAGATCGAGGTTCTGATGGCAGGCCCCTATCGCATTGATGGAGCAGAGCAGTCAGCCGTTCAGGTTGCATAATCCGACCGGATTTTTCTGACAGGTCCATACGCCTCGTGCCGCAAGGCGAGGCGTGAAAAAGGGAGGCTCTGCCTCCCTTTTTTTATGGATTGATCCCGACTGCCCAGGAAGGAAAGACGGTTTCCTGCTTTACCTCTCCGCTTCCGGAATGTTTTTCATTATGGATAACAGGAGGAACGACCCAGCGTCTTTCTCTCTGAGTATTGGTATTTTTTTCCAATAAATTGATCGTAATCAAAATAAAGCCTCTTTTGCCGCCTACGTATCAATCTCCAGGCAACATTCGAAATACAATCTGACGTGCCACGTTCATTTCCGCGAAACTGTTTCGCTGCACACTCATCCACTATCGGAGGCCCCATTACCGGAGGCGCGTGCCCGGACCAGAAAAAAGGGCCGGCGACACAGGAGGAAAGCAGGGACACATGGGTCTGTTCGGCACCATTAAACCCGGGCTGAGGAAATCTCAGGCGGCTATTCTGCATCTTGAGCTGCTTGGCACGATGGCTGTTCAGATGCTGGACGGAACGATCCTGACGCCGACGGGCGCCAAAACACGTGGTCTGCTCGCTATTCTTGCCCTGTCAGATCGTCGTCCCGTTACGCGCAAAAATCTTGCGCATCTGTTGTGGAGTCGACGTTCGGATGAACAGGCACGCGCTTCGCTCCGCCAGGAAATTCACAGACTTTCAGAGGCGCTCAGCCCTCTTGGTACAGATATTCTGGAGATTCAGCGGCATGCCCTGGCTCTGAAGCCCGTTCTCACGACTGTGGATGTGGAGCGGTATCTGAATGCGTCTCCTTCCGGCATTCTGAAGCTTCCCGAAACCGAACATACCCTTCTGACTGACCTTGAGGCCGTCGATCCGGCTCTGGATGAATGGCTGATTCTGCAGCGTAACCGCCTGCGCCAGCATCTCGTAACGGTTCTGGAGCAGGCCCAGTCATCTCTGCCTGATCCGGGACAGCGCATCGAGGCCGCAAACAGGCTGCTTCGCCTTGATCGTCTGAATGAGAATGCCTGGAAAGTCCTGATGCGGGAACTGGTCAGGACAGCAGATACAAGCGCCGCGCTTCTGGCGGCGGAACAATGTCTTGCAGCATTCCGCGATTCTCTTGCGAATGAACCGTCAGCCGCGACAATGATGTTGATAGGTGAACTGCGCGGCTCCCAGGGGGCCGGCCGCTCTGACGCAGGACCGGAGATCCTGTCAGGAAGAAGCGTTTCCTATGCAAATGGCGCGGAGGCTGATGGTGCTTACCGCCCCACCGCGGGTGGCGCCTTGCATGCTACAAAAAGCTGGGGCGCAGGAAGCCGTACAATTGCCAGTATCGGCTTCTCACCTCTTCAGCCTGAGCTTGTGACCGCCGTCACGCCGGATCTCGAGACTGTTCTGGATCAGACCGCCGTCGGGCTTGCCAATCTGGGCTTTCTGTCCGTTTTTCCTCCATCCCGCACGCCTCTCTCGCCTGAGTCTTCAAAAGTCGAAGCAAGAACATCCGGTGATTACCTGATCAAAACCAAGCTCCAGACCAGCTTTCTGCCAGGAGTGGCGGGGGGAACACTCAGCACGCGGGTCAGACTTCTCGTTCGCGTGACGGACCAGCGGCGGGAAGGTATGATTGTCTGGGCCGAGCGTTTTCTGATCGCCCCAGAAAACTGTGACGCAGTCTCAGCCCAGTTGACGTCAGAAATCGGTTGGCGAATCGCGCTTGCGGAAGCACGAAATTCAGCCAGCCGTCTTGCTGATGAGCTGACACCACTGGAAGCTGGTCTCCGGGCCTTCGCCCTCATCAACCGCAAGGAGCCGGCCTGTTTCGATCCTGCGGAAAAGCTGCTCCAGAGCGCGCTCAGACGTGATCCACAGCACCCTTTTCTGCTGCAGACCGCTGCACTCTTCGGGCTTGTGCGATCGTATGAGCAATGGATGCCGGAAAGGATCGAGCATGACCGTGCAGCCGCCATCGAGGCCGCGCGAGGGCTGGTCCGTATTGTCCCTGAAACCCTTACCGGGCGACTGATGCTGGCTCGGCTTCTGCTGGACAGGCCGTCGGAGCGGGAGGCCGGACTGAGGCTGATTGAGGAAGCGAAACCCTTCGCGCCTTTGTTCGGCGTCGTCATCGCCATGGAAGCTTATGCTCTCCTGATGAGAGACAGGCCGGAAGAAGCCGCCGCCAGCCTGAAAACCTTCCGACGAAGCCATCCCACCCACCCTTACATCGATCTGTTCGACACAGACGTGGTTCTCATCTTTCTCCTTGGTGGCAATGCAAGAGAGGCTGTGGAGCGTTCACGCATCGCGCTCAGCATGTCGCCTACGCGCATTGCCATGCTGACACTTCATCTGGCCGGCCTTGTCGCGGTTGAAGAGGCCGGGGAAGCCTCCCTCCTCAATGAGCTGACACAGGCCCGTTCACAGCTTCTCCAGCTGATGCCGCAGATTTCTCTTGAGGTGGTCAGTCTTCATCACGCCTACCTGCCGCCGGAACGGCTCACCCTGTTGCTCGGCCTGCTGGAACGTGCCGGAATCCCGGCTGCTTCGTCCGCCTTTGCAGGGCAGTCGAAGCCAGTGCTTGGCGGAACCTCTTCAACGGGATATGAGAACTCATCAGTCGTACCCAGTTCTTCCGTGCCCTGAATACCAGAAGGTCTTGCACCGGGTGGGGGCGGCTGGCGGGTCTTGCTTCAGGAGCTGCAACACCAAATGGCCATCACGCACGTTCGTCAGTCTTTGTCGTTCTCCACCCGCATCGCTCTTCTGACGCCTGCAATGGCCCTGCTGCTGGGGCTGACTTCCTGCTCATCAGGCGGGAACAAGGCCAGTGATCTTACGGCTCCCCGGAATCAGCTCCTCAAGGAAGACCGCAGCGCCACGGGTGGTGACGACCAGCTCAGCGGCGGCGTGAACGCCTATCTCTGGCGTGGCGCTCTGGATACGCTGTCCTTCATGCCGATTTCCACGGCGGATGCAGTCGGCGGCTTTATTCTGACAGACTGGTACACCCCGCCGGCAGCCCATGGCGAGCGCTTCAAGATTACCGCCTATGTGCTGGACAGGCGCCTTCGCTCGGACGCCCTGCGCGTGAGTGTATTCCGTCAGGTTTATGAAGGTGGCGAATGGACCGACGTGCCACCAGCAGCCAACACCTCTTCCGACATTACCTCCAAGATTCTGGCCCGCGCGCGTCAGCTCCGCGCCGATAACGGCAATAACGACAACTGATCCCGCAGCACTGTCTGCTCCGGTCGGGCTCACCTGATCCCGACCGGCTTTCTGTGGACGTCCCGTCAGGACCGCCCGCCTCCTGTTCATTTCGCCATTCCGGACCGATGCTATCATGACTGTCGACGATACCCCCGCAAGCTACGATTTCCGCTCGGTGGAGACCCGTTGGCAACAGGAATGGGACAGGGAAGGTGTGTTCACCGTCCCCGACGTGCCACCTGCCGACAAGCCGAAATACTACGTGCTGGAGATGTTCCCCTATCCGTCGGGACAGCTTCACATGGGCCATGTCCGCAACTACGCGCTGGGCGATGTCGTCGCCCGCTACAAGCGTGCGCGTGGCTTTTCCGTGCTGCACCCGATGGGCTGGGACGCCTTTGGTCTCCCCGCCGAGAATGCCGCCCGCGAGCGTGGCGTGCATCCGAAGGAATGGACGCTCGCCAATATCGCCGCGATGCGCGAGACACTGAAGCGCCTCGGCTTCTCCCTGAACTGGGACCGCGAGATCGCCACCTGCCTGCCGGATTATTACGGCAAGCAGCAGAAAATCTTCCTCGACTTCCTGAAGGCCGGTCTCGTTGACCGCCGTGAGTCCTGGGTCAACTGGGACCCGATCGACAACACGGTTCTGGCCAACGAACAGGTCGTGGACGGCAGGGGCTGGCGCTCGGGCGCGCCCATCGAGAAGAAGAAACTCTCGCAGTGGTTCCTGAAGATCACGCAGTTCGCGCCGGATCTGCTGGACAGCCTCAAGACGCTGGATCGCTGGCCGGAGCGCGTCCGCACCATGCAGGAGCGCTGGATCGGACGCTCCGATGGCGCGCGCCTGCGCTTCCCGCTGGCGCATCCGCCCGCCGGTTTCAACGAAGACCTGAACGCGGTCGAGGTGTTCACCACCCGCCCGGACACGCTGTTCGGCATGTCGTTCCTCGCCATCGCGGCGGATCACCCGCTGGCGGCCAAGGTCGCCGAGACCAATCCGGATGCCGCCGGGTTCATTGCTGAATGCCGCCGCATGGGCACCTCGGTGGAGGCAGTCGAGACCGCCGAGAAGCGCGGCTTCGACACCGGCCTGAAGGTCAGCCACCCGTTCCTGCCGGACGCCACCTTCCCTGTCTGGATCGCCAATTTCGTGCTGATGGATTACGGCACCGGCGCCCTGTTCGGCTGCCCCTCCGGCGACCAGCGCGACCTTGATTTCGCGCACAAATACAATCTGCCGGTCGTCCCCGTCGTCCTGCCCGCGGGCGAGACGAAGGACAGCTTCACCATCACCGACAAGGCGTGGACCGGCGATGGCACCATGATCAATTCGGGCTTCCTCGATGGCCGGACCACTGACGAAGCCCGCAAGGAAGCCATCCAGCGTCTGGAAGGACTCGGCGTCGGCACCGGTGTTGTGAACTGGCGTCTGCGCGACTGGGGCGTGTCCCGTCAGCGTTACTGGGGTTGTCCGATCCCCATCATCCACTGCGAAAGCTGTGGCGCGGTGCCCGTGCCGGACGAACAGCTTCCGGTCGAACTGCCGGAGGACGTGACGTTCGACCGTCCCGGCAATCCGCTCGACCATCATCCGACCTGGAAGCATGTGGACTGCCCGCAATGCGGCAGACCCGCGACACGCGAGACCGACACGTTCGACACGTTCGTGGACAGCTCGTGGTATTTCGCCCGCTTCACCGCACCGCACGCGACAACGCCGACCAACAAGGCGGCGGCTGACGGCTGGCTGGCCGTGGACCAGTATATCGGCGGTATCGAGCACGCGATCCTGCATCTGCTCTATGCCCGCTTCTTCACCAAGGCGATGAAAGCCACCGGCTATCTCGATGTTGCGGAGCCGTTCTCTGGCCTGTTCACACAGGGCATGGTGAATCACGAGAGCTACAAGGACGTGAACGGCGCGTGGCTCTATCCGGAAGAGGTCGTGCGCAGCGGTACGGGTGCGACGCACCACGAAACGGGCGAGCCGGTCACCATCGGTCGCATCGAGAAGATGTCGAAATCCAAGCGCAACACGGTCGCGCCGGTCGCCATCATCGACCGCTTCGGTGCTGACACGGCGCGCTGGTTCGTACTGTCCGACAGCCCGCCGGAACGCGACATGGAATGGACCGAGGCCGGTGTCGCCGGGTCCGGTCGTTTCGTGCAGCGCCTGTTCCGTATCGTGAAACAGGTGGCCGCAAGCTGCCCGGTCGATGCAGCACCGTCCGCTGGCGATATGCCCGAAGCGGTCGATACGCTCCGTCGCACGACGCATCGCACCATCGCCGCCGTCACGGAAGCGCTGGAAGCCTTCACCGTGAACGTCGCCGTCGCCCGTCTGCATGAGCTGACCTCCGCGCTTTCCGACGCCGAGAAGAAAGCGGGTGAAGACGACATGGCTTTCGCCCGCCGTGAAGCGGCCCGCACGCTCTGCCTTCTGGCCGCGCCGATGATGCCGCATCTGGCGGAAGAACTGTTCGCCACGCTGGAGCCCGGCGAGGGGCTGGTGGTTCAGCAGGCTTGGCCGGAAGCGCTTCCTGAACTACTGGCCGTCACCCGTGTGAAGATGGCGGTGCAGATCATGGGCAAGCTGCGCGGCACGATCGAGGCCGAGCCGGATGAGGCGGCGGACGCGGTGATCGCCCGCGCCGAAGCCGAGCCGAACGTGGCGCGACTGCTGGAAGGCCAGCGGATCGTCAAGCGCATCCATGTGCCGAACCGCATCGTCAATTTCGTGGTGGCGAAGGCAGGATGATGACCGACCGCAGCTTTCTCTCCCGCTGGTTGCGCAGGCAGGCGGCTCCGGTAATGCTTGCCCTCCCGCTCCTTCTGGGTGGCTGCGGTTTTCACGCGCTTTACGAAGACACGAAGCAGCATCCCGGCGTTAGCGAGAAGATGAAGCGGGTCTATATCGCCAGCATCCCCGAACGGTTCGGCCAGATGACCCGTCTGGCGTTGCAGCAGGAATTCGCTGGGGCGGGACCGGAAGATCCGGATGGCTATACGCTGCAGGTCAATCCGGGCATGGATATCGAATCCATCGACGTGCATGAAGACAATACATCCGGACGCATGCGTGTTGTCGGACGGGCTCACTGGTCTCTCTACACGGTTGAGCAGACCCCTCGTCTGCTCGCGCAGGGAGATACCACCACCATGGACGGGCTCAACAATACGTTCGAACAGTATTTCGCGCAGAGTCTGAACATCGAGACTCTTCAGGCCCGTGTAGCAAAAACTCTGGCCGAAGGCGTCACACAGCAGGTCGCGACGTGGTTCGAAACGCAGACCAAGGCGGCCGTCAGCAACAAGCCCGCAGCCGTTTTCTACCCCAATACCGACCTCATGCCGCGTTCGGATACCGAGCAGCCTGTTGATCGGGCGGGTCCGGATGGTGTGCCCGCCATGGCCACCGGACGTCTTGATCCCAATGATGATGATCCGACCAGATAGCCGGATGAGCGTGGGAGCTGTTCTCCCACCTCTTTTTTTCCTGCCATGGTGAAGATCGATGCCCGCTCGGTCGGGAAAGTGCTTGCTGCGCCTGATAACTGGCGTTTTGTGCTTCTGCATGGCGACGATAGCGGTCTGATTCGTGAGCATGCCGCGGCACTGACCCGCCGGTCCGCGGGTTCTCTGGATGATCCGTTCCGCGTGTCCCTGCTGGCGCGGGATGATCATGCCCGTTTTGAGGAGGAAGCCACTGCGCTGTCTCTCGACGGTGGTCGGCGGGTCGTCTGGGTGAGAGAGGCGACGGACGGACTGGCGACTGCTGTTGCATCTCTGCTCGACAGCCCGGCCAACAGTCTGATCATTCTTGAGGCAGGAGCTCTTCCGGCTCGAGGGAAACTCCGCAAGCTGGCGGAAACCCGGCCGGACTCGGCTTCCATCGGCTGCTATCCGGAAGAGGGACGTGCGCTGGAAAGCTCCGTGCGTCGGATGCTGGAAGAGCGGCAGGTCCGGATCAGCAGTGAGGCGCTGGGGTGGCTGGCGGGCCGCCTTGGCGCGGATCGGGCGGGCGTGCGCAATGAAGTGGAGAAGCTGGCGCTCTATGCCGGAGAGAACGGCGAGCTCCACCTCGATGACCTGATGCTCTGCATTGGCGACTCCGGGTCGGCTTCTGTCGATGACGCCGTGTTTCTCGCCATGGAGGGTGACAAGGCCGGGGCCGATCTTGCGCTGGAGCGGGCGCTATCGGAAGGCGCAAACCCGGTGGCCATGGCGCGTGTTCTGCTCAGTCATATCGGGCGGCTGCGTCGGGTCAAGGCGGAGCTGGAGCTGGGTCAGAGCCGGATGGACGCGATGAAGACGCTTCGGCCTCCGGTGTTTTTCAAGAAACAGCAGGCGTTCGAGCGGGCGCTGGACACATGGTCACTGCCTGCGTTGCTTGATCTGGCCCGACGGACGCAAGCATTTGAATTTGCGTGCAAGCAGACGGGTTCAATGGATGTCCTGCTGTGCCGCCGTCATCTGGCGGGCATCGCTGCGAGAGCAGCGGCCAACCGCCGCCGCTCTTGAAGCTCCCCTTCAGAAGTCAGGAAGTCTTCGGTGAAGCTTGTTTCAAAAAGATTCAGGTGACGCCGTTTTTTTGAAAAAAGCGGCATCCGAAGACTTCTGTTTCCAGTCCGGGCTTGTGGATTTAATGAGCCCGGCGGAAGCGGATGATGCTGCGTGACATCTTGCCGCCACCCCAGTTCGGCATTTTCCGCCACGGCGTGATGACGCTGGCGAACTCACCATCCACCGTCACCGTGCGGCGTTGTTCGGTGCCGACCCATTGCGGTGCCCAGGCGGTCTCCACCGAGGTGACCCACTGGTTTCCCTCAATGCGGTAACGACCGATATAGGCGACCAGCGTATTCAGCAGTTCCAGATGATCATCCACGGTTTCCGCAGGCGTGCGGTTGCTGCCTTCCAGATTGAAAGCCACCCAGTTGTCGGGCGTGAAAATGACACGACCGCGCGGGGTCGCGCCCATCGCGTCAATGAATTCACCCGTTTCCTGCAACTCAACCTGATAGGAAACAAGCTGCCATGTGCCGATCAGGGCCTTCTTGAGGTCCTCGCCAACCAGCTCAGACAAATGTTTGTTTTTTTCATCCGAAACAACGGCGCCGGTCACGGCAGACTTCAGTTCTGCCGTCTTGGGACTTTTCTCCTGAATGATATTCACGTCATAACTCCTCTGATCTGAGTAGAGTATGCGCTCAAGAAATGGTGATCCGGTAGCAGCTTTAAAAACAAAACGCTTTTTCAGCTGACGCAACAATGGACCAGTGACATGCAGGGCGAAGCCAGCGATCTGAGATTTTTCATCAACCTCGTCGATGCGGGGAGCATCACCGCCGCCGCCCGCGCCTTGGGCACGTCGCCGGCCGTCATCTCCCGGAGACTCGCGACCCTTGAAGCGCGACTCGGTGTGACGCTCATCATCAGAACCACCCGCGTTTTTCGTCTCAGTGAGGCCGGGCAGGTCTATTATGAGCGGGCGCTGGTGATTGTCGCGGAAATCGACACACTCGAAAACGAGATCGCTTCATCCAGTGGCGAGCCACAGGGCAGCCTGATCGTCGGAGCGCCGATGGAACTGGGGCGGCGGCAGATCGCCCCGTTCATCGAGGCGTTCAGCGAACGCTACCCCAAACTTCAGGTCAGTCTCGTGCTCGCCAGCGAAGGCATACACGACCCCGGAGACGGCCTTCTGGATATCAACATCCGTCTGGGCCTGCCCGATACGCCCGGTTCGATCGTCACGCTTCTGGCCACCACACGTCGTGTGCTCTGCGCCTCTCCGGCCTATTTCGAGAATCGGCTTGTCCCGCAGACACCCGACGAACTCGCCAACCACGAATGTCTGTGCATCAGGCGGCAGAAAACGATGACCGTTCTCAACAAATGGGCCGTCGGCAACGAAAGCGAAAAGCATGTGGTGACGGTGAATCCGAAGCTCTCCAGCACCAACTGCGAGATCGTCCATGACTGGGCGGTTTCGGGACGTGGAATTGCCTATAAACTGCTCAGCGACGTGTATCGCGATATCGCGAGCGGGCGGCTGGTCCGAATCCTGCCCGATTTTTATGGCGAGAAAGTCGATCTCTACGCGGTCATGCTGCCGCGCCAGCAGTCCAACGCCAATGTGCGCGCCTTTCTGGAACTGTTGCGGGAGTTTTTCCGTGACGCGGGTGGGTTTGGCGATGAACTGGCGACTGACCTGCCACGCTGACCGGATTTATCGTCCTTTCGATTCTGCCGCAGTTGCTTCGCGCTGTCGCGTTTCCCGTCATTGCGCTGTATGACGACATCCGCTGGATCAAGGGGCGCTGCTCAGGACGCGCCAAACACAAAGGGAGGAGCCCGCACGCATGTCTGACTGTCTGTTCCAACGCTACCGCGCACATGTACTGGATGTCCTGCGTCGCATCGTGCCGGATATCGACGAGGATCTTCTCGCCCGCGTGGAACTGACGCCGACACGCGACCCTGTTCACGGTGACATGGCGACAAACGCGGCGCTGATCGCGTCCAAGCCAGCGCGTCGCAAGCCCGTCGATATTGCAGCAGATATCGCGACATCGCTGCTCGGTGTTGAAGGCATCGCCTCCGCCGAGGCGGCCGGGCCGGGCTTCGTCAACATCACCCTCAACCATTCCGTTCTACAGGATGTCATCCCCTCCGTGCTGAAAGCCGGTGAGGCGTTTGGTGACTCGCAGATCGGCAAGGGAACGAAGGTCAACGTCGAATACGTCTCCTGCAACCCGACCGGCCCGGTCCATGTCGGTCACTGTCGCGGCGCGGTGGTCGGTGACGCGCTGGCCAATCTGCTGGACAAGGCGGGCTACGACGTCACCAAGGAATTCTACATCAACGACGCGGGCAATCAGGTCGCGGCGCTGGCATGGGCCACCTACTGGCGTTACCTTCAGGCCATCGGTTCGACGATGGATGCCGAGGCGTTCAACGCCATCACGCCGAACGGTCTGCAATATCAGGGCGAGTATCTGATCCCCATCGGACAGGCTCTGGCCGAGGCTCACGGCGCTTCGCTTGCAGAGGACGGCGCAAAGCCCGCTCCCGCCGAGAAATGGTTTGCGCTGGTCAAGGATTTCGCCGTCGCCCGCATGATGGACGGCATTCGCGAGGATCTGCTGACGCTTGGTGTGAAGCATGATGTCTTCACTTCCGAAGCGAAGGTGCTGGCGGACGGCGTCACCGACCGCGCCATCAAGGCGCTCGAAGACAAGGGCCTGCTTTATGAAGGCGTGCTGGAGCCGCCCAAAGGCAAGCTGCCGGATGACTGGGAGGTCCGCCCGCAGACCCTGTTCCGCTCCACGGAATTCGGCGACGACGTGGACCGTCCGCTCCGCAAGTCGGACGGCACGAACACCTATTTCGCCAATGACATCGGCTACCACCTCGACAAGGTCGAGCGTGGCGAGCAGGTGCTGATCGACGTGCTGGGCGCGGACCACGGCGGCTATGTCAGCCGCATGAAGGCGGCCGTGAAGGCGCTGACAGACGGCAGGGTGCCGCTGGAAGTGCCGCTGTGCCAGATCGTGCATATCGTGCGCGACGGCCAGCCGGTCCGCATGTCCAAGCGCGCCGGTACGTTCGTGACGTTGAGCGATCTGCTGGATGAAGTCGGCAAGGACGCCGTGCGTTTCACCATGCTGACCCGCAAGAGCGACGCGCAGATGGAGTTCGATCTGGACGCCGTGGTGGCGCAGACCCGCGACAACCCGGTGTTCTATGTGCAGTATGCCCATGCCCGCTGCCGTTCGGTCCTGCGCGCCGCCGAGGAGATGCTCGGTGCGGAGGCCGTGGCGTCGGACGCACTGGGAAAGGTGTCTCTCAGGGCGCTTATCGCCGACGCCGAGATTGCGCTGCTGCGTCGGATCGCGAGCTGGCCCCGCACGATCGAAGGGGCCGCCGTTGCCCGCGAGCCGCATCGGATCGCCTTCTATCTGGGCGATCTGGCCGCCGACTTCCATGCACTGTGGAACCGGGGTCGCGATGAGACCACCCTGCGCTTTCTGCAGGACAATGACCGTGAAGGAACCCTGGCCCGTGTGGCGCTGGTCGCGGCGACCGCCATGGCCATCCGCTCCGGTCTGGCTGTCATGGGTGTTGAGCCCGTCGAGGAAATGCGATGACCGAAAGCGATTCCCCACCACCCAATCCGCACGAAGACCGTCTCAGTCGTGCCCGTGAGCGCATGGCGACGGACTATGATGACGACATCCCGCCGCCGCGTCGGCGTGAGAAGGGCGCGGGCAGGGCGTTTGCGCTCGGCTCACTGCTGCCTGCCGACAGGACAACGCGTGCGCTGACCTATGGCGCGGTGGGGCTTGGGGCCCTGCTGCTGGTCGGAGTGGGGGGCTGGTCGTTGCTCGGTCACCATCAGAGCGGCATTCCCGTCTTTGGGCCGCCTCCTGAACCCATTCGCGAGAAGCCTCTTGATCCGGGCGGCATGGAACTCAACGACATGATGCCGCCGCCCATGGAAACGGAGCAGCAGGGTGCGACGCATCTGGCGCCTTCTCCCGAGCAGCCTGACCCGGCGGCGCTGGCGGCCCGTTATGGTGCGGCGGCGAAGGATGACGCCCTGAAAGAGGCTGCGCCGAAAGAAGAGACGGCGAAAGCTGCGGCTCCACCTGCGGAAGAAAAGACAGCCGTCGCCGGGAGTGAGCAGGCTCCTGCGCCGGAAGAATCCAATGCGCCTGCTGATCCGGAAAAAGAGGCTCCCGGGAAGGCGCTGCCGAGCGAAGACAGCACCACCGCTCCTTCTGCGACCGCAAAGGAAGCGCCTGCTTCGGAGGCTGGTAACGGGGCCATTGAAGAGGCTCCCCCGGAGGCCAGACAGCCGGTTGCCCCGACAGCCAGGGTTGCCAGCAAAACAGCAAAACCTGTCACCGACAGGCCTGAGGCGACGAAGGCAGCAGGCGCCGTGTCCGCTGCGGCCTCCGGACCTTACGGTGTTCAGCTTGCCGCCCTCAACTCGCAGGATGCCGCCCTCAAGGAGTGGGACAGAATCAGGAGCATTTCCCCGGATCTCTTTGCCGGGCATTCTCCTGTGATCGAGAAGGTGACTCACACCAACGCGATTTTCTACCGTCTGCGCACCAGGGGTTTTGACAGCATCGCGTCCGCCCGGACGTTCTGTGACAGTCTCCGCGAACATGGACATGCCTGTAACGTCCTGCGCCCCTGAGTTCATGCTCGCCGACTTCGGAGTCCGTGGCGTGTGCAGCCCGGAAAAAGGTGACGGAACAGGAGAGTCGCAGGAGGAAGGGGGGGAGCTTCGGTCTCCCCTGCTGCATCTGGACGGCTTCGAGGGGCCGCTGGACCTGCTGCTCGACCTTGCGCGGGCGCAGAAGGTTGATCTGGCCAGGATTTCGATCCTCCAGCTTGTCGAACAGTACCTCGCTGTTGTGGAGTCCGCCCGGTCGATCCGGCTGGAGCTGGCCGCCGACTGGCTGGTCATGGCCGCTTGGCTGGCATGGCTGAAATCCCGCTTGCTGCTCCCGCCGGAAGACGGGCCGGACGAGGAAGCCGAGGATGCGGCGGAGCTGCTTGCGGCCCGTCTGGAGGAGCTGGCCCGTATCGGGGCTGCGGCTGAATGGCTGGCGGCCCGTCCGCAGCTTGGACGCGATGTCTTTTCCCGTGGCGCCAGCGAGACGCTTGTGGAAATCGACCGGTCCGGTCTGGCGCTGGATGTCCCTCAACTGATGCGGGCCTACATGGCCGTCATCCGGCGCTCGGCGCGCCATCGGATCTACACGCCACGGACCATCCGGTTCTGGTCCGTGCAGGACGCGCTGGCGCGGCTGCGTAAACTGCTGGGCAGCACGCCGCCGGGCTGGAACGCGCTGGACGACTTCATGCCGGATCTTCCTGATGGCGCCGACGAGGTCGAAGGTGTGCGGATCCGGCGCGCAGCCATGGCGGGCACACTGATCGCGGGTCTTGAGCTGGCCAAAAGCGGCATGCTGGAACTGAAACAGGAAGAGGCGTTCGGGCGGATCATGCTCAGACCGCAAGGGGAAGAGGCATGAACGAGACCGTGCAGTCGCCGGACGATGACAACGCCATTCCGGCTGAACTGTCCCCGGAGAGCCATTTCCTGACCGGACAGGAGACGTCTGTTCATCAGGTCGCTGGTCCGGTGGAAGAGAATACTTCAGGTCAGACTCTTTCTTTACCGCAGATCTCGTCTCCTGAATCCTCCGGAACGGTGGACGAAGACGCCGCAGTGATTGCCGCGCTCACCCAGAGCGAAAGCCGGCAGCCGCTTTCGATAACGCCATCCGACGAAGCCGTCCGGCTTGTGGAGGCGATGATTTTCGCCAGCACTGACCCCGTGAGCGCCCGCGCCATTCTCGGTTTACTGGAAGGGCAGGGACTGGTTCCGGACGCCGTGGATGACATTGGAGCCTATGTCCGCGCTGTGCTGGCCACTCTTGTCGCCCGTTATGCAGGACGCGGCGTCGTGCCGGTGGAAGTGGCCGGAGGGTGGCAGTTTCGGACGGCCTCTGATCTTGCTCCCCGGCTCACACGGGTCATGCCGAAGCCGCGGCGGCTTCAGAGGGCGACCATGGAGACGCTGGCGATCATTGCCTATCACCAGCCTTGCACCCGCGCCGAGATCGAGGAAATTCGCGGTGTCAGCGTCAATCAGAACACGCTTGATACGTTGATCGAGGAGTCACTGATCGCGCCGCGTGGCCGCAAGGAAGTGCCGGGACGCCCGGTCCTGTGGGGCACAACGCCTGACTTCCTCCGCCATTTTGGTCTGAAAAGCCTTAATGATCTACCGCGTCGGGAAGAGCTGATGAGCGATACGCTCACATCGCCCCGACATCCGCTGGACAACACGGCTGATCTGCTGGCGCCCCGCCCCGCCCCTGCTGAAGAAGCGGAAGGCGTGATTGTTGAGGAAGAGGCGGCTCCTGACAGTCCGGAAGAAAACTGAAGCTGGCTTTTGACGCAGGGCCTTGAGCGCTGTGGACAGGATCTGATCTGCTGGTTTTCTCTGAGTTCTTATGTGAGTGGTATTTGATGTGGCTTGCTGACGGCGAACAGTATTGGAATTTTCGTTTCTGACAAAAGACGGGATTTCTGCCGGATTTGAATGTGCATTTTTTAAATATATAGATTTTTTCATATGAAATGAGATGAGTGGCGGCCTTGTCAAAGGTAAGCATGGAAACGTCACGCGCCGCCGACTGGAACTGAAGCGCCTGTTTCTGTCCGCAGAACAGTGTCTATCACTTATGTCAAACAGAACTGAAATTAAAAAGGTTTTGAAAACACATCATTTTTTGTGTGGAGACGGATACTTTCCGCAGGCCGTGTGTGGTCTGCCTTCAGACCTGAACCGGTATTCTATGACAAAACCGGAGAGAGGCGCTTTGACTGGCCAGAATTTTGATGCCTGCCTAGATTTTGTTCGTACTGCAGAGGGTGGGTATAGTGAGGATCCAAAAGATCTGGGTAACTGGCTTCCTGATGAAAATGGCCGCAAGGGCGTTCTGATCGGCAGTCATTACGGTGTATCTGCGGCTATGCTGGCGTCCTGGAAGAAGCCCCATCCTGTTTCGCCGGACGACATGCGCAATCTGGATCTGGATACTTTTGACGCTATCGCACGTTCCAGATTCTGGAATCCGCTAGTCTGCACCGCTCTTCCTCCCGGACTTGATCTCATGGTGTTCGATTTCGGATGGAACTGCGGGGTTTCGGCGTCAGCCCGCCTGTTGCAGAGAATGGTGGGGGTTACGATGGACGGCTGTATCGGTCCGCAGACTCTTGCCGCACTGAATCAGATGAATGCCTCTGATCTTCTGCCCCAGATTGATCCGGAAAATCTTGCCACATTGCACGCACGTCTTGGTTTGCCGCCAAGCAGTGGAATCGGTCCCGAAGTAAAGCGGGCCCTCGAATGCAGGCAGACGATGGCGCTGTTGCTGGTGCTTGTCCTCTCGGGAATGCAGGAGCGGGAATACAGGGTGCGGGCCGGTTTCAGACGATGGGGGCGAGGCTGGCTGGCACGCACGAAGCGCCGGACCGAAACAGCCCTTGCGCTTGTCGTTGCTGCCAAAGGCAGGGAAACAGCTTCTGGCATGTACTGATATCTGGCTGGCGTCTGCCTTTATCGGAGTCTGAAACTTCGTTGCGTTGATATTGTGCTTCTGTTCTGATTGACGCGCCCCCTGAATGTTTTTCATGATGCTGGGATGACATCTTCTTCTTCCGGCGCCACCGAAAGTCTTGTTCCTTTGCTTCGCGCAACGGTGAAGCGGGAGGATGTGACCCCAGACGAGGATGTGACCCGTCATCTTGCCGGAGTCCTTGGTCTGGTCATGGCGGAATGCACGGCGGCGGCGATCGAGGGTGACAGGGAAGAAGTCGTCCGGAGCAGCGCAGGATTTATCAAGGGGCTTATTGCGATATGGGCCGATCAGGGTCTCGACCCTGACGCAGTGTGGACAGAGTTGCATTGCCGCATCGAGATGGGTGAATTGTGCATGCGCCTCAACCACGCCTCAGGTCTACATAAGGGGCGTCGCAAGGGGCCATGGCGGGTTGCGACCAGCAAGCTGCCATAATGTTCTGCGACGAGGAGTCTGTGCGTGCTCAATTTGTAACGTAAGGTAAAGCTTCGTTGCAATTTTAAGAGGACGTTCAGAACTCTCCGGCTAGTCCTCCCTGAGACCGGAAGGTGAGGATGAAGAGGCTGCCGTGTTGTGAGGATAAGCACTCCATTGTTCCGGATCAGACTGGTATGTGACGCGGTCACGCCTGATCAGGATGCCCTCTGATGACAGCCCCTCTTTCGTTTCTGTCCGACCATATTCCCGCCTGGGATACAGTTCTTCTGGCCGTACGTGAGGCCATCCAGACAGTGATGAGTGCGCCGACGTCCGCTCCCGCCTTGCTGGTGGAACTGATTCTGGCGCTGTCGATCGTCAGCGGACTCAGAAAAGGCTTCACACGGGAAGTGATGGGACTGATCGCATGGGGAGTGGCGGGGGCGGTGGCGCTGCAATACCGGCATCTCTTCGTCGAACGGGTGATCCCGACCATGCAGCCCGTGGAACTGGCGAGTGGTATTGGGTTTGGCGTAATATTTTTCGGGGGGCTGGCTGTAGGGGCTCTTGCATCCAGCCTGTTCGCCCACCTTATCAAGATCTCGCCACTGGCAGGACTGGACAGACTTTTGGGTGGTCTGTTTGGTGTCCTGCGCGGTGGAACAGTCATTGTGACCCTCTACATGACCACTCACTGGGCGACGACCACCAATATGGTTGTGGCCGGGCAGCGTGGCGACGGAACAACAGAGAGTGCGATAACGACAGCACTGTCCTATATGGCGCCCCTAATGTCGAGATTTGTGCCCGCAGACCTTGCGCGGGAAGCCGGCTCAGGCCATGACCTCGGCGGGCCGGATGATATTCCTGGCGAGGCTTACCCAGAGAACCCCTGACGCGCCACGTAACCGGGTCTGCGTGGATGATGATCGGGGCAAGGATGAAAACTGATGTCCGAACAGCTTTCTCTCCGGCAGACGGCGGTGACCACCCATCCATGGGCCGACGACCGGCAGGAGGGGGATGACAAGTTCCACGAAGAGTGCGCCGTTTTCGGGGCATGGAATGTCGCGGACGCGGCGGCCATAACGGCTCTCGGTCTGCATGCGCTCCAGCACCGCGGACAGGAAGCGTCCGGCATTGTCAGCTATGATGGAAAGAAATTTTCCTCCCATCGCGGCCTCGGCCTCGTAGGCGATGTCTTCCATGACACCCGGATCATGGCCGGCTTGCCCGGCTCATGTTCGGTGGGACACAACCGCTATTCCACGACCGGTGATACACTGCTGCGCAATGTGCAGCCGCTATTCGCCGAGTTCGAGTTCGGTGGCCTTGCCGTCGCGCATAACGGCAACCTGACCAACGCCCACGGTCTCCGCCGCGCGCTCATTCGTCGTGGATGCCTGTTCCAGTCCACAACGGATACGGAAGTTTTCATTCATCTCATCGCCATCTCGCTTTACGCAACGGTTGAGGATCGCCTGATCGACGCGCTCAAGCAGGTGCAGGGCGCTTATTCGCTGGTCGTGTTGTCACAGGATGCCCTGATGGGTGTGCGCGACCCGCTGGGCGTGCGTCCGCTGGTTCTCGGCAAGCTGCCGGGTGCGGCAAACGATGCGTCGGGCTGGGTGTTCGCCTCGGAAAGCTGTGGTCTGGATATCGTCGGCGCGGAGTTCGTGCGGGATGTCGAGCCGGGCGAAATGGTTGTCATCGACAAGAGCGGAGTGCGCTCGGTCAAGCCGTTCGCCGCACAGCGTTCCGGCTTCTGTGTGTTCGAATACATCTATTTCGCTCGTCCGGATTCGGTTCTGGACGGCATGCCGGTCTACAACGTCCGCAAGCAGATCGGTGTCGAACTGGCCCGCGAAAGCGGCATTGAGGCGGACGTGGTCGTGCCGGTGCCGGATTCGGGTGTGCCGTCAGCGATGGGCTACGCTCAGGCAAGCGGCATTCCCTTCGAGCTGGGGATCATCCGTAACCACTATGTCGGACGGACGTTCATCGAGCCGACGGACCAGATCCGTAATCTTGGCGTTCGCATGAAGCATTCGACCAACAGGCCGATGCTGAACGGGAAGCGGGTCATCCTCGTCGACGACTCCATCGTCCGTGGCACAACGTCCCGCAAGATCGTTGATATGGTGCGGGCTGCCGGAGCGACGGAGGTCCATATGCGGATTTCCTCGCCACCGACCAAGCATTCCTGTTTCTACGGCATCGATACGCCGGAACGCAGCAAGCTGCTGGCGGCCCAGCATGACATCGCGAAGATGGCGGAACTGATCGGCGTGGACAGCCTCGCCTTCATTTCCCTCGACGGCCTTTACCGTGCGCTGGGTCATGAGGGTCGCGACGCGGAACACCGCCGCTACTGTGACGCCTGCTTCACTGGTGATTACCCGATTCCGCTTGTTGACCATGACCAGGAGTTCGGCCCCGGCACAGCCTGAGCCGGGATATACCCTGAACGCCGGGCATCCGTGATGGGAGCCGGACAACCCTTCCGGTGCAAGAAGCCCATGCTGATACAACGCCTCGGTCTGGAAGTTCCGGTTCTGCAGGCTCCAATGGCCGGAATTTCCACGCCGCTGCTGGCGGCGGCGGTTTCGGAAGCCGGAGCATTGGGCAGCCTTGGCCTCGGCGCAATGACGGTGCCGGCCGCCCGCGAGGCCATCAGACAGACGAAGCAACTGACCCGCCGTCCATTCGGTGTGAATGTCTTCTGTCACGCCTCGGTTCCGCTGCCTGCCGCGGAAGCGACGGCATGGCTCCGCTGGTTGCGCCCTGAATTTGAGCGTTACGGCGCAAGCCCTCCCGAGACCTTACGGGAAAACTATCCGTCCTTTCTCGACGATAACGCCATGCTGGACATGCTGCTGGAAGAGCGGCCCGCCTGTGCGAGCTTTCATTTTGGTCTGCCCGGCGTCGCGGCCATCCGGCTCCTGAAGAAAGCGGGTCTCGTACTGCTTGCGAGCGTGACCAGTGTAGAGGAAGCCCGACAGGCCGAAGCGGTCGGGATCGATGCGCTGATCGCACAGGGTTATGAAGCCGGAGGACATCGCGGTGTCTTCGATCCGTCAGCTCCGGACGGGCAGGCTGATACGAAGGCGCTTCTCGCCGCTCTAAAACCGGTAACATCTCTGCCCCTCATTGCGGCAGGCGGCCTGATGACCGGGTATGACGTGCGGGACATGCTGAACGCGGGCGCTGTCGCCGCGCAGTTGGGAACCGCGTTTGTCGCCTGCGACGAAAGTGCTGCTTCCCCCGCTTATCGCGCAGCCCTGAGAGACGCGGCCGAGAGCGGAACCGGGATGACCGCGGCGATTTCCGGTCGTCCGGCGCGCGGCCTGCGGCACAGGTTTCACGCATTGGCTGACCGGGCGGATTGTCCGAAAATCCCGCCTTATCCCTATACCTATGATGCGGCGAAACAACTGGATGCTGCGGCCAGAGCCCAGGGCGAGTCAGGCTATGGCGCGTTCTGGGCCGGAACGGGTGTGGCCGGAGTGCGGGCGATGCCGGCGGGGCAGCTTGTTGAAACGCTTCGGCAGGAAATCGGAATTGCCGACTGAGCGCGGACAGAAGATGCCAGCCAATCCATGGAATAGTCTGGACGTCGTTATTGGAATGTTGAATACCCCGAACTATCTAATATTCTGCGTGGGAATAGAGGCCAGTTTTGGGCCAGGGGCGGAAAAGACCTGATTATGTCGAGTGACACGGTAAAAAATGAGACATTCCTGACCCTTCCGATTGAGAAAACATCGGATTTCACGCTTGAAGATCTCGCCGACAACCATCAGGCGATGAATTATTTCCACAAGCACGGTGCTGCGACTGTCGAGCATGCCTTTGCTCTGGCGAATATTCTGCACATGTATAAGCAGGTGAAAGAGGCGGCCTATTTCTATGGTCTCGCCTTCAACCTGCATTCCAAAAATCCGAATGAATTCCCACTGGCCTCCTCTCTGTTGCAGGCCCGCCTGCTGTGCCTGCTCAAGGCCGGGATGAGCCCTCCCGAGGACGAACTGGCGCAGCTGAAAGCGCTGTCCCAGCCGATCTATGATTATATTCTTGGGATCGAGATCGCCTGGCGGCAGCATGATCCCAGGGCGGCCCTTGAACGGATGGGCAACTGCTTCGAAGCCTTTCACACGGGCGAAGAGGTGGACGTGCTCTATCTTGAGACGGCGCTGTCGGTTCTGCCGCAAGCAAAAATTCCAACCCGCCCGAGCGATGAGCAGACGATTCCGGCGAAGATCTATCAGTATTGGGATCAGAATCCATCTTCTGAAATCACGGAAAATCTCGCCTATCATCAGGAGCTGGAAGCGTTTGACGTCCAGATGTTCAATCGCGAGTCAGGTGCGGAGTGGCTTTATGAGCGCTATGGGCGGGAAGCACAGGATCTCTTCCTGCACGCCCGTCATCCTGCCGAGGCGGCTGATTTTCTCCGTGTGCATGTGATTCAGGAACAGGGCGGCTGGTGGCTGGATGCTGATATCCGCATTGTCGCGCCGGAAATCCTGGAAGATAGTATTGCAAAAAAGCCGTCTCACGTCTTCTTCGTGACGGACAATTATTACGTTCACAATGACTTCTTCGGCAGCCGTCGGAACAGTCCGATCCTTGCGGACTGCCTGCTGTCACTTTATCGCAACAGCTATCTCTTCCGGGATCTGTATATCGCCTACAAGACCGGGCCCGGTGTGTTCAATCGTGCGCTCAATCGCCGCCTGCATACGGCCATCAAGACGGGAAAACCGTTTGATCCCAGTGTGATGGTCCTGCGTGCGCCGGAATTCAACAGCATTATTCAGGACATGGATATGGCCTACAAGAAGGGTGGCAACTGGCACGCCGCCTGAGCGGTTTCTGCAGCAGGCCGTTGACCGGAAGACCACCAAAGGCTCGTCTTGGGTAACCGCTATTGAAAGAAGAGGCGCGGGAGGCGCGGTTCAGCCCATGAATCTCCTGCTCCTTGGCTGACTCGCCCTGTTTTTCCCGCTATACGGCCCCATGTTGAAGGTGGAACACCATTTTCGTCGTGTCCCGCCCTGTTTCAGATCGGAAAGAACAGTCTAATGGCCGGTTACCGCTCCCGCACCACCACCCACGGCCGCAATATGGCCGGAGCCCGCAGCCTCTGGCGCGCCACGGGTATGACGGACGCGGATTTCGGTAAGCCGATTATTGCTGTCGCCAATTCCTTTACCCAGTTCGTCCCCGGTCACGTCCACCTGAAAGATCTCGGCCAGCTTGTCTGCGAGGCCATCGCGGAAGCAGGCGGCGTCGGGCGCGAGTTCAACACCATCGCCGTCGATGACGGCATCGCCATGGGGCATGGCGGCATGCTCTACAGCCTGCCTTCGCGCGAACTGATCGCCGACGCCGTGGAATACATGGTCAACGCCCATTGCGCCGACGCGCTGGTCTGCATCAGCAACTGCGACAAGATCACGCCAGGCATGCTGATGGCCGCCATGCGCCTGAACATCCCCGTGGTGTTCGTCTCCGGTGGTCCGATGGAAGCGGGTCATGTGAAGGACGGCGAGATCGACAAGGCCATTGATCTGGTGTCCTCCATGGTCGCCGCCGCCGCTCCGGGCGTCACGCAGGAAGAGTCCGACATCATCGAGCGTTCGGCCTGCCCGACCTGCGGCTCCTGCTCCGGCATGTTCACCGCCAACTCGATGAACTGCCTGACCGAGGCGCTCGGCCTGTCCCTGCCGGGCAATGGCAGCCTCGTCGCCACCCATGCAGACCGTCGCGAACTGTTCCTGAAAGCGGGCAGGCTCGCTGTTGAACTCGCCAAGCGCTATTATGAGCAGGGCGACAGCAGCGTTCTACCGCGCTCCATCGCCACGTTCGAGGCGTTCGAGAACGCCATGACCGTCGATATCGCCATGGGCGGTTCGACCAACACCGTGCTGCATCTCCTCGCCGCCGCCCATGAGGGGCAGGTGCCGTTCACCATGGCCGACATCGACAGGCTGTCCCGTCGCGTGTCGAACCTCTGCAAGGTCGCGCCGTCCAAGGCCGATGTGCACATGGAAAATGTCCATCGCGCCGGTGGCGTGCAGGCCATCATGGGCGAACTCGACCGCATGAAGCTGCTGCACAGCGATATCCCGATGGTCCATTCCAAAAGCGTCGCCGAGGCGCTGGCGCAGTGGGATGTCGGCGGCGAGACGGCGACCGGCGAGGCCCGCACCTTTTACAAGGCCGCTCCCGGCGGTGTACGCACCACGCAGGCGTTCTCGCAGGCCAGCCGTTACAAGGAACTGGATCTCGATCGTGAAAAGGGTGCGATCCGTTCCGGCGACCATGCGTTCAGCAAGGAAGGCGGTCTCGCCGTGCTGTACGGCAACATCGCGGAAGACGGCGCCATCGTGAAGACCGCCGGTGTGGCCGAAGGGCTGCTGACGTTCTCAGGTCCGGCCCGCGTGTTCGAGAGTCAGGATGCCGCCGTGTCCGCCATTCTTGGCGGCCGCATCAAGGCTGGCGATGTGGTGGTGATCCGCTACGAAGGACCGAAGGGCGGTCCGGGCATGCAGGAGATGCTTTACCCGACCTCCTACCTGAAATCGAAGGGGCTGGCTGAGTCCTGTGCGCTGATCACTGACGGCCGTTTCTCCGGCGGCAGTTCGGGCCTGTCCATCGGTCACATCTCGCCGGAAGCGGCGGAAGGTGGCGCGATCGGCCTGATCGAGGATGGCGACATCATCGAGATCGACATCCCGAACCGCGTGCTGAAAACGAGCGTGACCGACCCCGAGCTTTCAACCCGTCGTCAGAAGATGGACGATCGGGGCGTCGAGGCATGGAAGCCGGTGCGTGAGCGTGTGGTCTCGACGGCGCTCAAGGCTTACGCGGCGTTGACGACCAGTGCGGCGCGCGGTGCTGTGCGTGATCTGGCGCAGCTGGATCGTCGTTCTTCGCGGTAAGGGAAAGACGGTTCGTCCTTTCGGTCGTGCCCACAGAGTTTCGTAGAAAGTCTGACTCTGTGGGTGGCTTGAAAAGAGTCTGTCCGGACTGCGCAGTGATACTTCACCATGACGTTTGGAAGTCGTTGCGTGGTCATGAAACTGAAGAGCGCCTCTCAGGACAATGCTCCGCGTCCAGCAGGAGCCGCTCTGCTTATCTGGCGCATGGCCTGAGATGTTATCTCAGGCTTGGCCTGAAAAGCTTATGGAACTATCGAGGGCGCATCACGGGAGCCATTGATGAGAGTCCTGAAAATGTCGGCTTTTTGGGTCTGTATTCACAGGAAATGTAATATTGGCGCGTCTTATTGATAATTTATCTGTTGAATTTCTGGGTTTGATCGCATCATCCTAAATATTTCTGATGATTTTTGATGGGGTCTCTATCTACAATCCGGATACTGTTGCAGATTTTTTTGAATTTCTTCTTCTGATATGCAGTGAGACGTCATTTTTGGCTGCATCCTTCAGCGTGCGGAAGATCAGGCAACGTTCCACAAAAAAGAAATTTCTGTGGATGCAGATTCTTATATTTCTATAAATTTTAGGAAAGATTTTCAGATCGCCATGCAATAAAGACGGTTTTCAGTGGGCAGGAAAATAACGCGCCAATCTCGTCTGAAGCAGTGTGATCAACTCCGGGTCCATAAAGGTGAACTTGTCGGGGATATCGAGGCAAATTACCCGTCTGCCGTTGAGAGACGCGCGAAATCGTTTCTGCACTTTGGAACGATGAACCTTCTCCATCACTACGATCACATCCGCCCACTGGACCAGTTCAGGTGTGAGCGGATTTTCGGCGTCATTGTTCGTTCCAGCGGATGCTACTTCAAGATCTGGTCGGGATGAGAAGACTGCCTCGGCGGTGGGGCTGCGAAGCCGGTTCTGACTGCACACGAACAGGACGTTTTTCATGGGTGTCTCCTTGGCGTCAGATTCTACATCCTGATGATTAATGATCGCTGTCGGGGAGCCGATCCGGTGCATCCGAATATTAACAGAGGCGCTCCTTGCAGCGAGGCTCGTGGGGATGATTGCTGATCCCGTGGACCTTCCGCCTCAACTGAATTAGGTGTTCACAGGGAAAGCAGGGGAACGCCCATGACAGGTTCGTCGTCGAGCGACAGGGAGTGCGATGGAGCCAAGAAGGACTGGCTCGACAGCCGCCTGCCTGTGCGGCGTTTTCTCTCCGACCAGTTCCGACATTTTCCGATGCCGCGCTCGGCCAGCATGCTCTGGACCGTAGGCGCCATGCTGTCGGCGATGCTCGTTCTGATGCTGCTGTCCGGTCTCGTGCTGGCCATGAATTACACGCCGACAGCCGCAGGAGCGTTCGCGTCCATCGAGGCCATCGAGCGGCGCGTGCCATCCGGCTGGCTGATGCGGTCGATGCACATGGCGGGGGCGAGCCTGTTTCTTGGCGCGCTTTATCTGCATCTGTTCCGTGGCCTGTATTACGGCTCCTACAAGAAACCGCGTGAACTGGTGTGGCTGCTCGGTCTGCTGCTGCTGGTGATGACCATGATCACCGCCTTCGCCGGATATGTTCTGCCGTGGGGACAGATGTCCTATTGGGGCGCGGATATTGCCGGAAAGGCGCTGGCGTCCATTCCAGTGATTGGTCCGTTTGCGGAGCGTGTGTTTCTGTATGGCGATCAGCCGGGCGACGGCACGCTGCACCATCTTTTCGTACTGCATTTCACACTGGCGTTTGCGATTGTCGCTGTGGTCGGCCTGCATGTGGCGGGCGTGCATGTTGCAGGCTCCGGAAACCCGAGCGGGATTGAGCCGGACCGAAAGGGAAGCCTGCCCTTCTCACCTTATTTCGCGATCAAGGACCTCTTCGGAGTGGCGATTTTCGCCATCGTACTGGCCGCGGTGATGTTCCTGTTTCCGGACCTTGTGACGGAAGCGTCAAATTATCGCCCCGCCAATCCTTTGCGCACCCCGACAAATATTGAGCCTGAGTGGTA
Organism: Acetobacter aceti; assembly: GCF_002005445.1. Lineage (NCBI taxonomy): Bacteria > Pseudomonadati > Pseudomonadota > Alphaproteobacteria > Acetobacterales > Acetobacteraceae > Acetobacter > Acetobacter aceti. The sequence goes on from NZ_CP014692.1 coordinate 79,439, forward strand.
TTTTCTGCCTTTCTACGGAATGCTTCAGGCTATTCCATTCAAGTTCGGTGGCCTCGTTGCTTCGATGGGAGCTGTGGCGGTGCTGTTTCTTGTGCCGTGGCTCGATACGTCCCCTGTGAGATCCGCCCGGCAAAGACCGCTCATTCGTATATCCACGATCCTTCTCGTCGTCGCGTTCGTAACGCTGGGTCTGGCTGGAAAGCATCATGTGGAGGGGGGCTGGCTGATCATCGGGCGATGCGCGACGGTGTTCTATTTTTTCCACTTCCTCGTGGTGCTGCCCTTTGTGTCCCATCGTGAAAATGTGGCTCTGGAGCACGCATCGTGAGGATGAAGTCTGTCTTTCCCGTCTTTGCTGTAGCGCTTTTCAGTGCGTCGCCCCTGCAGGCGCAGACGTCTCCCGATCACGATCATGCGCCGCCCCAGCACTGGAGTTTCGAAGGGCCGCTGGGCAATTTTGACCTTGCCGCCGTGCAGCGCGGCTATGTGGTTTATGAGCAGGTCTGTTCATCCTGTCACGGCATGAAGCATGTTCAGTTCAGAGATCTGGAAGGCATGGGTCTTGATGCCGAGGCCATAAAATCCATTGCGTCCGGTTATCAGATTCAGGACGGGCGGGATCTGTCCGGTGTGCTGAAATATCGTCACGGTCTGCCGGACGACGCGTTTCCGACACCCGTAAAACCGGCAGGCGTTCCAAAAGGTATGCTGCCACCGGATCAGTCTCGGCTGGCCGTGGTGTATCCGGGTGGTCCAGACAGGGTTTACGCGCTGATCACGGGGTATGGCCCTGCTCCGGAGGGTGTGGCGGTGTCGCCCGGCCAGTTTTACAACCGCTTTGCACAGGGGCGGCGGATTGCCATGAAACCGCCATTGCGGGACGGCGAGGTTCATTACGCCGATGGCACGCCCGCCACAGTCGAGCAGGAAGCCCGCGACGTCACGACTTTTCTGGCGTGGGTCGCGCAGCCTCATCTGGTCGCGCGTCATCGGACCGGTGTGCGTGTGATCGTCTATCTGCTATGCCTCGCGCTCCTGCTTTTTATGCTGAAACGGAGAATCTGGTCCAATGCCGAATAGTCCCGCACAAAAGATCAAGCCGGTTATCGGCATTATCGGCGGATCAGGGCTGTATGATATCGCCGGGCTTGAGAACAAGGAATGGCGGCGCGTCGATACCCCCTGGGGCGCTCCGTCTGACGAGCTGCTGTTTGGCACGCTGAACGGCGTCCGCTGCGTGTTTCTGCCCCGTCATGGTCGCGGCCATCCGATTCCGCCGTCACGCCTGAACTATCGCGCCAACATCGCGGCGATGAAGATTGCGGGGGTGACGGATATCATTTCCCTGTCGGCTGTCGGCTCCCTGCGCGAGGATCTCCCGCCGGGACATTTCGTGATTGTGGACCAGTTCATTGATCGCAGTTTTGCCCGTGAGAAGAGCTTCTTTGATACGGGCTGCGTGGCGCATGTCTCGGTCGCTGATCCGGTCTGCCCGCGTATTGGCGATGTGGCGGAGCAGAAGCTGAAAGAGCTGAACATCGCCCATACCCGGGGCGGCACCTATCTGGTGATGGAAGGCCCGCAGTTCTCCACGCGCGCGGAGAGCGAGCTGTATCGCAGCTGGGGGTGTGCGGTGATCGGCATGACCAACATGCCGGAAGCCAAACTCGCCCGTGAAGCCGAGATCTGTTACGCGACAGTGGCGATGGTGACTGACTATGACTGCTGGCATCAGGATCATGACAGCGTCACGGTCGATGCGGTTGTTCGTGTCATGCAGCAGAACGCCGAGCATGCCCGCTCGCTTGTCAAGGCGATGATCCCGGCTCTCGGGAAGTCGCGTGGTCTCTGTCCGGCCGGGTGTGACCGGGCTTTGGAGCATGCGTTGATCACCGCGCCGGAGCGACGGGAGCCTTCCCTGCTGAGCAAGCTGGAAGTCGTTGCCGGGCGCGTTCTCAGCCATTAGTAAGAGATTGTTGCAGGTAAACAGTAAAGTTTTCGGGTGTCGTCTTTTGGTGAGGGCGACACTCCCCAAGATTTTCCGGACAACGCTTCACCAAAACGCCCCATGAGTTGCGGAGAGTTTTGCTGGAGGCTTTTGCATTGGCCTCCAGATCCCGTTCTGCAGAACATGTCTGGATGCGTATTGACGCAGCGGGAGCGCTGCTGGTCGGTCTTTTCTTTCACGTGGTCAGAAAGACTTCCGAAGCACATGCCCCGGTCATATGTTTCAGGAGGCTGAAGGAAGCTCTGCCCCTCTTCCGCGCAGGGACACGTATCGTTCTCCACATGCTTAATAGTGGAGAAAACAACACCATGCTTCAGCGCAGACTGGGCAAGAAGCCTGCTCGCCTGGACCCGCGAACCTACCGCCTTTCCACCTCACTCAGTTTTCGTCTTCCGGCTCCCCCGCCTACGGTGAACTGGGCTGAAAATGTGAACTGGCCGATGTGGTGCAATGATCGTCTTGGATGCTGCACCCAGGTCTCTGTCGCCTCCGCCATCCGGACATGGACCGGCACTGCGCTCACTCCGATTGTTCTGAGTGATGAGCAGGTTGTCGCCAATTACAGTGCGGAATCGGGCTATGTTCAGAATGAGCCTTCAACGGATCAGGGAGGCGTCGAAGTTGAGGTCCTGTCCCGATGGTGTCGTGAAGGCTATGACCGGCCGGGCCAGACACGGGATTATCTGACGGCGTTTGGCTATATCAATCCGCGAGACACGCTGTCCGTTCACCGCGCGATTGCCATGCTCGGAGGGTTGTATATCGGTTTGAGCCTTCCCGAATATGCCTGCTCCGGAAATAACGACTGGGTTGTCGATCCCTCCGCCGATAACAGCATCGCCGGCGGCCATGCCGTCTGGTTGCATGGTTATGATTCAGACTGGCTCTATCTCAATACGTGGGGTGGGGTCCGTCGTATGTCCTATGGCTTTTTCACCGCGCACTGCGATGAAGCCTACGGCCTGATTTCCCGTCAGAACTGGACAAACCTGAAAGGCGTGTCTCCGGAAAACGAGACTGTGGATGACCTCGTCGAAGAACTGAAGTCAGCAGCGACGTAAGGGGATATTCCGGAAGCGGCTGAAAAGCGGGAAAGCATTCTCCGGGATTATATCAGACTGTCCTCGGGAATGTGACTGTTTTGAAGCAGGGTAATATCCAGAATGCAGAGGTGTCAGAAGGCGTCCTGTCCGGGACGTTATTCCTCGCCTCTGGCGATGGTTTGCAAGCGGGACGGTGTGGGGACACTGATCTCGTGACCGGCGCCTGTCGTGACCAGCCCTTCCCGTCGCAGGCCACTGATCGTCCGGCTTACGGTTTCCACGGTAAGGCCCAGAAAATCCGCGATATCCGCGCGGGTCATGGGGAAGATCAGCCTGGCGTTGCGGGGAATGTCGTCGCTGTAACGCTCGACCATCTGACCGTAAAGAAAGCTGGCGACTCTCTCTCTCGCGGTCTTGCGTCCGAGGAGGAGCATCTGGTCCTGAGCCGCGACCAGCTCGTTGGCGGCCTCGTTGCGTAGACGTCGTTCCAGTCGTGGGAATTCGTCGATGATTGTTTCAAGGCGTTCGCGTGAGAAGCGGCAGAGACGGACCTGATCAATGGCCTCGGCGCTAAAGGCGTAGCGATCCGATACGGCAAGGCCGAGGAAATGACCGATACCCACAAAACCCATAATCTGCCTGCGACCATCGGGCAGTGATTTGAAAAGCTTTACCGTCCCGGAGGTGATGTTGAAAAACTCTCCGGCATCGGAGTCTTCTTCTATGAACTGCCGTCCGGGCGGAATTGTCACCCGCACCGCGGCCTTTGCAAGCTGGGCCAGTTCATCATCATTCAGGGCGCTGCAGATGCCGTGCGCCCGTACTTCGCAGACTGAGCAGGCCTGACATCCATCCATGCCGGCAATGACGATTCGTCGGGGGTAGGACGGAATATTTCCGGCTGTCAGGGCAGATACTGACATGGCTTGTCTTTTTCTCCGTCCGGATGTGGCTTCTATGGTCTGCCTGTATCTAGCGCGAATGAGAGCGGACCACACCCCCTGAGATCGGGTGACAGGCTTGATTTAAATCATTGTGAAAATGGCGGCACATTGGACTGTGCGGAATCCTGCCCGCCAGTGAAGGAGGCGCCGTGCTTCCGGACAGACTTCTTTCTGCCGGTCAGGTTGATGTCCGAAGGGAGTATGTCCGCTGTTCATCAGTGTGTCCGGATGAACGGGATCGTTGGATCTGGCCGACAGAGGGCAGATGAGATCGTCAGTCATTATTGTCGGGAAGCAGACGAAAAGCTGTGTTTTTCTGGTGTGTTATGATGAGACGTCGGCATCGCGTGGCAGTGCCGTCTGTCATGTATGAGTCTCTATAGCAAGTGAGAGATCCATCTTTCGGAGACCGGGATCACCCTCAGTATTATGCACGAGATCGCCTGCCGGAACCCATGCGGCGCGCGCCGTTTTCTCTGGTCGCCGTATCATGGAGCGAGTGGCGGCAACGCATGATCCCGCCTGGGCGTGGCGATTTTCACACTGTTGCATAAAAAACTCACCTCTCCGGAAGTTGTTGTGAATTGATCCAGATCAACGCCGTTGGTACGCGGGGTATGGTTTCAGCGGCGAACATTACAGTTTGATAAGAGTAACGCCCCATGATGAAGACCGGATCCTTTCTGGCGGCCACGCTTCTGGCCGCCAGCGCACTCTGCGGCGCAGCCCACGCTCAGACAGCTTCTGCACCTGCGGCGGCTTCCGCCTACGTCAATGCACCGGTAGCGGCTCCGATCGCTCCCCCGGTTGATCGCAGCGGACATTGCGGGATTTTCGAGACCTGCTCCAGCACGAAGATTGGTCTCGGTCGTGGCGATTTCATGGTGCGTCTGTCCGGCGTCGGCATCCTGCCGCAGGATCGTGACAGCAAGGTGAGCCTGAACGGCCAGCGTCTGCCGGGAGCGCACATCTCCACGACCAATCAGGCGATGCCTGAGCTGACCCTCGAATACTTCCTGACCGACAATCTTTCGCTGGATCTGATCGCGACCAGCACCCGTCACGAAGTCTCGGGCCATGGTGGCGCTCTGGGCGCCAAGACGGACGTTGGCTCCGCATGGGTGCTGCCGCCGACCCTGACGGTCGCATGGCATTTCCGTCCACATAAGCGCTTCAACCCGTATGTTGGTCTCGGCGCCAACCTGACCTGGTTCCACAGCATGCACGGCGCGAATGGCCTGAAGCTGAACTCCGGCTTCACCGGAGGTCCGTCTGTCAATGTCGGCTTTGACTACCAGATCGTTGGCAACTGGTTCTTCAATGCCGACGTAAAGCAGGTTTTCATGCGTATGCATGCCTGGGCACAGGATCCGGCCGAAACCATTCGTATCCGCGCTCATGAGTCCCTCGACCCGACCGTTGTGTCGGCTGGTATCGCTTACCGCTTCTGATCGTATGCGCGGCTCTGTCATTCCTGCTCATGCGGGGATGACAGAGCCTACTTTGTACGGACCATTCGACGGTCACGCTGTTGATGGAGTCGAAACATGCGGCTGGTGCGGTCTTTTGATGGGGCCTGACGCCTGCTCTTCCACCGATCCCGGTGTGCCTGATCTGATGATGACGCCGTTGGACTGAAGCGTCTGTTCTTGTGCAGGGCGGGAGTCCGGAGGATGAAACAGATGAGTGCTGAAATCACTCTGATCTGCTTCCCCTCAAAAATAACCTGAAGATCGTAAAGAAGTTTTTGGTGAAGCTTTTTTCAAAAAAGCGGCAACCGCTTTTGCGCCTTTTATCATCAGGCGCTATCCCGCCTGAGTGGCTGCCTCAGGCCGTGCGTCGGGCATTGTGGCGCCCGGTCGCAGCGTGACCATGATGGGCCTGTGATCGGACGCGAAGACCGGCAAGACCTCAGCCTGTTCACAGACCGCGCCCCGGATCAGGCAACGGTCGATGCGGATGGGGACAAGGTCGACCATTCTGTGGGTGGGGGCGCGTGGTCCAGCATCCGAAAAGCCTGGCACCAGTGTTGGTCCCACCAGATTGAAATCTCCCAGAATGGCCGCCGGAGCTGGGAGAATGGCCGACAGACGCCGGAGCTGGCGTCGGTTCATGATCTGCCCGTGCGACAAATGGACGTTGGCGACAGTGAGAGAGGGCAGGCGGATGATCTGCGCGATACGTTTCACAATCATGCCGGACGGTATGACGCATGTGCGGGGCGCGCGGGAAAAAGGCGTGCGACTCCAGCAGGCCATGCCATGAATCCGGCCGGGGAGTGGCGAGCGGGCGTAATAGCCTCCCACCAGTTCCGGGAGCTGATCGATCTCCTCGGTTGCTTCCTGCATCAGCAGCAGATCAGGTTGTTCTCTCTCAAGCAGCGTCAGCACATCCCGAATGCTTGCGCCCACGCTGTGCAGCAGATTCCAGCTGATGATCCTGAGTTCGACATCGCCCTGCCGGGCAGGAGAGGCGATAATCCGGCCCCGGAGACGGGAGCGGCGGCGTATCCGTTTGAGAAGTGGTTTCAGCTTGGGCGTGGCCATTATGTCTCCGATGTCTTCCGGTCCTGCTGCAGGTCAGCAACACGGCCGGCGGCGAATTCAACGATCAGGATATAGCCGACCGCAAGAAGGACCGGGCCGAGAAAGATGCCCAGCCCGCCAAACTCCAGCACGCCTCCGATCACGCCGATGAGGGTCAGCAGATAAGGCAGTTGTGCGCCCCGTGCGATGAAGATCGGACGAATGATATGGTCCGCGCCGGAGATCAGGATAATCCCGTAAAGCGCCAGAAAGATGCCTCTCCAGAGGTGGTCCGACACGGCCAGCCAGACAGCAGCCGGAATCCAGACCAGAGGGGCTCCGATCGGGAGTACCGAGAGAAATGCGGCGAGGGTGCCAAAGAGCACGGATTCCGGGACATGCACAATGTAAAAGCCGATGCCTGTCAGCACGCCCTGTACAATCGCCGTTCCCAGCAGGCCATAGACAGTCCCCCGAATAGTGCCGCCGACAATGCGCAGGATACGGTTCGCGTGACGTCCGGCGACCCGACCAATCAGCTGACGGATGGTCCGTCCCAGTGAATCGCCGCTCAGCCAGAAGAAGAAGGCTATGAAAAGCGCCATCGCCAGATGCAGGCCGCCACTCGCCAGCTGCATGAGAACTGAAATGACAGACTGGGCGATGTCACCGGCATAGGGACGCAGGCTTTGCCCGATATGGCTGAGATCCTTGCCCATCTGGCCCCACGCCTGTGTGATCTCGTCGCCGGCAAGGGGGAGCCTGCTGAGCCAGACCGGCACGGGCGGCAGGCGGAGATTGGGTAGAAGGGTGTCTGTCAGGTCCGTCAGGACCTGTGGCGCATCAGCCAGCCCCTTGGAGGTGATGCCTGCAATGGGGACCACGATGCAGATTGTGCTGAAAACGGTCATGCTGATGGCGGCGGTTGCGGGACCCACATGCCGTCTCAGTCTGAGAAGGATGGGCCAGGTCACGAAGGTGAGGATGGCCGCCCACAGAATGGCGGAAAGGAAGGGCGCCGTGACGACCGCGCAACCGTAGGCCACGCCGAGTATCAGCAGCCCGGAGATGAGTCGTTCAGCGTTCATGACGCCAGAATCCTGCGTTTCGTTTCACGGTGTCACAGGTCTGCCTGCGCGCCCGGTCTTTTCTAGGATGAAAAGCCACTGTTTCTGGAATCACTTTATGAGATGGGTGTCACGCGCCGAGTGTGTGGGCCTTCGCAGGAAGATCAGGAAATGTGGCAACGATGCGGCGAAGCTGCCTGATTTATGTGTAAGCCGCCATAATTTTACGATATCGCAAATTACGGACTCTTTACAGCAAGCAATATTAACGTATTATTGACGAAGATTTTCCCGGAAACAGTATCTCAAGGAATGACCGGAATGGCTGCTGTGACTATGCGTCTGAGCGAGATCGGACAGCAGCTACGTGCTTTTCGTCTTGAATCGGGTATGCGGGCGGATGAAATTGCCGCTCGCCTCGGCGTATCTCGTGCTGCTCTCTACAGGTATGAGAAAGGCGAGGTGATCAAACTCGACACGGTTCAGAGACTGGCAGAGCTGCTTAAAGTTTCACCTCTCACTCTTCTTGGCATCGGTGTGGAATATTACAGCCGACCGCTCAGTTTTTTCGAGCGTGTCCGGCAGGTTGAGGAAGAAGCGGACCAGATTCTCCAGATCAGTGATCCGGTGGCGTATCTGGTGACCTCACCCGAATATGATTCCATTCTGGCGCGGGCGATTGCTGAGCAGGTGGAAAACAAACAGCTGATTGAGCAGTATCAGGAGATTTTTACCGCACGGCGCGAGAGTTACCGCCTTCGCCGCCCGACGATGATCACCATGCTGAGCGAACAGTCGATCGAGCGCTTTCTCCAGCGCGGCGTGGGTGAAGCGATCACCATGTCTGACGAACTGCGCACCGAGGCGCGCAAGGTTGCCGCGATGGAAATCGGCCGCATTGCGGAACTGATTGAAGCCGAGCCGATCGGGTTGCAGTTCAGCCTGCTCGCGGATGTGGAAAGCACGACCAACTGTATCCTGATGCGGGGACGCGAGCGGATGATGCTGGCGATCAACCCGTTCCGGTGCGACATGTCGCCGGCGGCGACAACAGGCGTGTCGCTGGTGACCAGCGCTCCGGAAGCGGTCAACGCCCATCAGCGCGTGATTGAAGTGCTCTGGGCGGAATCCTGCAAGGGCAAGGAAGCGGCGGAACGTCTTCGTTCCCTGCTTGCACAGCACGCGATCCAGTGATTCACTCCTCCTCTCCGCAGGCAGCGGAGAGGAGTCGGATCTGTGTCACAGCCTCTTGTCGATGTTGATACGTTAAAGGATGCCCTTGCGTCCGGGGGCGTAACCCTTCTTGATGCGACAGCCCTGCTTCCCGGCGAGCAGACTGACCCGGAAACTGTATTTCGGGCGTCCCGTCTGCCCGGTGCACATCGCTTCGACATCGAACTTTTCTCTGATCCTGAACAGTCTCTCCCCCACATGGCGCCTGCCGCCGGTCGCTTTGCACGACTGGCCGGCGAGCTTGGACTGACACACGACAGCACCGTCGTTGTTTACGATCAGGGCAACATCGCCTCTTCATGTCGGGCCTGGTGGCTGCTGCGCCTGTTCGGCCATGAGCGCGTGTTCATTCTTGATGGCGGATTGCCCGCATGGCGTGCAGCAGGCGGCGCGCTTGAGCAGGGTGAGCCTGCGCCGGTTTCACCAGAACAGTATGTTCCCCGTCTGAAGACCAGTCTGATCAAAGGGCTGGGAGATATGCTGGCCCTCTGCGCCTCAGAGTCGGACGACGTGATTCTCGATGCGCGTTCGGCAGGTCGTTTCACCGGCGCTGCTCCCGAGCCGCGGGCGGGACTCTCCTCCGGGCACATGCCGGGAGCCCGGAATATTCCCTTTGGTGAACTGCTGGACGCAAACAGACACTTCCTGCCGAAAACAGCTCTGAAAGCGCGTTTTGAAAAAGCGGGCGTTGCGAGTGCGCAGACCCCGCTTATCGCCACCTGCGGGTCGGGCATGACAGCTTCCGTCATCGTGGTGGGAGCTGTTCTCGCGGGATATGAATCCGTCTCGCTCTATGACGGTTCATGGGCGGAGTGGGCGCGAACGCCGGATGCGCCCATCGTAAAAGGAGAAGCGACATCCGGTAGGGAGCGGAATTGATCATGACAGGTGAAGACAGGGTTGCCGCCGGTTGGGAACGGCTGAACGCCCGGCTGGTGAAAGTCGGCCGTCCGGATGTCCATGACGAGCAGTTTCGCCGGACCGGCACGCTGGTCAATGCGTCGGTTTCCCGGGGTTCAACCGTGCTGTTTCCCGATCTGGACACCATGCGGCGCGTGGGCGCCGAGCGTTACGAGCACACGCCGATCTACGGCGCGATGGGCTCCGCCGTTCAGCACGATCTGGAGCGGGCTATCGCGGCCATCGAGGAAGGGCGCGATACACAGGTCGTGTCGTCCGGTCTCGCCGCCTGCACGACGGCGCTGCTGACATGGACCAGTTCCGGCGGTCACTGTCTGCTGCCGGATTCCTGCTACGGTCCGACCCGCCGGTTCGCCGACACGATGCTGCGTCGGTTCGGTGTCGAGTCCACCTATTACGATCCGATGATCTCCGAAGACGGGCTGCGCGAGATCATGCGACCGAATACGCAGGTCGTCTTCGCGGAAAGCCCCGGCAGTCACACGTTCGAGGTGCAGGATGTCCCCATGCTGGCCCGTGTGGCGCATGAAGGCGGGGCGCGGGTGCTGCTCGACAACACCTGGGGTTTCGGGGTCTTCATGCCCTTCACTCACGGAGTCGATGTGTCGATTCAGGCGCTGACCAAATATCCGGGTGGTCATTCGGACGCCATTCTGGGAGCGATCACCGTCACCTCGGAAGAGGACTGGCACATGTTGCGGGACGCCTCGATCCAGTTGGGCCAGCTTGCCGGACCGGATGACTGCTGGCTGACCCTTCGTGGTTTGCGCAGCATGGGAGTGCGTCTGGCGCGTCAGGCCCGCACGGCGTGGCGGGTGGCAAACTGGCTGCGGGATCGTGGAGAGGTGGCGCAGGTACTCTATCCTGCGTTTGCGGATTGCCCGGGCCATGAATTCTGGGAGCGGGATTTCTCGGGAGCAGGTCCGTTATTCACCGTTGTTCTGACATCCAGCCATGACAAGGCCGCCATGGAACGGATGATCAACGGGCTCCAGCATTTCGGGATCGGGGCCTCCTGGGGGGGCTATGAAAGTCTGGTACTTCCCACGACTGGTGGTGTGTCCCGCTCCCTGCCAAACGCGCTGCCGGAAGGGGTGGCCTTCAGGCTGGCGATCGGGCTGGATGATGCGGCTGATCTGACTGCTGATCTGGAGCGTGGTTTTTCGCGCCTGTAACGGAGGCGGAGAGCAGGCAGGATTGACCCTGAACAGGAACCAATGTAGAACAAAGCAGCTTCCGTAATAGATGATATCTTGGTAGAGGACTGGCCCCGATGCTCACACGCAAACAGCATGAACTGTTGCTGTTCATCGATTCCTATCTGGGTCAGACAGGTTTCTCGCCTTCCTTCGATGAAATGAAGGAAGCGCTCGGCCTGAAATCCAAGTCAGGCATTCACCGTCTGATCACAGCCCTTGAAGAGCGCGGTTTCATCCAGCGACGGCATAATCGGGCGCGGGCGCTGGAAGTGCTGCGTCTGCCTGAGCCTGTCCAGTTGTCACCGGCGGCTTCGTCCCGATCCCTGAACGTCATCAAGGGTGATTTTTCACAGCGGTTTGCTGGCGTGAAGACGGGTGAGGTGTCGGCGTCCATAAGTCTGCCGCTCTATGGCCGGATTGCGGCTGGTCTGCCGATAGAGGCCCTGAATGATCACAGCGAGCATGTGGAAGTGCCGATGGCGCTGCTGGGTCAGGGAGAGCATTACGCGCTGGAGGTTGCCGGCGATTCCATGATCGAGGCTGGCATTCTGGATGGTGACACGGTCATCATACGTCGGGAAGATCATGCCGAGAACGGTCAGATTATCGTCGCGCTCATTGATGACGCCGAGGTGACACTCAAGCGGCTGCGAAAGAAGGGCAACACGATCGCCCTTGAAGCCGCCAATCCTGCTTATGAAACACGGATTGTTCCGGCTGAACGTCTGAAAATTCAGGGTCGGCTGGTCGGATTGCTCCGCACATACCACTGAAGAAAGAGCCGGCTGTCTTCTCTTCGGGGATTGGCTGTGCAGACGTCCGAAAATTCTTTCATCATGAAGAAGTTTCTGGGCACCGCCTTTTTCCAAAAAGACGGCGATCTCTGAAGCTTTTTGAAAAGAGCTTCACCAAAAACTTTTATTGGCAAGACCTCTCTTAAAACCGCTGCGAAATGCCTGTCAGAATGGTCCGTCTCAGCCCGTACTGAGGCGCGCCGACACCAATGCCTGAGCCACTGCGAAGCATGTAACGGCGATCGAAAAGGTTGGTAACATCCAGCCGCAGTTCAGTCCGTTTCAGGAACGGGGTATGGAACAGGTTGTCAAACGACTGAACCAGTCCAAGGTTGAAAGTGACGTACTGCGGCACGGATGCGCCGTTGGGGATCACTGAATCTTCGCGAAGACCACTGCCATAAACCATTGTTGCTGACAGACGCGTGGGATGATCTGTCTTGCGGAAGGCTGTGTAGCTGCCTCCTGCTGATGCGGTCCAGCGCTGGTCATGATCCACATGCACCCAGTGGTTGCTGATATAGGCAAGGTCGTCAGGCGTCATATTCCATTGGGCGGAAACAATGTCTTTTCCGATGGCGCGTGACCATGCGAAGTTTCCGTAAACAGTGAAGGGACCACGTGAATAGTCGGTGGTCACTTCATAGCCGTTGACCTGACCTCGTTTGTAATTGAACGCGGAGAGGATGATGGGAGACCCGAACTGTCCTTCGTCAATCATGTTGCGCGCCAGTTTGACATAGGCGTCGAAAGATGCGTGCCAGTGTGGCAGAATTTCCTGCGCGAAACCGGCGTCGAAGTAGTGGTCACGCTCAGCCTTGACCATCGTGTTCTGGAAATTCGGTGGCGCACCGGATGTGTTTGCGTATTTATTCAGCTGCGTTCCTCCGACCAGTTCAAACGGAGGCGGTGTGAAATAACGGGAATAACCGGCGTGGAAGGCGCCGCCTCTCCAGGGGTTCCAGACAATGTTGATTCTGGGGCTGACCTGCTTGGAATGTGTGTATTCATCCACACCATCGAAACGCAGGCCGTAATTGATGGTCAGGTTCTTGACGGGACGCCATTCGTCCTGAGCATACAATCCGTAGATCCAGCCGGTGCGGCCCGTGCCATCATGAATGGACTGTGTCTGGCCGTCGAATTCCACGTTGCCATCATCGTCCGTGCCAGTTTGCGTATAGACAGTGGCATCCGATTTTGAAACGGTTCTTTCTACATAAGCCTGAAAACCGAATCTGACCGTGTGTTTCGGCGCTGCGCGCCATGTGAGATCGGTCTGATTGCCTGATGAAAAGACTGAACGCTGGGCGTGCTGGGCAATGCCGTTATAGACAAGATCGCCAAGTGGATCAGGAGAGTATCCCAGAGAACTGTACCGTGCGATTGCTGAAGTCTGCAGGCTGACTTTTCCCATTTCCTTCTGAAGCGACAGCATGCCGAAGTCAGTAATTTCTTTCTGCTGCTCGTGCAGGGAAGCACTGTTCACGCTGCCGTAGACCTGCTCCGAAAGGGCGCTGTTCAGGAAGGCCGGATTGGCAAACTGCCTTTGCTGACCAGGGTTGTTCGGAAGCTCATATTGAGCGTTCGAGACCCCGGCGATAAAGCTGATGCGTGTGTTTTCGTCAGCCGTGTAACGCAGATGTCCAAGAAAATGGTACTGATTGCTCAGATCATGGATCGCGTTGAAATCCGGTGTGGGATTTTCGATACCGACGCGGTTATGCACGTAATCAGCCGTCGCGAAATAATCCCATTTCCCGGAATGCCCGCCATATTGCAGGGAAGGGAAGAAATAGTCACGAGCGCCACCATAAATGGAAGCATTGCCGCCGCTATCCGACGTACCGTTCTTTGTCATGATGTCGATCACGCCCGCCTGCAGAAATCCGTATTCGCTGGGCAACGCGCCTGTTGTCAGGGACATGGAATGCGCGAAACGGGTCATGAGCGTCTGTCCGAAGACGCTCAGCCCTTCAGGAAGGGCTACACCATCGAGGCGGAACTGCACCTCGTTATGATCGCCACGAATATGGATCTGTCCGTAGCTGTCCTGCGCAACGCCTGGAGCCTGTAATAGAACCGCGTTGAGTGGGGTGTTATCGCCACCGGGAATTCTTTCGATATCCGCACGGGAGAAATGATACACGCTTGCGCCGGTCGATGGCTGCAGGCTGGCTCTCTGCTTGTCCAGATGCGCCGTGACGATGATGTGCTCGTCCTGGGTGGCTGTCACCGCTTTGATCGGAGCTGTTTTAACAGGTGCTTGTACAGCAGGGGGCGGGGGTGTCGTCGTTCCGGTTTCTGCGGCATGCGCAGGCGTGAGGACGTGCCGGGAGAGCAGCAACGGGCTGGCGACGAGCAGAAAGGTGATGGGATGGACAGGGCGGTTCATTGAGCATCCGGACTGACTGATTTATGCTCTCCATACTATGTTATGTTATAACATAACAATACCTAAAATGTCGAAAAACCCTTGCGGGACAGATTGCCGCGCGATGTTGCTGAACCGCCAAAGCAAAAACGCTGCTCCGGTTCAAAACCGAAGCAGCGCCATCCGGAAGGTCGATGTTTCTGTTCCAGCCCTGTGAGGACTGGAACACAGTGTCAGAGATTATCGATGATCTTCGGGCTCTGCCCAATTCTCGGACGGAAGGTGCCCTGACGCAGCGTCGTCTCGATGTTTTCAAGAGAGGCTCCGGCGGTTTCAGGAACCAGCAGAAAGACGAAGATCACGCTGACAAGGTTAACCCCGGCATAGAACCACATGGTGCCGCCAAGCGTCAGGGTCTGCACCAGTTCCAGCGTAGTGGCTGTGACAACGAGGTTGCTGCCCCACAGAACGGCAGCATGGGCGCTGGTCGCAGCGCCACGCATCGGCAGCGGGAACATTTCCGCGCCGGTCAGCCAGCCGACAACCTGAATACCGCCGGAATTGAACAGCATGAACAGCAGCAGGAAGGCCAAAACCGCGAAGCTGCCGACGCTGCCGGGAGCCGGATGCAGCGCGAAGCAGATTCCCAGACCGACAAGGCTGAGCACTGCTCCCGGTCCCATGATCAGCATCAGGCGACGACGGCCAATCCGGTCCACGAACAGGCAACCGAGCAGGGTCATCACGCAGTAGACGATCGCTACGCCAAGGCTGGCCCAGAGCGACCATTGCGGACCAAAACCTGCATCGGTCAGAAAGGTCGGCGTATAGTAGATCATCATCTCCAGACCACCGGCCTGCGTGAAGAAAGCCACGCCGAGCGCCGCGATGACCGCAGGGCGCACCCATGGCAGCATGAGCCCTTTCCAGCCCCGCTCCGTGGTGTCGATTTTCTGCATGTTCGAGTGAATTTCCCGAACTTCTTTCTGAACGCTCTCACGGGTGTTGCGGATGCGTCCAAGCTGTTCAGCCGCAACGTCCAGCCCTTCGTTACGGGCGGCCCAGCGCGGGCTTTTGGGCAGAAAGAACATCACGATGAAAACGAATGCCGCCGGGAGTGCTGCGGCAGCCACCATCGGGCGCCAGCCCCATTCATCACGCATCATCAGTCCGGCAATGTTGGCGAGAAGAATCCCGATACCGATTGCTACATTGAACAGGGTGACGAGATTACCGCGTCTTGCCGGAGGAGCCAGTTCGGAAATGTAGGTCGGCACAACCTGCGTAGAGCCGCCAACAGCAAGGCCAAGAAAAAAACGTGCTGTAATCAGAAGGTTTATGCTTGGCGCCAGTGAGCAGGCAATCGATCCCATGACAAAAATTGCTGTCACAAAGATGACGGTGGCCCGGCGGCCGAATTTTTCAGAGGACCAGCCGAAACCGATCGCCCCGACTGCCGCGCCCGCGAGAATGGCAGAGGCCACCCATTCCTGCTGGGTGATGGTCAGGTGGAAGTCCTGCTTGATCAGCAGAAGCGCACCGGAAATGATTCCTGTATCGTATCCATAGAGGCCGCCGCAGATGGCGGCCACGACGGTTGCGATCCATAAGGTTTTATCGGCGTTTGGCGAGATCTGAACCGATTTCAAGACAGATGCCAGAGTTGGCCCTGTGCTGTTTGTCGTGGTCAAGTGTGTGTTCTCCATAGTGACATTCCTGAAAAGAAAGAAATCTTTTCGGAGGGTAAAAGTTCCCGCAGCAAGCTATTCAGTCTTGCTTTTGTAATCCTGTGTGACCGGGACTCTCTACTGAAGTCGGATCAGGGAGAAATGTTCTGGCTTCAAAATCCCAGAGAGCCTTCACTCACTTCACGATATGCGCAGACATCATTGCATTATGAAATCTTGTTTCATTAAATGCGATTTGTAATTTTTATCTTTAATGTTTTTTCTCTGCGCTGCGAAACATTACTACGAATTCAGGGTTTTGTGAACATTTAATTTTTAAAAAAGAAAATATTTTAGAAAGTTATTTTTATATAAAGAAAATTTTTAAAATATATTATTTTATTGTCGGTGGTGTCCTGTGGTTGCCGTCCATGCATTCATAAAAAATTATGGATTCCGCACATCGTAAAGAGAGGCTCTCTCCATTGAATTGAAAGTGGGCCTCTGCTTCTGCCCCCCCCGCTTGATTCTATGCCTCCTGTCAGGAAAGGTTCAGGACGGATATGGCTTTCGAGATTCTTATCGATTAGGCTTCATGGGCAAAGGTTGACAGTATTATCCATGATTGATTCAACGCTGCTTTTTGGAGGCATCGTCGGGCGAGCGGATTGGACTTTCAGACAAGGAATGGACCATCATCGGGACGCTGCTTTCGCCAGAGACGGGTCGTGGCTGCCGTCCTGCACAAGACAATCGTCTGTATTTTGGAGGCATGATGTGGATTGCCCGAACCGGATCGCAATGGCGTCACTTGCCTGATGACTATGGCAGGTGGAACAGTGTGTTCCGCCGTTACCGACGATGGGTGACGACAGGCGTGTTCGATGCGATGCTCGAAATCCTGGCTGAAATGGTCGGGCGGGATACCAATGCCGACATGATCGACAGCACCGTGATTCGGGCACATCATTGTGCCATCGGTATAAAAAAGGGTCTCAGGAAACCGGGGCGGTTGGCCGATCGCGCGGTGGTTCTACCACCAGACTGCACGCCCGATGCGACGTCATCATCTTCTTCATTCCCGCGCTCTGTCCTGCGCTTTACCTGCTGGCCGTCGCCTGCTGCCGTGAGCACAGGCAGGAGGAAAAACGCATGAACTGGGCGCATGACATTCAGGCGGCTTGCGGAGGCATGCTGATCGGCCTCTCGGCGGCGCTCTTTCTGCTGCTCGACGGGCGGGTCGCCGGCATCAGCGGCATCCTCGGCGGTCTTCTCAGGCGCTGGAACCGCGCGACCGCCGGCAACGTCGCCTTCATCGCGGGGCTTCTGCTGGCCGGCCCGTTCTATCGGGTCTTTACCGGGAGATGGCCGGCTGTCCATATCGCCGCTTCCTTGCCCGTGCTCGTGCTGGCTGGGCTGCTGGTTGGTTTCGGTACGCGACTGGGATCGGGTTGCACCAGCGGGCACGGCGTCTGCGGACTGGCTCGCCTGTCCAGTCGTTCGGCGGTGGCTGTCGCCACCTTCATGATCACGGCGTTCATCACCGTATTCGTCACCCGGCACCTGATAGGAGGTGGATCGTGAGCATCATCGTTGCCCTCGGCTGTGGGCTGTTGTTTGGCCTTGGCCTCGCCCTGTCCGGCATGGTCGATCCGGCGCGTGTGCTGGGGTTCCTCGACCTTGCCGGAGCGTGGGACCCGACCTTGATCTTCGTATTGGGCGGCGCGGTCTCTGTCTCTTTTCTGGGTTATCGTCTGTCGCGCTTGATGACGCGGCCAGTCTGCACAGAACATTTCGACTTGCCCACCCGAACCGTGATCGATCGCCGTCTCATCGGCGGGGCGGCATTGTTCGGGGTTGGATGGGGGTTGGTGGGGTTATGTCCTGGACCGGCTATCGTGTCACTGGGGCTCGCGCAAGGTGACGGCGCGGTGTTCGTCGTTGCAATGATGGCGGGCATGTTGGTCGAATCATTATATTGAGCAGGTGTAGCGACGTTTTCCAGCATAAGGCATGTAAAGGCGGTGAACCGGAGGCTTGGGAGTCTCCGGGTCGGCGTCGCGACAGGCGCGGCGATCGACGCGGCAGCGCGCCCTTATCTTTATCCGGTATATGTCGCGCCGCGCCCTATGCCATGACGCCGTTTTTTTTGAGGGACCGCTCCTCGGCGGTCGCAGGAAAATTCCCAGCGATCGGAACGGTTCTGCTCCTCTCGTCCTGCGCTGGTGCCCATGTTCGGAATCCCGTGAAAGTACATGAGTTTCTCTAGAAATTTTCCAATCATGATCAGATCCTCGCCGAGTTCCCGCGCATCGGATGCAAAGGAATGACGAAGGTCGTGAATGCGGACGTCCTCCAGTCAGGCTTCCTTTCGTATGCGCCGCCACGGCTTCTCCAGATCGACCGGATGGCGAAATGGCAACGGTTCCTCAATGAGCGAGTGCGGGATGTCGTAGAGCAGAAGACCGCCGATACGGGGACATAAGGCGGTACCTTTTCGGGATATTTGACCAGGAATTGGACTGTCGGCTTTTGGAGTCCGTCCAACGTCATTGTTTATGATTACAGCGGTTTGTGACCATCGATCGAGAAACCCGAAAATAGGCTTTCGTCGAGTATTGCAAAATATGTCCACCTCCAATATGAGAATGCATCGCATTTAAAATTGGAAACAGGCGCCGTGTTGCTTTCTACAAATCCAGGACGGAAAAATCCGCTCGACAGGCGCCCTTTTCTCCGGCTGGGAGCCGTCACCGGGATGCTTTGCTGCTTATGTAATCCTGCCCGAGCAGTCGCCCCGATGGTTAATCTGGGTAACGCCGCAGCCGCCGGGGAAGAATCATCTCAGGGTGTTTTTGGCTTCCTCGACAACTGGAAGCGGAGCGCTAACTTGCTAGGCAACATGTGGGGTTTGCGCTCAGAGTTAGGCAAGGCCGGTCTGGTGCTGGCCGTTCAGGAAACGTCAGAAGTCTTCGGTAATCCCGCCGGAGGTATGCGTCGTGGCGCGGATTATGATGGGCTGACCGTCGCTGTACTCCAGATGAACACCCAGCGCGCATTCGGCTGGTATGGTGGAACATTTCAAGTCAGCATGGAACAGGTCCACGGTCGTAATCTTAGTGCTGACAATCTCGATGCTTACCAGACCATCAGTGGAATCGAGGCAGACAGGTCCACGCGTCTCTGGGAACTCTGGTTTGATCAGAAACTGCTCGACCAGCAAGCGCTCGACATCAAGATCGGTCAGCAGAGTCTGGACCAGGAATGGATGGTCAGCAGTAACGCTCTCGTATTCGCCAACACCATGTTCGGCTGGCCGATGGTCCCGTCAGCCGATCTGCCGGGCGGCGGCCCGGCCTATCCGCTCTCCGCATTGGGCGCGCGCGCCAAATACTGGATTACAACGCCGCTTTACGTACAGGCTGGCATCTTCAGCGGCAGTCCCGCCCATGATACCTCGGGAGACGCCCAGCAGAGCAACCGGTCAGGCACAAGCTTCGTCCTGAATCGTGGTATCATGGCAATCATGGAATTCCAGTACGTCTATCCCGGTCTTGGCGCGATGGTATCGCCGGATGAGGGGGAAGCGCTTTCGCGTATCTATCGCATTGGCGGATGGTATGATTCAGAACCGTTCGCTGATCAGTATTGGGACAATACGGGTACTCCGCTTGCATCGCCTGACAGTAGCGGCATCGCACTGACTCACAGGGGCGCATTCAGCTTTTATGCGGTTGCTGATCAGATGCTGTGGCGCAGCCATGTTGATCCAAACCGGACGTTCAATGTCTTCGGTCGTGTCATGGGCACACCCCAGGCCGATCGTGTTCCGATCGACTTCAGCATGAATTTCGGTTTCACTTTCAAAGATCCGTTGCCTTATCGGCAAGATGACACGCTCGGGCTTGCAATGGGCTACACCCATGTCAGTAGTGCGTTGGGAAATTACGATCGAGCCGTACATAAATATTCTGGTGCCTATAGTCCGGCTCAGGGCGGCGAGACGTACATTGAGTTGATGTATCAATGTCAGATGACGGGCTGGTTACAGTTGCAGCCTGACTTTCAATATATCTTCAATCCATCGGGAGGAGTGCCAAATCCGCTGCATCCTGAACGACGGATTGGAAATATAGCGGTCCTCGGTCTGCGTTCGAACATCGCTTTCTGAAGGCACTCATCATGAGATTTAAAATGCGCTCTCTGTCTTTCTCACTTGCCGCTCTTGCTGTCCTCTGGACCGGTTGGGCGCCGGATGCTGCGGCTGCGCCAAAAGGCTTCCTGGAGACAATTCATCGCCACGCGATGGTCGCCTCTACCAGTCCAGGCAATGGCGACCTCAACCCATACGCCATCTTTCTGGTGCCGCAAGACATGGGCGTCCTGAAGAAAGACGAAGTTCTTGTCACAAATTTCAACAATATCAGCAATCTCCAGGGCACGGGCACCACAATCATCGCCTATTCTCCGGTGACGAAGACGTCACGGCTGTTCGCAAGCGCGCCAGCCAATCTCGCGGCCTGTCCGGGAGGGATCGGATTTACCACGGCGATGACCATCCTCAAATCGGGATGGGTCATCGTCGGCAGCACACCTAGCAAGGATGGCACGACTGGAACCAAGGGAGACGGCTGCTTACTTGTCTTTGATTCGAACGGTAAGTTCACTGAAGCCTGGAAAGGACCGCTTATTACCGGTCCATGGGGTGACATCGCCAGCATCGATAACGGGGACACGGCCGTGCTGTTCATCTCGATGGCTGCTGCCGGTCTGCCCGCGCCGGATGTACGCGACCCGGTTACGCATTATCCGCCGATCCTGCATAACGCGACCGTGCTGCGGTTCAACCTGCATATTCCGCCTGGCCAGGCGCCGGTTCTTGACAAACAGACCGTAATTGCCAGCGGGTTTGCCGGACGCGCGGACCGGGACAACTTTCTTTTTGGACCCACGGGTCTTGCGCTCGATACCGATGGCACGCTGTACGTGACGGATGGGTATGATGAAGAAGTGACGGCAATCGACAATGCGGTGAACCGTACCGAGCCTGTAACGCGCCAGAACGATGCTGTCGGACGGATCATTACCAAAGGGGGATTATTGAACTGGCCTCTGGCGATGATATGGGTGCCGGGACACCACCTGCTGGTGGCCAACGGACGGAACGGACAGGTCGTCGAGATCGACCCGGACGCAAAAAAGCAGATTTACGCGCAATGGATCGACAGCGACCAGGCGCAGCAACCGCCCGGTAACGGCGACCTGTTCGGTCTCGCCATGACGCCCGACAACAGGGGCTTCTATTATGTCGAAGATGACATGAACACGCTGAACGTCAGCCTGCCTTGAAAGCCCTATGACCATGCTTCTCTCACGCCGGACCGCCCTCGGCGCCGCCCTCGGCCTCGCCGGGGGGCGACTGTTCACGCCGTCGTCGGGCGCTTGTGCCGCACGGTTCGCCATGCTGCACCAACCCGGGATCGCCACGCCGCCGTTGCCGTTCCTCTATTTCATCGCCTTCGATCTGACGACGGAGAAACGCACGGATGTGGCCGCGCTGATGCAGCGATGGACCCGAGCCGCCGACGCCTTGATGACGGGGGGCAGCGTCCCCGGCCTGGTGGATTCCGGGGAGGCGGAAGGGTTGGCGACGAAAGACCTGACCCTGACCTTCGGCTTCGGCCCCGGCCTGTTCACCCGGGACGACAAGGATCGTTACGGTCTCGCGGCGCGGCGTCCGGCGCCGCTGGCCGATCTGCCACGTTTCAACGGGGATCAGCTTGTTCCCGCCCATACGGGCGGAGACCTGTGCGTGCAAAGCTGCGCGGGCGATCCGCAGACGGCTTTCCACGCCGTGCGCATCCTCGCGCGCCTGGCCTACGATATAGCGACGCCGCGCTGGGTCCAGACGGGCTTCGCGCCGGATTTCGGCAAGGGCAGGACGCCACGCAACCTGATGGGTTTCAAGGACGGGACGATCAATCCCGACATCCGCGATCCCGGGATCGCGGCCCGGGTGCTGTGGGCTTCTCCGGCTGACCAGCCATGGATGCAGGGCGGTAGCTATCTGGTTGCGCGGATCATCCGCATGGCGCTGGAACATTGGGACCGTACGAAAGTTGGGTTTCAGGAAGAAACCATGGGGCGCCAGAAACGCAGCGGCGCGCCCATTGGAGGGCATGGGGAGTTCGAGCCCCTCACGCTCAAACAGACAGACAGGGACGGTAATCCGATCACGGCACAGGGTGCGCACGCCCGGCTTGGCGCGCCCGAGGAAAATGACGGCGCGCAGATTCTGCGGCGCGCCTATGCCTATGACAACGGATTGAACTACACCGCTGAGCGCTGGCCACCATGGCGGCAGGGAAATGAATTCGATGCCGGCTTGATGTTCTTGGCCTACCAGCAAGACCCACGCACTGGATTCACGAAAATCTTCGAGCAAATGTCAAAGTTCGATATGATGAACCAGTTTACGACACATGTGGGGGGCGGCCTGTTCGCTTGTCCGGGGCGACGGCCGGACGGCTATATCGGACAGCAATTACTGGAGATGTAAATGCGTGCAAGCACGGTTTTGCGATGGAGCGGAATCACGGTGTGTCTGCTGCTTGCCTGTTGTGACGGGGGACAGCAGCAACCCAACCGGAATGTCTCAAAAGACGCCTTCCGGCAATTTGATCCGCCTGCTCCTGGTGTCGCCAATCGTCCGCTCTTGAATATGGGCGGGAAATATTGAGTGTCGGTATCGGCCAGAGCGTTTTCCTCTCAAGCTGTTTCGCATCCTGCGGCGATTAAGAAGTTGGCGCATTCTGCGGGTGCGACCTGATCGATCAGCATGCCGAGCCGGCCCCAAAGAGCATCGCGGGTGCGTTCGGCGGCGCGGCGGAGCTTGACCTTGGCGAAGATGTTCTCGATCGGGTTAAAGTCGGGCTGTATGGCGGCAGAAACTGCTGGCCGGCACCCGATGGTGAACCGCTACCCGAGCGACAGATCGGTCTGACCGATCCCGACAATGGCAACGAAGAGATACAGCTTTCCTTCAGCAGTCTGGACCTCGGCAATATCGATATGAAAAAAGCCAATCGGATAGCGCTTGAAGCGCTGTCGTTTCGGTTTGTCTCCTTCAATGTCAGGCAGGCGTGAAATCCCGTGACGCTGAAGACAGCGATGCAGCGCTGAGCGTTTCAGATGCGGAATGGTAGCCTGAACGCCTAAAGGCAATCGTCCAGAGACAGTAAACTATGTCGACGAAAGGCTAAGATCATCGCTTCGTCCGTCCCGGACAGGATCGTTGAACGTGGCTCTTTCTTGCGGTGGGCGTAACGCGTGGTCGATTCGAGATTCCGATGACCCGGGAGTTTCCCGATCATGGTCAGACCCTCGCCGAGTTCCAGCGCATCGGATGCAAAGGAATGGCGGAGATCGTGAATGCGGACGCCTTCCAGTCCGGCTTCCTTGCGGATGCGCCGCCACGGCTTCTCCAGATCGGTCAGATGTCGGAACGGCCTTTGACGTTCATCGTAACGCTGCTGACACGACTGTCGCTGTCCGCGAGGGAACGGTCCAGATTGAAAGTAGCGGATCGCCGCATGGGGTGCGTGAAATTCTCCGTGTCGGAGATGAGATACGCGTTGAGACGCATGGTGACCCGACGATAAGAAAGGTCCGAAACCACAGTGCCCCGTCATGGTCCCCGAAAATATGTCGATAAATATTTTGACACCGTAATGTTTGCTGTGCAGAATGAACCACAGTGATATGGTTTCCTGTGTAATTGTTCATCAATGGAGGTGGACAAGAAGGAAACGGCAGCACCCAACACGACACCTCCGGATGGCCAACGATGGTCTCCGTGCCTGAGCAAGGCGTCTCCGCTCATAATGCTGGAGACTGGATGCGATGACGTGGACAAAGGATTTCTGAAAGCCGGAAGCCCCCGCACTCTCCTGGCGGCGTTCCTCTACTTCGATGTGTCCTTCATGGTCTGGGTATTACTCGGCCCGCTGGGCATTTCGATTGCTCATGATCTGCATCTGAATGCCGGTCAGAAAGGTCTTCTGGTGGCAACGCCCGTTCTGGCAGGGGCTCTGCTACGCGTGGTGTGCGGTGCGTTCGTCGATCGTTTCGGGCCACGACGTGTGGCGATTGCAGCGCAGATATTCGTTATTCTTGGCCTTGGGCTGACATGGCTGATTGCTCCGCACAGCTATGGCGCACTGTTTGGTGTGGCCCTTGTGCTGGGGGTGGCGGGTGCGTCTTTCGCCATGGCCCTGCCTCTCGCTTCCGCGTGGTATCCTCCGCAGTATCAGGGAACCGCGCTCGGTATTGCAGGCGCAGGAAACTCCGGAACGGCTCTGGCGGCTCTTTTCGCGCCGGGACTCGCAACCCTTTACGGGTGGGTCAATGTCCTCGGACTGGCGACCCTGCCGCTGACCGCCGTTCTGATCGCATTCTGCTTTCTGTCGAGTGAGCCGGCAAAGCGCCAGACGAGTGGCGGGCTCGTCACATGGCTGCCTCTCCTGCGTAATGTGGACTGCTGGTCACTGATGTTTTTCTATGGTGTGACATTCGGTGGTTTTGTTGGTCTTGCTTCGTTTCTGACCATCTACTTCAACGATCAGTATGGTCTGGCGCCCGCCGTGGCCGGAAGCTGCACGGCGTTTGGGGTGTTTGTGGGCTCTTTTGTGCGTCCCCTTGGCGGCGCTCTGGCTGACCGGTTTGGTGGAACACGCGTCCTCAGTGTTTTCTATGCGCTCGCGGCTTGCATCTTTGCTCTGATCGGGTTCGGGCTGCCCACCATCTGGCTTGCCTTTCCGGCTTTTTTCCTCGGCATGCTCGTGCTGGGGCTGGGGAATGGCGCCGTCTTCCAGCTCGTGCCGACGCGTTTTCCGGAAAGGGTTGGTATCCTCACCGGGCTGGTCGGCATGAGTGGTGGCGTGGGCGGTTTCTATCTTGCTTCTTCTCTTGGCGCCGCGCGGCAGATGACGGGATCCTATGGTCCGGGCTTTCTGTGTTTCGCTCTGGTCGCTGTGCTGGGGCTTGTCTGCGTCATGTTCTGTCGCCGTCGCTGGATAACGGGAACGGATGAAATGCTGACAGGAGCAACCGCTCCTCACGCTCTTTGATTGCTCCCTTTCCATCAGCCTTGGAGCATGATCCGATGATCCGTATGTTTTCTTCTCTTCTGCCAGTCGCGCGCCCCGTTATCTCAACAGAGATCATGGCTGGACTGTGTCTGGGACAGTCAGCCTGGGCTGGCGCCGGGCAGGCCGGCAGCGCAACGATTGCGTATTCTCAGACAAACGGTGGCCAAGCCGCTCCCCGTGCCGTCAAAAAAGCAGCAGGCGTACCTCCTCCGGCACCTCATGCCAGGGACTGGGGCGTGTTCAATGCAGGGAAAGGCGTGGCGGCCGGTTTTGGGACCGTTGGCGCGCCGGGACAGCCCCGGTGGGCTGAGGACTGGAGCGGTCTCGCCTCCATGCCGCAGGAAAAAAAGCGCGATGACTGGTTCAATCGGCTGAAATATATTCGCCTGACGGATAAAGGCGATATCTGGCTTTCCCTCAACGGTGAGGAACGGCTGCGTTATATCTTCGAAAATCAGCCTATGATGGGTAATGCTGGCAAAACCAACGCCAGCCGTGTACTGCTGCGAAGCCAGTATGGCGCCGATCTGCATATCGGTGAACATATCCGGGCTTATGCTGAGTTTCTCTGGGGCGTCGCGGGTGGCTCGAATTATTACGGGTATCAGGCGGGCACTCAACGGGAACGTCTTGATCTCCAGCAGGGAATTCTGGAGGTGAAAGGCAATCTGCTTGGCGCGAAAATGGGCGTGATTGGTGGGCGGCAGGTGTTCCTTGATGCACCCGTGTCCATGCAATCGGCGCGTGACCTGCCAAATGTCCAGCAGACATGGGACGGTTTTCGAGGTTACGCGGTCTGGAAGCGATTCAGGGTTGATCTGTTCGATTTCATGCAGACAAACAAGCTGCCCAAAGACGTTTTTGCAGATGGCACAAATTACAATGCCCGGATGTATGGTGTCTACACGTCAACCGCCCTGCCGAACTTCTCTTTGATGGGAGCGAAGAGTCAGATTTTTGCGGACGTTTTCTTCCTCGGTTACCTGTTCAATGGCGCGCCCGTAGCGATCGCGACGACCACCGGAACGCAGGCCGCTTCGACCCGTCGTGACAATGCCGGGCTCCGTCTGTGGGGGAATCTAGGGCCTTTTGACGTCAGTCTGACCGGTGTCTTTCAGGGGGGAGAGTTCCGCCCTGCCGGGGGCGCCAGCGCCACACGTCCGGTGCGTGCCTACGCAGTGAACGGAATATTTGGCTGGACGGCAAAAAGCCTGAAAGCAAAACCTTCCTTTTCCCTGCAGGCCGATATGTTTTCCGGTGGCTCCTATCATAGCAGGGATGGCGCTGTGGGAACATTCGCCACACCGTATTTTCCCCTGCCTTACTATAATGACGTGACGCTGGCGCTGACATCGCAGAATCTGATCGGTGTTGGTCCTGTCATCAGCGCCACGCCATTGCCGCATCTGCTCGTAAAGCTGCATGTGCCGTTCTTCTGGCGGGAAAGCACACAGGACGTGGTGTATGGGACTGGAAAAATTTATAGCTGGCGTAACAATCTATCGGGTGGTTTTATTGGCGCCACGCCCCAGACCCAGATCGCCTGGAACTTTGCGCCGCACTGGACATGGACACATGACATTGCCGGGTTTCTGGGATCACGCAGCATGAGAAACGCGGGCGCGAAAGACGGCGCTTTCTACATGCAGACCATGGAATTCAAATTCTGACAATGTCAGTCCATCAGGAGAAACGATCATGACCAAATCAGGAAATATTGTCATCATCGGGAACGGTATGGTCGGCCATTACTGCGTCGAGCAGCTCGTGATGCGTGGTCTGCATGAAACACATGCCATTCATATCTTTGGCGACGAACTGCACGACGCCTATGATCGCGTACACCTGACTGATTACATGAACGGGCATGACGCGCTGGCGCTCTGTCTGCATCAGCAGGATTTCCATCTGCACCATGGTGTGACATTGCATCGCGGCGTGCGGGTGACGCAGATTGATCGTGACGCCAGGACAGTGGAAAGTGACGAAGGTCTGCTGTCTTACGAGACGCTGATTCTCGCGACGGGTTCCACGCCGTTCGTGCCGCCGGTGCCCGGAAATACCGGCACGGCGGGGCTGGTCTATCGTACACTTGACGATCTGGACATGATCCGCGCCGCTGCGGATGGAGCGTCGCGCGGCGTGGTCATCGGTGGCGGTCTTCTGGGACTGGAGGCGGCCAATGCGCTGACGGGACTGGGACTATCCACGGCGGTTGTTGAATTCGCACCGCGTCTGATGCCGGTCCAGCTGGATGAGGAAGGAGGACGGGCGCTCAGGCAGCGGGTTGAAGCGCTCGGTATCGAGGTGCTGACGGCGCATGCCACACAGGAGATCGTTGCTGGCGAAACATGTCGTCATCGTCTCGTCTTTGCTGATGGTACATCTCATGAAACCGATCTTGTCGTGTTCTCGGCCGGTATCCGGCCGCAGGATCGTCTGGCCCGTGAGTGCGGTCTGGCGGTCGGCGCGCGAGGCGGTGTCGTCATCGACCAGAGCTGCCGCACGTCCGATCCGGACATCTTCGCGATTGGTGAATGTGCCTGCTGGAATGGAATGATTTTCGGTCTCGTCGCGCCAGGGTACACCATGGCGCGCACTGTGGCTTCGACGCTGGCAGGAGACGATGATGTCTTTAACGGCGCGGATATGTCCACGAAGCTCAAGCTTCTGGGCGTGGATGTCGGTTCCATCGGCGATGCGCACGGTGTGACGCCCGGAAGCCGCAGCTATCGCTTTATCGGCGAGGTCGATGGCTCCTACAGGCGTCTCGTGCTTTCGGCGGATGGGTCCAGCGTGCTGGGTGCGGTTCTGGTCGGTGACAATGCCTATTATGACACGATCCTTCAGTATGTGCAGAACGGCATCAAGCCACCGGCTGATCCCGCCGCGTTGATCCTGCCCCGCGGGGAAGGAGCGGAATTGCTGGGAGCGGACGCGCTGCCGGATACGGCCATGATCTGCTCGTGCCATAATGTCACGAAGGGGGCGATCTGCACGTCCATTGATGAGGGCTGTGCGGACCTCGCCACTCTGAAGCAGTGCACAAAGGCCAGCACCGGCTGCGGCGGGTGTGCCTCCCTGCTCAAGAGCGTGTTCGAGACGGAACTGGAATCACGCGGCATTACAGTCGATCGCAGTCTTTGCGAGCATTTTTCCTATACGCGACAGGAGCTTTATTCGCTTGTCCGGGTGCATGGAATCCAGACATTCGAAGATCTGATGGCGCAGTATGGCAATGGCGGTCTCGGCTGTGACATCTGCAAGCCCGCCGTCGGTTCCATTCTGGCTTCGGCCTGGAACAAGCCGATTACGGATCCGCTTTATATTCCGCTGCAGGATACGAACGATACGTTCATGGCCAACATGCAGAAGAATGGCACCTACTCTGTCGTTCCCCGGATCGCAGGCGGTGAAATCACACCGGAAAAACTGATCGTGCTTGGTCAGGTCGCCAGAAAATATGGTCTCTATACCAAGATCACCGGTGGTCAGCGCATCGATCTTTTCGGCGCGCAGCTCGACGATCTGCCCCAAATCTGGACCGAACTGCTCGATGCCGGTTTCGAGACGGGGCATGCCTATGGGAAGTCGACGCGAACCGTGAAATCCTGTGTCGGCAGCACATGGTGTCGCTATGGCGTGCAGGACAGCGTAAGCAAGGCGCTGGATCTGGAGAACCGTTACAAGGGGCTGCGATCACCCCATAAACTCAAATTCGCCGTGTCGGGCTGCACCCGCGAATGCGCGGAAGCCCAGAGCAAGGATGTGGGCGTCATCGCCACCGAGAATGGCTGGAACCTGTATGTCTGCGGCAATGGCGGCATGCGTCCACGTCACGCGGAACTGTTCGCAACTGACCTCGATTCTGAAACACTGCTGAAATATATAGATCGTTTTCTGATGTTCTATATCCGAACGGCCGACAAATTACAGCGTACGTCTGTCTGGCGTGAAAATCTCGAAGGTGGTCTGGATTACCTGAAAGAGGTGATCATCAATGACAGTCTGGGCATCTGTGAAGAGCTGGAACAGCAGATGCAGCTGGTCGTGGACCGCTACCACTGCGAGTGGCGTGATGCGCTGACGGACCGTGAAAAACTCAAGAGATTTCGTACGTTCGTCAATGATGGGCGTCCTGACCCGAATATCCGCACCGTGCCTGAGCGCGATCAGGTCAAACCGGCGGATAATCAGCCTGAAACAGGTGTCCCGGCAGGGCCGTCGGACTGGACCGTTCTCTGTGGCGAGGACGATCTGGTCGAGAAATCCGGCGTCGTGGCATGGCATGACGGGAATCAGATCGCGTTGTTCCTGCTCCCTGAAACCGGGAATGCATCCGCGCGGGTCTACGCCATCGACAACCATGATCCGTTCTCGAAAGCCAATGTCATCGGGCGTGGCATCATGGGCGATCTGAAGGGACAGTTGGTGGTGGCGTCGCCTCTGTACAAACAGCATTTCCGGCTGGAAGACGGGCAGTGTCTGGAAGAGCCTGCCGTTCGCCTGCGGACATGGGATGTCAGGCTGTCGGATGGCAAGGTCGAGATCAGGGAGAAAGCGATGAGCGAGGCTTCGCCGGAACCCGTGCCAGCCTGACATGGCGATGGCGAAGGAAGAGATCCGCACTGTCTGCCCTTACTGCGGGGTCGGATGTGGAGTCATCCTGGAGGTCAGGGAAGGACGCATTGCAAAAGTGCGTGGTGATACCGCGCATCCTGCGAATGGCGGCCGTCTGTGCACCAAGGGAAGCTCCTGCGACAAGCCTCTTTCTTCCGAGCACCGTCTGAAGCAGGCCGCCCTCCGCTCTGAACGCGGTTCGGAGGCCGTGCCTGTTCCCATGCAGCAGGCCATCGAGGCTACGGCAGGCAGATTGCGGGCAATTCTTGATGAGCATGGTCCGGATGCGCTCTCTTTTTACGTCTCCGGCCAGATGTCGCTGGAGGCGCAGTATCTCATCAACAAGCTGGCCAAGGGGTTTGTCCGCAGCCAGCATATCGAGTCCAACTCGCGGCTGTGCATGGCAGCCGCCGGAACCGGATACAAATTCTCGCTCGGCTCTGACGCGCCCCCCGGCAGTTACGAGGATTTCGACTGCACGGACCTGTTCTTTGTCATCGGCGCGAATATGGCCGACTGTCATCCGATCCTGTTTCTGCGCCTGATGGATCGCAAGCGGGCGGGGGCAAAGCTGATCGTCGTCGATCCACGACGGACTGCGACGGCGGAAAAGGCTGATCTGTATCTCCCCATCCGTCCCGGCACCGATCTGGCTCTGCTCAATGGAATTCTGCATCTTCTGGTAAAAAACGACGCGATAGACAGGGAGTTTATTGCGCGGGCGACTGCGGGCTGGGACGCCATGGAGCCGTTCCTCGCCGATTATGCGCCAGAAATGGTGGCCGAGATTACCGGGCTTGCGGTGGAGGACATTCTCACCGCCGCGCGCTGGATCGCGGAAGCGGGCGAGTGGATGAGCCTGTGGACGATGGGGCTGAACCAGAGTGTGACGGGCACATGGAACACCAACGCGCTGTGCAACCTGCATCTCGCCACGGGGGCCATCTGCCGCTCCGGGAGCGGTCCGTTCTCGCTGACTGGACAGCCCAACGCGATGGGGGGGCGCGAGATGGGCTATATGGGGCCGGGTCTGCCGGGACAACGCAGCGCGCTTGTCGCCGCCGATCGCGCTTTTACCGAAGAGCAGTGGTCGTTGCCGCCCGGTGCTCTGCGGGATGCCGGGGGAAACGGCGCTATCGCCATGTTCGAGGCGATGGAGCGCGGTGAGATCAGGGCCTGCTGGGTGATCTGCACCAATCCGGTCGCTACTGTCGCCAATCGCGGTCACGTCGTGCGGGCGCTGGAGGCTGCGGAGTGCGTGATCGTGCAGGATGCGTTCGCGGACAGCGAGACGACGGGGTTCGCGGACATTCTGTTGCCGGGCGCCTTGTGGGCCGAAGCGGACGGGGTGCAGGTCAATTCCGATCGCACCATGACGCTTGCCCGTCAGGCTGTTGCGCCGCCGGGCGAAGCGCTGGCCGATTGGGACATCATCGCCCGGGTGGCGCGGGCCATGGGGTTCGAAAAGGATTTCGCCTTCACCTCCGCTGCCGATGTGTTTGAGGAAGCCAGCCGCTTCACCAATCCGAAAACCGGTTACGATATTGCGGGTGTGACCCATGCGCGGCTGAGGGAAAACCCTGTGCAGTGGCCCGCTCCGGTGGGGGACACGGAACTCCGCCACCCGATCCGCTATCTGCGTCCGGACGGCAGCGGACCCGTTTTCGCGACACCCGATGGCAGAGGGGTTTTCTGGCCGCGTCCGTGGATGCGGCCGGAGGAGTGGCCGGACGAGAATTTTCCTTTCGTGCTCAATAGCGGGCGTTTGCAGCATCAGTGGCATACGCTGACCAAGACGGGCCGGGTGGACAGTCTGAACCGCCTCAATCCGGGACCATTTGTGGAAATCGGACCGGAGGACGCAGCGGCGCTGGGCGTCGCGCAGGATGATCGTGTACGGATCACCTCGCGGCGTGGCCAGATTGTGCTGCCGGTGCAGGTTTCCTCCCGCGTGCGGGGTGGGACGTGTTTCGCGCCCTTTCACTGGAATGACCGGTTCGGTGAGGATCTCGCGGTCAACATCGTCACGCCCGACGCCGTTGATCCTGTCTCGCTGCAACCCGGCTTCAAGCTCTGCGCGGTGACGCTGGAACGCGTGGAAAAACCGGCGTGTCCGGACGCCGACAGTCCGGAAGTACTCAATGGAGGATATCAGACCATGGCCCTGCGTTCCCTTGCCAGCCAGATCGGTCTGGAACATCCGGCCTCCTCTGTCGCCGCGTCCCTGCCCGACGAAGGAAAGGCGTGGCTCAGCGGTTTCCTTGACGGTCTGGAGCTTTCTCCGCCCACACACGGCGAACTGCCGGTTTTGCCAGCCTCGGCACCGCTTCCGCCACAGGTGCGCAACCGTATCGGCGGTCTGCTGGCGGGTCTTTACAGTCGTGTTCGTCCGGAAGCCATGACTGAAGCCGCTTTGGGGAAGGAGATGCTCCCGGTTGCGCCGGGTGTCACGGTGTGGTGGGCGTCACAGACCGGACGGGCGGAAGATCTGTCCGGCACGGTCGTCACATGGCTACGGGAGGCGGGGCATGAGGCGCAGGCCAGATGTCTTTCGGATATTGGTCCGGATATAACATTGTCCGGGAAAGCCGTTTTCGTTGTCTCGACTTTTGGTGACGGTGATCCTCCGGACTGCGCTGCGCCCTTCTGGGACAGGCTGAGGGAGCGGGAGACGCCCATCAGCGATTTTTCTTTTGCTGTCCTGGCGCTCGGTGATTCGTCCTATGCGAATTTCTGCGGTTTCGGACGCGCTCTGGATGGACGACTTCGCGAACTGGGTGCGACCCCGTTTCTGGAGCGCGTTGATTGCGAGCCCGATTTTGACGATGAGGTCGAAGTCTGGCGTGGCGCCGCGCTGACGGCTCTGGGGCAGTCAAAAATCACATCCGTGCCTGCTGTGCCCGTCGTTGTGGAGGCGCCGCCTTCCGCCGCGTCCGGCACACGTGATGCGCCGGTCATGGCGCGGCTGAGCATCAATCAGCGCCTCTGTTCGCCGGGCTGTGAGAGGGACACGCGACGGATCGGTCTTGATCTTGGCGCGACCGGACTGAACTGGGAGCCGGGCGATGCGCTTGGCGTGTGGCCATGCAATCCCGAGGCGGCTGTGCAAACAGTTCTCCGTGCGCTTCAGCTTCCAGAGGATGTTCCCGTCGTTCTGCGCGGGTATGGTGCGGTGGGACTGAGAGAGGCGCTTGTGCGACATCTCGATCTGTCCAGACCGAACAAGGCCATGCTGGAGGCGCTCGGGGGCTGCGAGGCGGGATTTCTTCCTGATCTGCTGAAGGACGTCTCGCTTCAGGTAACGGTGCAGGACGTGCCTGGCCTGTTCCGCCGCATGCAGCCACGCCTTTACTCCATCGCCTCTTCGCCACGCGTTTCGGGGCGCGTCGTGGAACTCACTGTCGGTATCAATGTTTCACCATGGCCGGGCGTGTGTTCGAACTGGCTTGCCGAATTGGAAGCAGGCGCGACTGTGCCGGTGTTTACTCAGCCCACCACACATTTCCGACTTCCGAAAGATGATGACGCAAGTGTAATCATGATCGGGCCGGGGACAGGGATCGCGCCCTTCAGAGGCTTTCTGCAGGAGCGTGCGGCCCGGAAGTCATCTGGCAGAAACTGGCTTTTCTTTGGAGAGCGTCATGCGGAAGAAAGTTTCTACTATCGTGATGAAATAGACGCTTTTCTGAAGGAAGGACAGTTGACCCGTCTGGACACGGCGTTCTCCCGTGATCAGCCGGAGCGGATTTAT
This sequence comes from Acetobacter aceti, assembly GCF_002005445.1. NCBI lineage: Bacteria > Pseudomonadati > Pseudomonadota > Alphaproteobacteria > Acetobacterales > Acetobacteraceae > Acetobacter > Acetobacter aceti. Next base: position 112,734 of record NZ_CP014692.1, read on the forward strand.
GTGCAGGGGCGGATGGAGCAGGCTGGGGCGGAAATGTGGAACTGGCTGCGTGAAGGGGCATCGATATACGTCTGTGGAGATGCGGCCCGCATGGCCCGGGATGTGGACGCAGCCTTGCGGAGAATCGTGGCGCGTCATGGCAATCTGTCTTCTGGCGACGCCGATGCTTTCGTTGCCAATCTGACGCGCGAAGGGCGCTACCTGCGTGATGTTTACTGATGAATGATGCGTCCCCGTCCCGTGCGCCGCTGAAGGTTCTGGTTGCGGACGCCAACCCCAAGCGTGGACATGCCCTGTCGCAAACCCTGCGTGCGGACACGTCTCTTGAAGTTCTGAGTGTTCCTTCCGGAATGGCCTTGATTGACGCGGTGCAGTTACATAGACCGGATGTCGTTCTGGTCGATATGGAAAGAGCGGATCGTGACGCCCTGGACAGTATTCGGGCTTTGTCGCGCTCGGCGCTGGAACGGCCCATCGCCCTGTTTGTGGATGAGGATGACATCGAACTGATGGAGATGGCGTTTGATACAGGCATCTGCTCCTATAATGTGCTGGAGGCGCTGCCTCAGGACGTCAAGCCTCTCCTGCGTTCGGCCATTGCGCTTTATGACCGTTTCCGTCGCGCGCGTGATGAACTGGCGGAAGCCCAGCGCGCGCTTGCGGAGCGCCGGTTAATCGAACAGGCGAAAAGATGTTTCATGAAAAATGAGAAAACCAGCGAGGCTCAGGCCTATCGGTGGCTGCAGCGCCGGGCCATGCAGACATCGCGCAGGCTTGCGGCCGTCGCGCAGGATTATCTCGCAGCGCAGAAAAAGGATGACGCATGATGGCCGCACCGATCCGCATAGGCGTGCTGAAACTGGCTGACAGCGCTCCGGTTATCATGAGCCGTCAGAAAGGTGTTTTTGCCCGTCATGGTCTGGAAGCGGAGATTGTCGTCTCGCCATCATGGGCCAATATCGCCGATGGCCTCGCGTGGAATCATCTGGATGCCGCGGTTCTTTTCGCGCCTCTCGCCCTGATGACGATGCTCGGACGCCGTGGGCACGATACGGCGCTCCATCCTCTGGGCAGGATCAGCCGCGGGGGCAACACGATCATGTTTCGGGGCGCCAATCCCGCTGAAGGAGTCTGGCAGTCAGGCACGGAGGGACGGCGGATGTTTGACGTCTGGCAGGCTTCCATCGGGAGAAAGCCACGTATCGCTGTCGTTCACATCTATTCCACGCATATTCTGATTCTGAGACGCTTTCTGAAGATGATCGATGTTGACATGGATCGGGAGATTGAGATTCTGGTTATGCCTCCCACTGATATGATCAGTGCTTTTTCAAAGAAAGAAATTGAGGGGTGCTGTGTCGGCGCGCCGTGGGGCATGGAGGCGGAACGTATCGGGCTGGCTTTCTGTGTAGGTGGCTCTTCTACGGTTCTTCCAGAGCATATTGAAAAGATGCTTGTGGTTTCAGATGCCCTGTTTAACCGCACAGATATCGCGCAGCGCATGTTTTCCGCCATGCAGGAGAGTCTGCTTTTCTGTGCGGCGCCTGAACATAGGGAGGAGATCACGGAAGCCTTGTCTCTTCCAGTGTCGGAAGGCGGCCTGTCGCTGCCTCCAGAGGCGACGTTTCGTATTCTTCCTGGCGGATCGGCGCAGGAGACTCTTGGCTTTGCTTCAGGAAGGGTTCAATTCAGGGATATCGAGTGGGTCATGAACGACATGACAGCGCTCGGGTGGCTGGGGCGTGACGAATGCAGGAAGCTTGCGTTCTGGGCAGATCCTCCCGAAGCCAGTCCAGCCCATCTTCGTGCGCCTTCTTTGTAAAATGAGAATTCGTATGCGTGACAATCATCTTTTCATCTTTGAAATGGACTTTGCCGATACATTGCGGTGTATCCCGATGGTTGTGCGTATGAAACTCGATTTGTGTGGAGTGAAGCTCAGTCTTCGGCAATGGAGCCATTTCACGGTCGCGGAACGAAATGGCCTGATAAAACATCCTGTTGAATCATTGAATGAACGGGCAGCCTATCGTGCCCGGCTTCTGCAACTGATCAGGATGCAGGCTGGAGAAGAGCCGAAATTTCTACCGGTTGTGAATTCAGGCGTATGGCAGAAATCCGATACTGTTCCGGATATCATTCTGGAAACAGCGAGATTGTTCGGAGAGCAGGAACCTACCCCGGATCAATGGTGCAGTCTTTCTCCTCTACAACGGTTTGCTCTCATTAAACTGACGCGCCCTGGACACGACAACCTGAATTTTGTTCCGGCAATGCGGGAGTTTTTTAACACCGGTTTGAGGCAATAAGGATGGCGGGTTATTCAGGTTCGGGATTTTATTAATTGATAATGGATCTTTCGAGATCTTGTCGATATCTCCATAAGGCGTGAGAGACACGCCATTTCCTGAAGTCGCGCCCGAAATTACACAGGCAGTGATGAAACCAGTAAAGCGCATGTTCAACTGGTTTTTGTGCACCATGGAAGTGTTTGACTGTCGCCCGTCTGATTGTGCGATTTACTCTTTCAATCTGACGATTGCTCCAGCCTGTCCGGAGGCGTGATCCGGCAAAGTTTCTCGCCAGTTGCATGGCTCTTCCCTCTACGCCGCTTTTACTCGTAATTACTGGCGTTCGGTATTGCCGGAACGACAAAACCGGCACGAAAGTGGTGGTGCGGCGGCTGGAGATGCTCCAGCTTAACTGACGACATGCTCCCCGAGTAAAGTTTACGGGCGCGCTGCCCGATCTGATCATGCGTTTTACACATCCGTAGGGGAAGTATAAAACAGCAAAATATAACCCGGCGGAGAGTTGCCGGTTTTCTATTGCTGTACCCGGGACCCGTTGCCAGATGATCAGTGATGCGGACAATCTTCTGACGTTAATTCTCAGCCCGATAGCGGGAGGTCTCTCTCAGGGCACGGACCCGCGACTCAACGTGTCTCCGGCCTCTCCTTATTTTCAGCTCCGGGATGCCCGTTCTGACGCCCGTGCGGCGGAGAGGCGTGGCGAATATGAGGACAGTGAAAATTCTGAAGCGCTCCGGCACTGGGGGCGGGTGAAGGATTTTGCCGTTCAGATCCTGCACACTGTCGGGAAGGATGTGGAAGTTGCAGCGTGGCTGACTGAAGCGATGGTCCGTCTTGCTGGTCTCGATGGTCTGGCTGTAAGTATTGAAGCGACATATGGACTTTTTACGGCTTTCTGGCCGGATTTCTATCCTTCGACGGATGAGGACGGCGTAGAAGCCCGTTTCTCCGCCCTCGCCGGTCTGAACGGGATCAGTTCAGATGGCACCCTGATCCAGGCATTGCGGAAACTGGAGCTGTATCGTCGGGCGGACGGCACGCCATTTCTTTTCTGGCAGTACGAGCAGTCCGAGGAAGTGGAGGGAATCGGTGACACCGTCCGCAAAAAGCAGCGTCTTGATGCTGGGGTGGTGCCGTTTCCGGAACTGGAGAGCGATGCGGCCCGTTTCGGACAGGTGTCGCTGGCGGAGGTATATCGCAGCAGTCAACGGGCATTGAAGCACTGGAAGGCGCTTGATGCGATCATGACGGAGCGTCTGGGTGTGGATGCGCCTCCCACAGCCCGTGTGACGGCTCTGCTGGAAAAACTGTCCAGAATTGCTGCCCGCTATGTAACGGCAGCTTCGGAAAAGGGTGCATCAGAATCGACAGGGGAAACGGCAATGACAGAGGAGATTGTGGAAGCAGGGATTGCGTCTGAAACCCGCTCCATGAACGTCAGAACCTCAGAACAGGCAGAGCCAACACGGGAGGAGATGCTCCAGAACCTGATTACTGTTGCGAAGTATTTTGAAAAACACGAGCCGCAATCTCCGCTCGCGGAGACATTGTATGAGGCGGTACGCCGCGCGCGACTTTCCTGGAACGATCTGCTGTCAGAGCTGGTGGATGATCCGGCTGCAAGAACCGCAATTCTCTCGCGTCTCGGGATTACTGTCGCTCCGCCCGCATAGGCGGAAAAATAAAGCCTTGTATAGGACTTGAGACAGGTTGCCTTTTCTTGTCAAAAGAACAGGCAACGAGAAAAGAGAAACGCATGAGGCCGATTGATCTGTCCAGTCTTGTCCGGCGACTGAGCGACCTGTCCCGTCGACAGCTTGAAGGCGCCGCAGGAATGGCGCTGTCTCGCACGCAGTATGACGTGGAGGCGGAGCACTGGTTTCTGTTTCTGTTGCGGGAAAAACAGAGCGATCTGGCCTGCATCCTGGAGGGACTGGAGATTGATCCGGTCGTGCTGGACGTACGGCTGGAAAAGGCCATCAATGGCCTGAAAACAGGCAATGGCCGCACGCCGTCCCTGTCGCCGGAGATCGTGCGTCTGATGAAAACCGCGTGGCTGGCGGCTTCAGTCGAGCGCGGGGCTGTGACGATCCGGTCAGTGGATCTTCTGGTCGCACTGGCTACAGACACGGACAGCGGCTCCGGACTGCGCAAAACTCTGGCCCCGCTGATCGAGGCTCTGGCGCGATGCAGTGAGGCGGACCTGCTGGGCTACTGTCAGAACAGCGCGGAGGCGACCTCTCCGGCCTCCGCACAGCGTGTGGAGGAAGCAACTGAAGCAGACGATGCACCGCGCGACAGACGCTTCGGGGCAGCCCTTACCCGGTATGCGCAGGATCTGGTGACGCTGGCGGAAGCCGGAAAGATTGATCCTATTCTTGGGCGCGATACGGAAATCCGGCAGGTTGCCGATATTCTCCTGCGCCGCAGACAGAATAATCCGATCCTGGTGGGTGAGGCCGGTGTTGGAAAAACGGCTGTCGTGGAAGGGCTGGCGTTACGGCTGGCTGCTGGCGATGTGCCGCCGGCCTTGAAAAATGCACGGATTTTCACGCTTGATCTGGGGCTGTTGCAGGCAGGAGCCGGTGTGAAAGGCGAGTTTGAAAACCGCCTCAAGGATGTCATCGCCGACGTTGATTCGGCTCCGGTTCCTGTCATCCTTTTCATCGATGAGGCCCATACCCTGATTGGAGCGGGTGGTGGTGGCGGATCGGCGGATGCGGCCAATCTGCTCAAGCCGGTTCTGGCGCGCGGGAGCCTGCGGGTGATCGCGGCGACAACGTGGGCGGAGTACAAGAAGTATTTTGAAAAAGACGCGGCTCTGACAAGGCGGTTTCAGCCGGTCAATGTGGCCGAGCCGGATGTTCCGACGGCGACGGCCATGCTGCGGGGGCTGACTGAGACGCTGCGCAAACATCATGGTGTGCTGATCATGGAAGACGCGGTGGAGGCCGCCGTCAGCCTGTCCGCGCGGTATGTCGCGGGACGACAGCTTCCGGACAAGGCGGTCAGTCTGCTGGATACGGCCTGTGCCCGCGTTGCGATGAGTCAGAATGCGGTTCCGGCTCCGCTGGAGGATGCGGAGCGGCGGCTGGTTGTTCTGGACACGGAAATAAAGGCTCTTGAGCAGGAGGCGGTTTTCGGAAATGCGGAGCACAGGATCCGCCTTGAAGCGCTGACGGCAGAGCGTGTGTCTGTGGAAAACCGGAAAGCTGCGCTGGAAGACAGGGCAGGGCAGGAGCAGGCGCTGGTTGCTGAGCTGGAAGATCTCTGGGGGCGAATGTCGGATGCGGATGACGCCGCGAAATCTGTGCTTGCAGAGGAATACCGGGGTGTTTTTGGTCGGTTGAAAGAGATCCAGGGCGAGCAGCCGATGATCTTCCCGATGGTGGATCAGGCGGCTGTTGCGGCTGTGGTGTCCGACTGGACCGGGATTCCTCTTGGACGGATGAAGTCGGATCAACTTGAGATTGTGCTGAATCTTGAGGGGATCATGCAACAGCGCATCATCGGGCAGGATCATGCCCTGCGGGCTATCCAGCAGGCCGTGCAGACCTCGCGGGCCGGACTGAATGATCCGCGCAAGCCGGTCGGTGTCTTTCTGATGGTGGGCACGTCTGGCGTCGGCAAGACGGAAACTGCCTTGGCTCTGGCGGATCTGCTGTATGGGGGAGAGCAGAGCCTGACGGTCATCAACATGTCCGAATTCAAGGAAGAGCATAAAGTCAGTCTGCTGATGGGCAGTCCTCCCGGCTATGTCGGGTATGGGGAGGGTGGCATCCTTACGGAGGCCGTGCGTCGGAAACCCTACTCGGTGCTGCTTCTGGACGAGATGGAAAAAGCGCATCCAGGTGTTCAGGAAGTCTTTTTTCAGGTGTTCGACAAAGGTCACATGAAGGACGGGGAGGGGCGGGATATTGATTTCCGTAACACGTTGATCGTGATGACCTCGAACGCCGGAACGGATCTGATCGCCAGCCTGTATGCGGACCCGGACACAGCGCCGCCGCAGGAAACGATCGACAGGCTTGTTTATGAAGATCTTTTGAAATCATTCAAACCGGCTTTTCTGGGGCGCACAAAAGTTGTGACCTATATGCCGTTGGGAAAGGAAATACTTCTGAAGATTATCGATCTTCAGCTTGAGCGTGTTCGGGAGCGTGTGAAGAAGCAGTTCGGGGTCAATCTGAGCATCGCTGAATCGGTCCGCACGATGCTTGTGGAACGCTGCGAAGAAGGAAGCGCGGGAGCGCGGGCGCTGGAAGGAGTGATCTCCAATACTCTGCTTCCGGAGGTATCAAAGGTGCTTTTAAAAGGAATGATTTTGGAAAATAAAAAAAATATTCCAAAAAACAAAGAACTTCTCATTGACTTGGATGGGGTTTCTTTGCTTGTAACAACGAAGCATTAACTAATTTAAGTAGGAGACTATCAACGTGGCAATTTATCTGAAGATGGATGGCGTAACCGGCTCTGTAACCGAGACAAAGCATACGGGTTGGGTTGAGTTGACAGGTTTCCAGTGGGGAGTGGGCCGTGGCCTTTCCAGCCGTGTCGGTTCCGCTGCTGATCGTGAATCCACGGCGCCGAGTGTTGGTGAAGTGATTGTCACGAAAAACAATGATGCTTCGACAGGAGATCTGATGAGCGAGGCCCTGTCCGGCCACGGCGAGAAGACGGTGAAGATCGACTTCGTCCGTACGAACAAGGATCAGCAGATCACCTATCTGTCTCTGGAGCTCGACCACGTCATTATCAGCTCCTATTCCCACTCTTCCAGTGGTGAACGTCCGGTTGAGACGCTGGCCCTGAACTTCAACAAGGTGACCGTGACGACCTCCCAGATGGATGCGGACGGTTCTGCGGGCGGCAACAAGATCACCACCTACGATCTGGCGACCGCAACAGCTTCCTGATCCCGTTTAAAACGGGTCGGAATATCCATTATGGTGTGGCCGGACAGAATAATTACATTCTGTCCGGCCTTTTTATACGCGGATGTCACTGAATCTGTTCCTGCCATGGCCAGTATTTGGCTGTTGTGCAGGGTGAGCGTAAGGTGCAAGAGTTCCTGTTCTGATTCAGGCATATTATCCGGGGAGAGTCGGCATGAGCGGCAGTATACACGAAAAGCTGAAGCGGGTCCGTAAGCCACGTGTCCACATCACGTACGATGTGGAAACGGAAGGGGCCGAGGTCGTGCGGGAGCTGCCGTTCGTCGTGGGTGTGATGGGGGATTTCTCCGGCGATCCCCGCCGGCCACTCCGACCGTTGGCGGAACGCAAGTTCGTCCAGATTGATCGCGATAATTTCGATGAAGTCATGGCGCGGCTTGCGCCCGGACTCGAACTGGCTGTTCCCAATACTCTGGCCGGAGACGGGTCGGAGATGGTTGTTGGACTGAAGTTTGATTCCATGGAGGACTTCGAGCCCGCCAGGGTTATCGATCAGGTTCCCGCTCTGAAAGCGCTTCTGGAGACGCGAAACAAGCTTCGTGATCTGATGAGCAAGGCTGACCGGTCTGAGGAACTCGAGGAGCTTCTGGAGAATATCCTGAAGCACGATACGGAAATGACCCGTGTTGCAGAAGAACTTTCCACAAAGAAAGAGGACTGAACGATGTCGGGATCCGGTACAAAATCCTCCGCTCCAACGTCTGCCAGTGCGGAAACTGCCTCCTCGTCCGTTCTGAATCAGGTGATCTCTGCGACCCGGCAGACGGAACCGGATCGCGCCGAGGATCTGGTCCGGGCTCTGGTGGAACAGGCGTCCGCAGGGGTGGTGAAGTTCGACCGCAATCTCAACCAGACCATTGAGCGTGCGATTACCCAGATTGATCAGAAACTGTCCGAGCAGCTCAACGCGATCATCCATCATGAGCGTTTTCTGAAGCTCGAGGGAAGCTGGCGTGGTCTGCAGTATCTGGTGAGCAACACCGAGACCAGTGCGAACCTCAAGCTGCGGATGCTCAATGTATCCAAGCGTGAACTGAACCGTGATCTCACCCGCGCGACCGAATTTGATCAGTCCGTGCTGTTCCGCAAGATTTACGAAAGTGAATTCGGTACGCCGGGCGGTGAGCCGTACGGAGCGCTGGTGGGTGATTATGAATGGTCCAATCACCCGGACGATATTGAGACGCTGCGGCAGATTTCCTCTGTAGGCGCTGCTGCCTTCGCACCATTCGTCTCGGGCGTCAGCCCGGACATGTTCGGTTTTGACGACTGGTCAGAACTCAGCAAACCTCGTGATCTGGACAAGATTTTTGAGGGTGTGGAATATCAGAAATGGCGCGGGTTCCGTGACAGTGAGGACAGCCGTTTCGTCAGCCTCGTCATGCCGCGCGTGATGGCGCGTCTGCCATACGGCAACGCGACGCAGCCAGTCAGGGAATTTGACTATGAGGAAGCGCCGCTGGATCGGGATGGTCGTCCGTCAGCCATGCAGCATGATAATTATTGCTGGATGAACGCGGCTTTTGTCATGGGCGCACGTCTGACGGATGCTTTTGCACGCACCGGTTTCTGCACCACTATCCGTGGTGCAGAGGGCGGTGGCAAGGTGGACAACCTGCCGACCTACACCTTCATGTCTGACGATGGTGATGCGGATACGAAATGTCCGACGGAAATCGGCATTACGGACCGTCGTGAATTCGAGCTTTCAAAGCTCGGTTTTCTTCCTTTGTGTCATTACAAGAATCATGACTACGCGGTGTTCTTCGGGGCGCAGACAGCACACAAGCCAAAGGACTATGATCGTCCCGAGGCGACAGCGAACGCGAAGATTTCTGCCCGCCTTCCCTATATCATGGCAACGGGACGATTCGCGCATTACCTCAAGGTGATGGCGCGCGATAAGGTTGGTTCTTTTGCTGAAGCAGAAGATTGCGAAAGCTGGCTGAACCGCTGGATCGGAAATTACGTCAACACCAAAGAAAATCCGGGAGCCGAGAACAAGGCGCGTTACCCGCTTCGTGACGCCCGGATTGAGGTTCGTGAAATTCCGGGAAGCCCGGGGGCATATAACGCCGTCGCTTATCTGCGCCCATGGCTGCAGATGGAAGAACTGACCACGAGCATGCGTCTGGTGGCCCGCGTTCCGAAGAAAAGCTGATATCTCTTTCGGATTGATATAGGAATGTCGTCCTCTTCTGCCCTGCGTGAAACGGTCCTTTCCGGCCGTTTCACTGTTCAGGCCACGGAAGTGGACGCGTTCGCATCCTTTCTGTCTTCATCCGATCTCTCTGCCCTGATGGGCTGGTTTGGTGTGGAAACACTGAAAGAGATTTCCAGAGATCCCGACTGTATCAGGGATAGGCTCGATCAGGACATCGCCCTGATTGACCGGATGCTGTCCAGGCAGATGGATAACATCCTGCATCAACCGGCTTTTCAGAAACTCGAAGGTTCCTGGCGCGGTCTGCACTGGCTGGTGGGTGGACTGTCTCCGGAAGCGAGAGTTTTCGTCCGCGTTCTTTCAGTCAGGTGGGCTGAAATCTGCCGGGATTTTCAGAAATCTTCAGATTTTGATACAAGCGCCCTGTTTCATCTGATTTACGAAAACGAGTTTGGTCAGGCGGGCGGAGAGCCGTTCGGACTGATGGTCGTGGACCATGAGTTCCGTCATGTGCCGGAAGCCCGCAGGCCCGGCGCGGCTCCTGCCGTAGATGACATCGCTGCTTTGACCAGCCTTGCCGGTGTCGCGGCGGCGGCGTTCTGTCCGATGGTGATCGGCGTGTCGCCTGTGCTGTTCGGTGTGGAACGCTTCAGTGATCTGGCCACGGTTGTTGATCCGGTAGCCTCACTGAAAGATGCGGACAAACGACGTTGGCAGATGTTGCGTCGCCAGACAGATGCGCGGTTCCTGTGCGCCTGCCTGCCTCGTATTCCCGGGCGGCTGCCATGGGGACATGATCCAGCGCGGAGTGACGGATTTTTTTACCGTGAACGGGCTTCATCGGTTCAGGATCGGGTCTGGACGTCTGCGGGTTACGCATTCGCTTCAGTAGTGATCAGGGCGCAGATCAATTATGGCTGGCCCGCCGATATCCGGGGTGTACCGCCCGGAAAGGTCGGGGGCGGTCTTGTGCCCGATCTGATCAGTGAGATTTTCGATACGGACCCGCAGCATGGCTGGTACCGCTCACCACTGGATATTCAACTGACAGAAGAGCAGGAGCGCATGATCAGCGCGGAAGGCTTCATGCCGCTGGTCAGCCTGTCATTCGGGCCTGAAGTCTGTTTCAGCGCCGTCAACAGTATTCAGCAGAGTGCTGAAACAGACGGGACGCCCGTGGCGGCCATCAACCGCCACATGTCCTCCCAGATCAATACCCTGCTCTGTGTGTCGCGTTTTGCACATTATGTGAAAATCATTGGCCGTTCCGTCATTGGCAGTCATGCGACCCCGGAGAATATCGAGCGTCGGTTGCAGTCATGGCTGCTGGAATACACGAATGGCAGCGTGAAAGCCTCGGAAGAGAATCGCGCGCGTTATCCGCTCATGAACAGTAAGGTCACGATTACGGAAAAACCCGGTTATCCCGGGCATTTTTCCTGTGTTATGCATATCCAGCCGCGCTACCAGCTGGATCAGGTCGACCTTGCCTTCAATCTGGCGACTGAGCTTGTCGTCCCGGACGCCTGAATATGTTTGGTAATGTCCTTTTATCCTGCAGGAGCTTTTATCCATGACAGCTGATTCTGCCGCCGCTGTTTCTGAAGCCTTCCGCAAGGGCGAACCGGAACGGGCTGCCGAGCTCGCGGCAGCAGCCGTGCGCGCCGCGCCGACAGACAGCCGCGTGAGGTTCACGTTTTTTGAAATGTTGCTGTTCAGCGCCCAGCTGGAACGGGCCGACAGGGTGCTCGATACGTTGCAGGCGATGGATACGCAGGCGGCTGTCTATGTTGCCGAGTGTCGTCAGTTGCTGCGTGCGGAAATCATCCGGCAGCAATACTGGTCATCCTGCCGCGAACCTGAATTTGTCGGAGAAGCAAGCAAATCCCAGTTGCTCTGCCTCCGTGCACACGCAGAACTGAGAAGCGGCGATGAAACTCTGGCAGCGAAAACAGCTGGTGAGGCCGAGGGGTTCCGGGATACGGTCTCCGGTAAGGCCGGAGCCGAGGTGTTTGCGGATTTCCGGGATGCGGATGATCTCTGCGATGGCTCTCTGGAGATTCTGACGACAACCGGACGCTATTTTCAGATTCCGTTCTCCAGAATTGAGCGCGCCGAGTTTCACGAGGCCAAATGCTATCGGGATCTATACTGGCGACGCTGTGAGCTCAGCGTGCAGGGTGGACCGGACGGCGTGGTCTATGTACCGGTGCTCTATGGTTGCACCGCTGAACTGACTGTGGATTCACCGGAGCGTGGCAAGCTGCTGACAGGGCAGTTGACGGAGTGGACAGAGGGTCCGCTTGTACGCGGAATCGGCCAGAAACTGTTTCTTGCGGGCGAGGAAGGGTTGCCGGTTCTTGATGTCGGGACGCTGATGTTTGGCGCATGAACAGACGTCTGCAACAACGGCAGGGGAGTGTAACGGAACGCGTCACGGGCGGCTCGCAGCCTCTCAGGTTTTCGGTGTTTGATCGTCTGCTGGCTGTGGAAGCAGACAGAACCGGCACGCAGGATGCGCGCGCCGGAATCAGACTGATGCAGAATGCAGTGCTGCGTGATCTCACACGTCTGCTCAATTCCCGCCGTCCGTGGCATGAGCCCGCTCCGGAACAGAAGGATCTCCGCCGTTCGCCTGTGACGTATGGTATTCCGGATTTCACCTCTGGTGAGCTGAGTGAGAAGCAGAATCGGGAATATCTGCGTTCAGCGATTGAGGAAAGTATCGCCCGCTTTGAAACCCGGCTGAAGAATGTCAGTGTGGAGTTGCTGGAGGACAGGGACAGCCAGCACGGCGTCCTGAAACTTCGCATTGACGCCGTGCTGCATGTGGAACCTCTGCGCACGGCGGTCAGATTTGATACAGTCATCAATCTGGCATCTTCCCATGCCGATGTGTTGCTGAACGAGACGCGCTGATCTTATGGAAAACCTTCTTTTCCGCTATTATAATCGCGAACTGACAGCCCTGCGGAAGCTGGCGGGCGAATTCGCGGAGGCCAACCCGAAGGCCGCCGCGCATCTGCGGATCAGTGCGGATACGGTCGATGATCCACATGTGGCGCGGTTGCTGGAAGGCGTGGCGTTTCTGTCCGGGCGCGTGCATCAGCGGCTTGATGAGGAATTTCCCGAACTCACTGACGGGCTGCTGGGAATTCTCTACCCGCACTATAATGCGCCGGTTCCGGCAGCGTCCGTCATTGAAATGGTCTGTCGTCCGGACCGGGACGCCATCGGACTGACCGTGCCCCGTGCGACGGTTGTTGAAACTGATCCCATCGGCGGTAAGCCCTGTCACTTCATGACAACGGCGGAAACCCGTTTGTGGCCTGTACGGATTGCCAGACTGACGCTGTCCGGTCTGCCTCTGGCGGCCCCGTCCAGTCCGCTGGCGCGTGGGGCGCGCTCCGTGCTGCGCATTGTGCTGGAATCCACGAACCCGGAAATCAGCTTTGCGGAAATGGGATTGGAAAAGCTGCGTTTTTTCCTGAAAGGATCTTCAGGGCAGGGTTTCCGGCTTCTGGAACTTCTGGGCCGTCATACACTCGGCGTGGCCTGCGCATCGTCCCCGAATGATCCGGCTCCGACCATTCTGCCGAAAGAGGTTGTTCTTCCCTGCGGGTTTGAGTCTGATGAAGCGTTGCTCCCCTGGATGGCTCGCTCCTTCTCCGGCTTCCGGCTTCTGACGGAATATTTTGCATTTCCTGAGAAGTTTCTGTTTGTGGAACTGGATGGTCTGGATGCCCGGACGCTGGTGCATGATGAACGGAAAATGGAGATTTTCGTTTATTTTGACACGTCTTTTCCGGAGCTGGAGCGCACGATCAGTGCGGATGCTCTTGTGCTGGGCTGTGTGCCGGTGGTCAATCTGTTTCCCCAGCGCTGCGAGCCGGTGACGCTGAGCCACGAAATCACGGAATATCATGTTGCGGCAAGCTTCCGCGATCCGAACCACTATGAGGTCTGGTCTGTGGAGCGTGTGCGCGAAATGGAAGGCGCAGGGGCCGCCCGTACGTGGACGCCACTCTATCATCGCGCACCGCAGGAACTGAGGAATGACGGACGGGAGCACCCCACGTCCTACACTCTGAGCCGCCGTCCGGCCTCTGTGGAACAGGGCGGGACCGAGGTTTATCTCGCGCCGGTTCAGCCAGACCTCGATCCGGAAGGGCCAACCGATCATATCCTGCTGATTGATGCGCTATGCACCAACCGCAATCTTCCCGAACGTTTGCCGTTCGGTGGAGGGGAGCCGGTGCTGCACGTTCCTGCAATGGCTGACCGGCTGGAAAGCGTGGCCTGTATGATGCCATTTGCTTCCACGGTTCGGCCGTCGCTTGCGGGAGAAAGAGCATGGCGACTGATTGCGCATCTGGCGCTGGGCCATATCTCCCTGACCGAGCCTGGTGCCGGTCCACGGATCATTCAGGATCTGCTCACTCTCTATGACTGCCGGAATACGCCGGAGACACAGAAAGCCATCGACAGTCTGGTTGATGTTGTCGCGCAGCCGGGGCATGCGCGCCTGCCGGGGGTGAGGCCGGGCGGGTTTATCCGCGGCACGGAAATCACGCTGGTGTTTGCGTCGGATGGATGGGAGACAGGCGGTCTCTATCTGCTGGCCAGCATTCTTGAGCGGTTCATGGCCCTGCATGTGAGCGTCAATTCCTTTGTCCGTGTCAGCGTGTCTCTTCAGGGCAAACCGGGCTTTATCCTGCGCTTTCCGCGACGCTGCGGAACACGGACGCTCCTGTGAGCGGCAGCGGCTCCAGCCATATCCCCCAGACGGTTCTGGTTACGGAACAGGACGCGGAACCGCAGTTTCGGCCGGGCAGTCTTCCGGTCCCGGAGCAGGGGGGGCGGACTGAGTTACTGCCTGTTGTTCAGGCGCCGTCTGATGAAGAGACGACGCAGTTCCGGTCTTCAGCCGTTCCGCCTTCCGCGGGAGCACTTTCTGCCGGCCCGTCCTCTGCCGACGGTCTGCTGGGACAATTCCTGCGTGACCCGGGGCCGTTCAGTTTCGACGCCGCCATTCTGCTGATGCTTCGGGCGCATGGTGCGAATGGTGCAGGCTCCGCCATCCGGTTTCGGGCTCCGTTGGGAACAGCCTATCCGGCGGCCGATGTGGCCTCGGTCAGTCTGGGTGAACGTGGATTTGTCACCACAGTGACACCGATGGGCCTGACAGGTCCGGCAGGTGTTCTGCCTCTTCATTATTCAGCCGAGCTGGTGTCCGAACACAGGCTTCATTCTTCAGCGCTGAGCGATTTTCTGGAAATGCTGAGCCAGAGGCCTCTCGCGCAGTTCGCGGAGAGTGGCATCAAGTATCGTCTGGCCAGCAGCCACACTCTGCCGGAGCATGTGCCCGCAGCAGATTATGCCCGTACGGTGCGCAAAACCCTTATGGCGCTATCGGGTTTTTACAGTCCTGACATTGCGCCCCTGCTGGGAGTCGATCCTGGAACGGTCAATTTTTACAGTGGCTATTTCTCCACCATGCCGCGGTCGGCCGACCGGCTGAAAGCGCTGCTCTCTGACTGGCTTGGTCTGCCTGTGCGGGTGGAGGAGTTTACGCCGCTCTGGGTTCATATTCCGCCGGATCAGCAGAGTTTTCTGCCTCTCTCGGGACCTGGCGGCTCTTTGGCTGAGAGTTTCAGCCAGTTGGGTGTCGATGCCGCGGCAGGGGCGCGCTATCTCGACTGCCAGTCGCAGTTCACGGTACGGATCGGCCCGGTGGACTGGAAGATGTTTCAGGCGCTCATGCCGTCAGGCGGTCTGTATGGGCCGTTGCTGAAACTGATCCGGACGTTTGTTGGTTCGGAGCTTCAGATCATGCTGCGCCCCGTGTTGAAAAAGGACGCTGTACCGCTTCTGCAACTGCCGACAGAAACACGGGCTTCTTCTCCCCGGCTCGGATGGAGCAGCTGGTTAAGCTGTCAGGCGAAGCGAAAGCACGATGCTGATGAGCCTGTCTTTACAGAACGGCATGTGGATATGGCCGGTAATCATTGATAAGGGCATTTTTGCCGGAGGCGTACGGTAAAAAAAGATTATTAACGAGTACGGGAAAGGTATCTTTATAGCCGTGTAAAGGTCTTGATGACGCCTTTTCGGCCAGCCTTCTGAAGAATACAGTCACTCTTCTTACTTGAAAGTCATAATCTTCTCTATGAGTCTGGAACTGTCTGGACCATAATGTATTAACAAAGAGACGTGTGGGCCGACCTCCTGAAGGATGCTGTGGGGTTTGGCTGGATGAGAGGAGCAATCGTGTCCCCGGACTTCGGTATTCGCCGTATTGGCATCGCTGCTGCCGTGCTGGCTGTTATGGTGTCTGTGCCCCACAGACAGGTGCTGGCACAGGCACAGGCACAGGCGTTGACTCCTCCGCCAGCCTTTCTGTTGATCGGGGATGGCCGTTCCTCTGATGCCGGCGGACAGCTTGCCGCCTGCTCTGAAAACACACATCGGCTGGCCCAGCAGCTCAAGCAGCAGGGCTTGAGTGTATTTGAGGTGCTGAATCCGACCAGTGTGGATCTGCGGGTGGCGCTGATGTCATTTGCCCGCCATCTGGACGGGAAACGTCCGGTGATCTCGTATTGCGGTTATGCGGCTGTTCAGGATGGCAGGATTTTTGTGTCCGGTGACGGCTCTGCTAATGGGCAGGAAAGCAATCTGCTGAGTCAGGCAGTCCCGGCGGTCTCCCTGCTGCGTGTTCTGGATGGACAGGATGGCTTTGTTTTCCTTGAGCTGCATCCTCAGGCAGATCAGCGGCAGGCTCTGTCTCAGATGGCGCCGCTTCTGAAAAGCCGGATGCAGGGGGCTGGAACCCTGTCCGTGACGCTGGCTGAAATGGCCTCAGCCGACCCTGTTCTGGATGGGCTGGTTTCCGTCATGCAACCCGGCTGGCAATGGGCGAATGTGGCGACGTTTGCTCATGGTGTTGCGCCCAGGCCAGTGTTTGTTCCGGTTCAGCCGCAATCTCCATTGTCTCCGCCACCGCCTGCTCCACAGACAGCGCCGGCGCAGTCGATGACCGTGCCCTCAGCACCAGAGCAGGACTCTGCAAAAGCTGAAGCGCCTGCAAGGATTGTTCCGGTTCCAGACACTCCTGCGCCATCAGATGCGAGTAAATCTCAACCCACATCCACCACTCCTGATTCTGGCAAGGAGACGGCAAAGACGCCCCCTGTGGCGGTGCAGAAACCCGTGGATCGGCTTAAGGCGGCTGCGGCGCAGAAACTGGTGTTGCAGCGGGCAAAAGCACAGGCCGCGCAGGCGAAAGCCATGCGGACTGTTCAGGTCGGTCTTCTTGCACGCGGCGTTTATCTAGGTTCCGTCAACGGTATGCGGACGAACGAAACCGTCAACGCCATCCGAAAATTTCAGAAATCGCGGAATGAACCTGCGACCGGTCAGCTGACATCCGATCAGCTCTCGGCTCTGACCGGTGCGGGAAACTGACATGACATTCAGACTCAAGCTTAACCTTGTCCTCGTTGGAGGATATCTTCTCGCTCTGGTGATCCTCTTTCCGGTTCTGCGCAGTGCGTTGTCGGAGACAGCTTCTGACGCGGCGCAGGCACAGGCGGCCATGTTGAGCGCAGTCAGTCTGGCGACGGAACATTACACCAGTGAGGAAGTCTCCCCGCAGCTTCTGCTGGGAACGACGGTGCAGTTCCCCCCTCAGGGCGTGCCTTTTTATGCGGCAGGCCGCCTGGGCATATTGCTGCATAAAAAGAATCCGGGACTGGATATCCGTGTTACCGCCCTGAACCCGACCAATCCGGCTGATGCGCCGACCGCGGCGGAAAAAGATCTGATCGACCGTCTGCGAAGTGCTTCGGCGCCATCATCGCTGACGTCCGCAGGAGAAGATGAGAACGGTCAGCCGGTTCTTCGACTGGCGACACCGATACGTGTGACGGATTCCGGGTGTCTCTCCTGTCACTCCGATCCGGGCGTCGCTCCGAAAACGATGATTGACGCCTATGGCAGCCAGCATGGTTTCGGATGGAAACCCGATGAGATCGTGGGCGCCACGATTGTCACCATTTCTTCCGGTCATCTGACATCCGCCGCGACGGGACGCGCCATGCACATCCTGTTATGGATGACGGTGCTGGCCGCAGCTCTTCTCTTACTGACCAATGTGATCCTGGAATATACGCTGCTGCGTCCACTGCGAGAGATGAGCACGATTGCCGGGCGTGTCAGCCGCGGGGATCTGACCCAGCCGGAACTGTCGGTGCCGGAGGGCAGTGATCTGTCTCCGCTGGCGGCGTCCTTTACAAGGATGCGTCGTAGTCTCGAAAGTTCCTTCAGGATGCTGGATGAATAATCATCGTGGGTGATCTTCCAGCATATGAGGGGCGTTTTCATATTGAATCGCTTCTCGGGCGCGGGGCGATGGGGGTGGTCTACAAGGCCTGGGACCCCGCCATCAATCGTTATGTCGCGATCAAGAAGGTCAATCAGAGCCTTCTGGAAGATCAGGAGCGGGCGGCCTACCTTGCCCGCTTCCGCAATGAGGCGCGCCTGTGCGGGCTGTGTGATCATCCCAATATCGTCACACTTCATGACGTCGCCGGCGGTGAGGATGATCCCTGCATCATTCTTCAGTATGTGGATGGTCTGGGGCTGAACAAGGCTCTGCCTCGCGGCGAAAAACTCCCCGTCAGCGAGGTCATCCCGATCGCGCTACAGGTCCTCGCGGCTCTGGATTACGCACATGGGCTGGGCATCGTCCACCGTGACGTAAAGCCTGCGAATATTATCCTGACCTATCAGGGGCGTTTGAAAATCACGGATTTCGGCGTGTCCTATCGCGCCGTAATGTCGGAACCGGATCAGGCGCTTCTGATCGGGACACCGAACTACATGTCGCCGGAGCAGTGTTCCGGGCGTCCCGTGGATGCGCGGAGCGATCTCTTTTCTCTGGGTAGCATTCTTTATGAACTGCTCAGTGGCCAGAAGGCGTTTGAGGGGCGTGAATACACTGACACGGTATTCCGAATTCTCAATACTGATCCGGAATCGCTTGGAACATTGCGTCCGGACATTCCTGAGGCGCTGGTGCGGACCATCGAGCGTATTCTGGCGAAAAACCCTGATGAACGGTTCTCGGATGCGGCGGAGTTTGCTTTTGCCCTCCGTCGCGCCGTTCCCGGATTTGATCTGACCTCACCTCTTCCGGTGCCGCATCTTCCTCAGCAGCACGCTTCCCAGTCGCCTGCTGAACAGCCTGCCGGGCAGAGTGCTCCTGTCGTCGTGTCCGTTCCTCAGGACGAAGAGGATGACAGAACGATCATTGTGATGGCTGACGAGGAAATGGGGCTGCCTGTGCATCCGTCGATCAGTCAGGACTGGCTGGCGGAGGTCGATGCCTATCTGCAGGAACTGTACGGACCTTTGGGGCGGATGGAACTGAGGCGTGCCTGTGAAGAGGCTGTGACGAAAAAGGAGCTTCTGGCCGCTGTTGTTCAGGATTCTGTCGTCAGGGAGCAGGTTTTTACCCGGTTCCTGACGATCGATGATGCAGCGGAGGTCGATGAAGAGACGCATGGCGCGCAAAAACACCCCGAGCCGGTGGCGGAAGCGGTTCCTGTGGCGTCTCCCGTAACGTCCGCTTCCAAAGAGAAAAAGGTGGAGAACGTCGCGACCATCCCCACGCCGCCGCCCGTAGAGGGAAAGGAAGAACCGGCTTCCCGCAGTCTGACAGACGCGGATATCGCCGCAGTGGGCACGGTTCTGACCGATGTGCTGGGACCGGTGGCGCAACCGCTTATCCGTCGCGCGTCCCTGCGGGCAAGGGATTTTGCCGGCTTCGTCTCATTGTGTGAGACCTTTATCCATCATCAGGGTGATCTGGAGCGCTTCCGCCGTGCTCTGGCCGCTTCTTTTCGTCTTTCCTGATCCAACGGATTCTTATGGCTGCTGTCGCACCCCTGCTTTTTACCAGCTCTCCTTTCGGAGATGACACGCTGCCGGATCAGTCCGGCACGCTGCACGCCACGGCCCTGAATGCGCAGGAAATGCTCAGTCAGCCGTTTCAGGTGTCGCTGACGGTTGTCTCCACGGTTGGCCAGATGGAGCCGAATGAACTTCTGTACAAGCCGTTCTGCGCGATTATCAATAAATTACCGGCGGAGAACCGGTATTTCAACGGTATTGTCCGGCGTGTGACGCCGGCGAACAATCTGCAGAGAGACCGGTGGGAATATCAGATCGAGATTGTTCCGCGGCTCTGGTTCCTGTCCCAGCGATCTGACTGCCGGATTTTCCAGAAGAAGTCAGTGGATCAGATCCTGCAGGTTCTGTTTCAGGAAGAAGGCGTGGAGGCTTATGATTTCCGGATTTATGGCGACAGGCCTGTCCGGGAATACACCACGCAGTTCAATGAGACGGACCTCGACTTCATGCATCGGCTTCTGCAGGAAGAAGGCTGGTTCTATTTCTTTGAACATACCAAGACAGAGCATCGTCTGATCGTCACGGACCGTAATGAGTCCTTCAGGCCGCTTCCGTCTCCTTTGCACCGGATTGTTCACAGAGGGAACAATATCGACATTATCGATCAGTGGACCGGCGGGGCGTCCACCGCGCATGGCGAGGTCCATTTTACGGACTATGATCCGTCCAATCCCACCGTGCCGGTCCGGGCGCAGCAGTCGACCAGTTCAAAGACCGGAGGGGCTACGACCCGTCGTGTCTATCGCTGGCCTGCGCTGACGAAAGACGAGGCGACCGCCGAACAGCGTGCCAAACATTTCATGGAACATTCCGAGGTGACGTCCTCGATGTGCCGTGGGCATGGCTATGATCCGCAGTTCATGCCCGGCCGCCGGTTCACGGTGGAGAAAGACCCGCTGACGGGAGAAGAGACGGTGGAGTATGCCCTCCAGTCTGTTTTCCACAGCGCGGTGGATGAGACATGGGCCGGCCAGTCGTCAGGTTCCTTTTACGACTGCAGCTTTACGTGCTTCAGGCAGACTGTGCCGTGGAGAGAACCTTTCCATAACATCCGTCCGCAGATGGGCGGGATCTATTCCGGCGTTGTGGTCGGCGGGAAGGGACAGCAGATTCATGCCGATGCGCTTGGGCGCATCAAGGTCCGCATCGTGTTCGATCACCGCAAGGACACCAGCGCCGGGTTTGCGACCTGGGTGCGGGTGATCCAGCCCTGGGCCGGAGACAGCTGGGGCTGGCAGCATCTGCCGCGTGTGGGAACGGAAGTCGCCGTGGCTTTCATGAATGGCGATCCGGACGAGCCTGTGGTGCTGGGTGGTCTGTATAACCAGAGCATGCAGCCGGTCTTCGCCGTGCCGGGAGAGCAGACGAAAAGCGGTTTCCGCAGTCGGTCTGTCCATGGCGGAGCGTCCGAGTTCTCGGAATTTTCGGTGGATGACAGCAAGGGGCAGGAGAAAATCTATCTCCGCTCCCAGAAAGATCTGCATACGGTTGTGCTGAACAACCAGCAGACCGAAGTGGGTCTGGACAGTGCGGCCACAGTTCATCGTAACGTCAGCCTGAAGACGGAGACCGGATCTGTTACGGTGGAGGCCGAGACCGGCGCCATTACAATGGAAGCGAAAACCGAAATACTGTTCAGGGTCGGCAGTAACACAATCCGGCTGGCCCAGGACGGGATCACGATCAACGGATCAAGGATCGAAAGCACGGCCGATGGCGATATGACCCTCAGGGGTGCAAAGATCAGTCTGAATGACTGAAGGCCGGGGGCAGGGAATTCTCATGACGACACTTACACTGAAAGTCATCACCACGCCGGGTGGCGCCCGGGGCGAAAACCGGACGGTGACAGGACGCAAGTTTACAATCGGACGGGACCCGGCCTGCGACCTGTGCCTGTCCGACGCCAGCCGGGTTCTGTCGAAGAAGCACTGTTCCATCGAGCGGCATGGAGATCGCTGGGATCTGGTGGACACCAGTACGAACGGAACCTTCATCAATCAGGATACGACTCCCCTGCGCAAGGCGTCCCGCGAACTTCGGAACAGGGATTCCATCGAGATCGGCGGCTACCGGTTTGAGGTGCTGATCGGGGATGACGAACCGCTGTCTCCGTCAGCGGCCCCTGTTTCCCGTAACCTGCCTTCTTCCAGATATGAGGACGACCGTTCCATCGGGTCCGCGTTTTTGTCTCCGGAACCGGAAGGTTCTGACGGCGTGGCCGATATGGGCGAAGTCGATCCCTTCCTGTCGCAGGATGTGTCGATCAACGTCCTTCCCAAAGCGGACGATACTCCGGTCATGCATGATCCGGGACTGCTGCACATGCCCTGTGTGCCTCCCAGGGTTGTTTCGGAGCAGATCGGTGATGACTGGGATCAGGATCCGGAACTCGGGGCAGGACATGAAGAGCCGTTGGCTCCCCTGTCTGGTCCTGCGGAAACGGGTCATTCATCGCTGCACGATAATCCGTTTGCGGGAGAGGAGGATCTGTCAGACCTCCTGCCAGAAGAAAACGGGCACAGCGTGGCGGCTCCACGGGTGGACATGACGTCGCGGCATGACAGCGAAGAGGATCTGATCGCGTCCCTTTCGCATGAACCGGCAAGCCCCGGGCTTCCGCCACAGCCTGAGGTTCAGCCTGTGCCTCATCAGAACGATGAGAGGAATGGGTCTCAAGAGGCGGCAGACGATCTTCTGGGGGCGTTTCTGTATGGCGCCGGACTGAAGGGAGGTGATCTGCGCGACTTCACCTCCGACACGATGGAAGAGCTTGGCAGAACATTCCGGGCGATGATCCACGGGCTGCGGCAGATCATGATTGCCCGGGCGACCATCAAGGGCGAGTTCCGCATAGAACAGACCATGATTCAGGCTTCCGGCAATAACCCGCTGAAATTCTCGGCCAATGATGATGATGCGCTTCTGGCGCTCATCGGGATCGGACGGAACAGCGGGATGCTGCCGTCCGATGCCATTGGTGAGGCGCTCAACGACATGCGGACGCATGAGTTTGCCGTGCTGAGAGCCATGCAGGACGCCATCGGCGCTCTGCTGGCGCGGGTGGATCCGGCACGTTTCCGCGAGGATGCGGGCAGCCGTTTCCTCGATTTCTGTCCGGACAACAATAATGGCCGCGCCTTCAGGCAGTATGAGGAGCATCACCGGCGAACCGTGGCGGCCCTGAGTGATGATTTCGACAGTGCGTTCGGAAAGGCTTTTGCCAGATCTTATGAAAAGGCGATCATGAAGGCCGACGACGCCCTGCAGAAATCGGATATGCGCGGACGGAAGTCTGCGTATGACGGAGAGCGCTCGTGAGCTGGACCAGCCGTGTCGCCTGGCAGGAAGGCATGTTCCTGCGCGCCCAGCATTTTCAGCAGCAGGACCGCTGGGCTGAAGAACAGATCCGTCAGACACTTCAGTACATGCGCCCCTATGGCTGGGGATTTGTGCAGATCCAGATCAATCAGGATCTGCTGGCGTCGGGACGTTTTGCCCTGAGCCACGCCTCCGGTCTGTTTGAGGACGGCACATCTTTCAGCATGCCAGGGCAGACCGATCTGCCGATGCCGCTTGAGATTCCGGAACAGGCCCGTGACATGCTGGTGCATCTGGTTATTCCGATCCGTCAGCCCGGCGCCATGGAAATGATCGTCGCCGGACGGGAGGACGGGCGATACCGCGTTTCACCGTTCGAGGCGTTTGATACGCAGTCCGGTTCGCCGCAACCGGCCGAGATCGATGTCGGTCGGCTGAATGTGAGCCTGCGGCTGGACAGCAGCGACCGGGAGGGATTTTTCTGCCTGCCTGTCGCCCGGATCAGGGAGGTTTTCCCCAGCCGGCAGGTGGTGCTCGATCCTCTCTGGATTCCACCCGTCCTGACCTGTTACGCAGCCCCGGTCCTGTCCACGCTGGTCGTGGAACTGGCAGGGATACTGAACCAGCGCGGCAACGCGATCGCGGCCCGTCTGACAACACCGGGCACCAAGGGGAGCGCCGAGGTCTCGGACTTCATCCTGCTTCAGGCGCTCAATGGCTGGCAGGCGCTGCTGTCGCATCATGCGGACGCCGGAAACCTGCATCCGGAGGATTTCTATCGTTTGCTGCTGACGATTGCCGGAGAACTGTCCACCTTCACCTCGCCGGACAAGCGGCCATCGCGCTATCCCACTTATCGGCACAATGACCTGCAGGCCAGTTTTGCGCCGGTCGTGGCGGATATCCGCCGCTCCCTCGCCGCAGTCTATGAACAGACCGCCGTGATGATCGAACTGCAGCTGCGGCGTCATCAGATCCGCGTCGGCACGATTGCGGACCGTTCCCTGCTGGCAAAAGCGGTTTTCGTTCTGGCGGTCTCGGCGGAAATGCCGACGGAAGAACTGCGGCGTCTGTTCCCGCAGACGGTCAAGATCGGGGCGGTGGAACATATCCGGGAACTGGTCAATGTGGCGCTGCCGGGTATTGGTCTCCGTCCTCTGCCCGTGGCGCCGCGACAGATGCCGTTTTACGCAGGCGCGTCCTATTTCGAGCTGGATCGCAACTCGACGCACTGGCAGCAGCTGCAGAATTCAGGTGGCATTGCTCTCCATGTATCAGGCGACTTCCCGGCCCTGAAGCTGGAACTCTGGGCGATCCGGGCATAAGGCGGCAGGTATGAACGATAACCCGTTTGTTGAACCGGACGATAATGAGCAGACCATTATACGCCCGCTGCCGGGAGGCCGCCCCCTGCCGTCCCGCGATGGCGCGGAGGATTTTTCTGGCCGGGAAAGGCAGGCCGAGCCCGCGGCGTCCTCAGCTGCGCCCGGTGCGCGGTTCGAGGATATACAGCACACCTCACAGTTTCTGATCGTCGCCGCTGCTGCCGGTTGCCTGAGTTTTCTGGGGCGTATCCACAATACCTACACGCCACCTGATCCGGGACAACTGCGGGAACATGCGATTGCCGCCCTGAAGCAGTTCGAGCGGACCCTGCGTGATGGCGGTGTGTCTCTGGAAGAAATCCGGCCCGCGCATTACGCGCTGTGCGCCAGCATGGACGATGTTGTTCAGGCCATGCCGTGGGGCAATCACGGTAGCTGGTCCAATGCGTCCCTGGTCTCGACCTTTCATCAGGAAGTGCAGGCCGGAGAGCGATTCTTTGATCTCCTGACAAGGGTTTCCAGAAATCCTGGCCGCCTTCTGGGTGTGCTGGAACTGATGTATCTGTGCCTCTGTCTGGGGATGCAGGGCCGGTACCGGCTGTCGCCGCGTGGACCGGCGGAGCTGGACAGGATCCGGGAAGAGACTTTCATCCTGATCATGCGCAACCGTCCGGCCATGGAGCGTGAGCTTTCACCACATTGGCAGGGGGTGAGTGCGCCTTACAGACCGCAGCGCTTCGTGATGCCGGTCTGGCTGGCCGCCCTGATCGGCGCGGGCATTCTGGGGATCGGTTATATGTGGGTGACGCTGGGAGTGGCCCGTCTTTCCGACAACCTGTTCGCCTCGGCCCTGTCCATTCCACCGGGTCAGCAGCCGCAGATCGCGCGCGTTGCGCCCGTTGAGGCCGTTGAATCGACAGCGCCCCCGACAGGCGACCGCGTGCGTCTGAAGACATTCCTGAAGCCCGAAATTGATGAAGGACTGGTGGAAGTGGAAGGCACGGATGCTGTCCCGATCGTGCGGATCAAGGGGGACGGCATGTTCGGCTCCGGCACAGACGAACTTGCGCCTGCCACGCTGCCCACGCTGCGCCGGATCGGGGCTGCCGTGGCGACGGAGAAAGGCTGGTCGGAGGTGATTGGATATACTGACAGCCGCCCGATCCATACCATGCGCTATCCGTCCAATCTCGATCTTTCCCGCGCACGCGCGGAAGCGGCCGCCACAGTAATCCGGGAGACCAGCGGCCCGGATATGGTTCTGCGCGTACAGGGCGCCGGTGAGGCGAACCCGATCGCCTCCAATGACACACCTGCCGGACAACAGAAAAACCGTCGGATCGAGGTCGTTCTGCATCGTCAGCTTTCAGACAATGGGACTCAGCCGTGAACGGGATGCCGTCGATCCTCTCTCTTCTGACCGGACGCTGGAGCATCGGGCTTCTGGCGACTTTCATTATCGGGCTTCTGATCTGGTATCTTGGCGATCTGGTGCCCGGACTGCGTACGCCGCTTGACAAGGAAATCGGCATTGTTGCGGTGTTCATCATCGCGATGGGGATCAATGCGGGCCTGACCCTGTATCGTCGTCGTCGCGACACAAGGCTGATGAGCGGTGTGGCGGGAGAAGGAGGGCAGTCCGATGACTCCGCCGCTTCCGTTCAGGCCGAGGCGGAAGACGAAGTGCGTCTTCTGCGCGAGCGTCTGCAGAATTCTCTGGGACTTCTGAAAAAGGCCAGAAAGAACAGGGGCTATCTGTATGAACAGCCCTGGTTCGTTCTGATCGGGCCGCCGGGTAGCGGCAAGACGACATTGCTGTCCCAGTCAGGCTTGCAGTTTCCGCTGGCCCAGCCGGATGGAACGGGGGGGCTGACGCCCGGTTCCGTGGCCGGTATTGGTGGAACCCGTCTGTGTGACTGGTGGTTTGCGGACGAAGCGGTTCTGATCGACACGGCTGGCCGCTTCACGACGCAGGATTCCAACGAGACCGTTGATCGCACAGGCTGGCTCGGTTTTCTTGATCTTTTGAGGAAAACACGCGCCAGGCAGCCGCTCAACGGTGTGATCGTGATGATCTCGCTGGCCGATGTGGTGACCGTGTCCCAGACGGAACGTCTGTCGCATGCGCGTATGATCAGGGACCGCATCCGGGAGATCACCGAACGGCTGGGCGTGAGCATTCCGGTCTATGCGGTCTTCACAAAGGCTGACCGTATCGCAGGATTTACGGAGTTCTTTGACGATCTCGATCGTGACTATCGTCGTCAGGTCTGGGGTATGACCTTTCCTGTTTCGGGCGACATCAAAGGGTTCGAGAATGAATTCCGTCTGCTCGTCACCCGCCTCAATGACCGTCTGTATGAGCGTCTCCAGCAGGAACGGATTCCGTCCCGGCGTGCTGCGATTGCTTCCTTTCCTATCCAGATCGAGACACTGACCGAGGCGCTCGATGAATTTCTGAAGGCGGCCTTCGGAAGCACGCGTCTGGACCCCGCTCCTTTTATCCGTGGCGTTTACTTTACGTCCAGCGCTCAGGAAGGGACGCCCGTTGACCGGCTGAGCAGCATGCTGGCGCGCAGCTTCGGCATTGATCAGCGGCGGATGCCGGCGCTTCGTGCCGTGAGCGGACGGCCTTATTTCGTGGAGCGTCTGATCCGGGAAGTCATTCTCGGAGAGGCGCGGCTTGTGGCGGTTTCTCCCGCAAAAATGCGCCGTCAGCGGATTGTCCGTTACAGCAGCTTCGCGGCGATCGGTCTCTTTACCGTTGCGGGTTGTCTGTTGCTCTGGCAGCGGAATATGCAAAACCGGAACGCGATTGCCAGCAATGAACAGGCGATCGGCTTCTATCGCAGCAAGCTTGAGCACCTGCAGCTTGATCCTGTGGCCGACGACAATCTGCCGTCCATTCTGCCTGCGCTGAATGCTGCGCGGGAGTTGCCGGACACACGGACGCTGGCGCGCAATCATGATTTCTGGCCGGATCTGGCGATCAGTCAGGATACCAATCTCGCGACTACAAACCGTCTGATCTATCAGGCGGCCCTGCAGCGCCTGCTGCTGCCGCGTCTGCTGTGGCGTCTGGAAAACCAGATTCAGGAGCATTTCAGTCAGCCTGCGTTTCTTTATGAAGCGACACGTATCTATCTGATGCTCGGCAATCAGGGGCCGCTTGAGCCAAAAATGGTCCGGGACTGGATGCTGCTGGACTGGGAAAGCCGCTATCCGGGGCCTGCGATGAAACAGGCGCGGGATCAGCTGCTTCAGCATCTGGATGCGCTGCTGGCCATTCCGCTGCCCGACATGCAGATCAATGGCGGCATGGTGCGTCAGACCCGTGCGGAGTTCAGTCGCGTCACGCCGGCGGAGCGGGTGTACGGACGGATCAGGGCGAGCGCTGTCTCCGTTCCTGACTGGTCTCCCGAGCAGGTGCTGGGGCATGGGCAGAAGGAATTCACCCGTCTGTCCGGTCGTCCGATGTCTGACACGATCCCGGGCTTCTATACCAGCGCCGGCTTTCGTCAGGTGCTTCTGCCGTCCCTGTCTTCCGCCGCGCAGGATGTGGCGAATGAAAGCTGGGTTCTGGGCAATACCGATCAGAGCATGAACGGCACGACGCCCGCCCGACTGGAAGAAGGTGTGATCGCCCTTTATACGGCCGATTACATCCGGCACTGGGATGAGATGCTCAGTGACCTGGCTCTCGTGCCGTTCGCGGGGCATTCCGATCTGGTGCAGAGGCTGTATGTGCTGTCCTCACCGCAGTCTCCGATGCGTGATTTCCTTGTGAGCATCACGCATGAGCTGACGCCGACAGCGGACGCCCAGGCAGAGCAGAACGGTGATGACAAGACCAGACCTGATCCGGAAAAAGCACGTCTGGCCGGCTTGTTCGCGCAGAATGGCAAAAGCGGTCAGACTGCTCCCGCACCCGGTTCAGCCATCGATATGCATTATGCGCCTCTGGTCATCTTCACCGGCCGTTCCGGGCAGGCTCCGCCGATCAATGGGGTGATGCAGATCCTCAATCAGTTCGAGGGCGCAATCGCCCAGTTGCCGAATGCGGATAATCCAACCCAGATTCTGGAATCGACACAAAATCCGGTTCAGGCGCTTGAGGCCGAAGCGGGCCGGCAGCCTCAGCCTGTGGCCCGCTGGCTGTCCCAGATTGCGACAGCCGGAGCGAGCACCATGGCGGGTGATGCCCACCGTGCCGCGACGGCGGCCTATACGGATGGACAAGGGCCGGGTCAGCTGTGTCATGACGTCGTTGACGGGCACTATCCGTTCGACCCTTCCTCCGAGGAGGATGCGCCATTTGACCAGTTCGTCCGGCTGTTTGCGCCGGCAGGGGCGCTGGACAGCTACTTTACGACGCAGCTTGCCGCGTATGTGGATACGAAAGGTCCGGTCTGGAAAGCACACCCGATCGGGAATACGGCCCCACCGGTGTCCGGTGCAGCCCTTCTGCAGTTCCAGCAGGCCGCCAGAATTCGCACCCTGCTTTTCCCAGGCAACATGGCCATTCCGGCAGTCCATCTGCGGATCACGCCAGTCGCGGCGGACAGCCAGTCGACTGCCGTGAACCTGAAATTCGGTTCGATGATGGCGGCGTGGAAAGCGGGTGCAAACGGCGCGCTCGGGCAGGCTCTGGGCGCCTCAATCACCTGGCCGGGGGATAATATGTCCAATATCACCCTTGATTTTGTGCCGGAAGCGGCGTTCCCACGCCGGATGCAGGGACCATGGGCTTTCTTTCATCTGCTCGACAGTGGCGTTCTGACCCCGACGGGTAAGCCGGACGAACTGACTGCGACATTCCGGTCCGGAGATCGGGAAGTGACCTATGCTCTGGAAACATCGACACCTGAGCAGGTTCTGGACCGGAGCCTGTTTGTGCATTTCCATTGTCCGGCTCTCAGGTGAGTGAAGAGACAGCGCAGGGATATGGCTGGTATGACAGGACAGTTCGGGTTTTACGGCAAGCTTCCCGTCCGGGGGGATTTCGTCAGGCGCGGTCTGTCCGAGGGCGTTGTGTCCGGCTGGCACGAATGGATCTGCCGTAACTTTGCCTATGCGCGGACAGCCGTGGCTTCGGAGTGGGAAAAAGGCTGGCTTGTAGCCCCTGTCTGGAGATTTTCCCTGCCGTCGGGACAGCTCACCGATATGGCCGTATCGGGGCTCGTCATGCCGAGCGTGGACAAGGTCGGACGTTATTTTCCTTTTCTGGTCTGTGTGGAGGGAGAGGCAGTGATTCCGCAGAATGACATGGTCTGGGATGAGGTCGAACTGTTCTGCAGAGAGGCCCTGATGTACGATCAGGATCCAGAGGTTCTTCTGGCCCGTATTCAGACCCTTGTGCCGTCGGCTGGAGAGATTCCATCGGATGGCATGTGGTTCACTGAGGGAAATGACTCCATTCCGGCGCAGACTCTTGTCTGCCCGGGCCTTCCCGAACAGGAGGCATTTGTGAAACTTTTCTGGGCATGACTGAAACCCTCAAATACTCTGCATCCACGCATCAGGGTACAGTCAGGGGAGAAAATCAGGACGCTTTTCTGTGTCGGCCGGACATGCGTGTGTTTGCTGTCGCTGATGGCGCAGGCGGTCATGACGACGGACGATGGGCTGCCAGCCGGGTTGTGGATTGTCTTGGAGCCCTGCCTCAGGGGCTGACACCGAAGGCTTTGATGGTGCATGCCCGGCATCGCCTGACCATGGCTCATGAGCAACTGCTTCTGGAGGCTGGCCGACGGGGCAGCAAAAAGGGCATGGCGTCCACGGTTGTCGTGCTTATTCTGACTGAGGAATACTTCGTCTGTCTGTGGGTCGGGGATTCAAGAATTTATCTTCTGCGTGATGGTGAACTTTCACAGGTGACGAAAGATCACTCGCATGCACAGGCGCTTGTTGATGCTGGCCTGCTGCGGGCAGAGGATATGGAGTGTCATCCGCAGGCCAATGTTGTCACCCGGGCGATCGGGGCGGGAGGGCAGCCGATCCGGATTGACAAGGTGACAGGGCCACTCCTGCCTTTCGACCGGTTCCTTCTGTGCTCAGATGGTTTGACGAAAGCTGTCAATGAAAGGGATATTCTGAGCTGCCTCGAAACCGGGAGCGGTTCTGCGGAGCTTCTGGTGCAGACCGCTCTTCTCCGCCATGCGCGTGATAACGTGACGGCAGTTGTTGTAGGCGTTGAGGATGAGGAGACCTGGTGAGGCGGAATTTTTCGTATATCTGAAGCTATGCTGCTGGAGAATCTCCAGCGGAAACATGGAAAATCTGCGTTTGATCGCTTCGACGTAACACGCACCTGCCAGTGTCATTTTTGAACGAAAATGGACCATCCGCAGTAATACAGCATGTTTTCTCTCACTGCGCCGTGTTCAACTCATAACGCTTGATCCGCATCCATCCGTTCCGCGTATCTACACAGAGACCTGCGAAGCAGCGATCAGAGTATTGGGGAATCCTGATGTCGATCGGGCCTGAAGAAGGACCGCCCCATCCCTGTAAGAGAGTGGAAAGCGCAGCCTTCCCCACTGAGATCCAGACGTCCGTACTCATCTCTTTTCGGTCGCGACACTCGCTCCGCTCTACGGCGTCATTTCCATGAAAATCTGGCTTTCCGTGTTGATCCCGTCCGCCGGGCGACCACCGGGTTCGTCAGCGCCCATCGTCCTCACGCCGTGAATCAGACAATCTCCTTTATGCACAAGGATCGGGTCCTTTGGCTGCAAGGTGAAGGGTGAATTGGGATACGAGATTCCGTCTCCCTTGAGATAGACGGTGTGTAATGTTGTGGTCTGGGGCTCGAACATGAATGCATCCAGAGCGGGATTGTCCGAATAGGTGCCGTCATGTGGAAACTGCGGGCAGCCGCCATGTTCGACAAAGACGGAATGCGAGACGACCCACCAGTGCAGCGGAGCCCGGAAGACGGACCCCGGTCCGGTGACGGCTGCGACATTGCCGTCAATTGAGAGAATCCTTGTGTCTTGAGGCGCATGATAGACCCTGTAGGCAGTTTCATGCCTTTGTGGGGACATCAGGAACTCGTCAGCCATTGCGCCACTGAGTTCGAGTCGTTGGGGAGATGGCTGCGTAGGCGTGGTGATGACGTGCAGATGTGCCGTCATCGTATAAGGTTTGCCGGCAAAATCCGAGCCGTCGAGAATGACAAACAGGCAGCTCGTCAGTGGAAACGGCTTGGCGAGATGAATGTTGACTGGAATGCGCTGATGATCAGGCGCGTTCTGTTTGACGATCGGCGCCGCCAGCGTGACGCTTGGAAAATGTGCATTGATGGCCGGATAATCCCCGACATCCTGTGCATGCGTGGGGCACGCGGCAGACGTGCTCATATGCAGGGAGATCAGGGCTTCACTGAAATGATCCGAGGGGGAATTTGTCTCCACATAGCCGCTGATGCCGACAAGACTCTGTCCGGGTGGGAGGTGAAAAGGATATAGCGGTTTGCGTGTCAGTCCTCTGGTCACTGTCGTGATGGATGCATCCGCGTCTATTCCGTCGTCCGTCGCCTGCGCTGTGCCGGGGAAGCAGTTGATCGACAGACAGGAGAGAAGGACAATCGGCAGAAGAGTCGTCTTCCGGACAGTGTCGGACATCATGGCGCTGGCTTTCCGCAGAAGAAACGTATGGCCACTTTAGGCTTTTCGCCCGAAGGAAGAAACTGCGGCTGTGCTCATGCCATGAGCAGCGGCCTTCCGGATTGCGCCCCTGTCATCCTGCGCTAGACTGCGGGCCAGATGTCCGCCGCCTTTCCCTCCCCGTATGAAGCGCCCGCCCTTGTCGCCGGTCATGGCTTCTTTTCCTGCCTCACCGTTGACGGAGAGCTGCTGACGCTCAACCGGACGCGGGCCAGGCAGTTCCTGCAGGAGGAAGCGGCGCCCCTCGTCGTGCATGCCCCGGCGACGGCCCGGATGCTGGGCATGACGCCGCCCGGCCAGCCGGCGCCGTGGTTCGATCTGCTCGAACTTTTCGCCTTTGTGCATCCCGCCCGCTCCGTCGCGCCAACGCCGCGTGGACTGGCTATCGCGCTTGGTCTTGGCGACCTCGACGGACGGCGGGTCGAAGCCAATACATTGCCCGATCTCGCAGCCCGTCTGCTGACAGACCTGCGCGCCCTGAAGAACACGTCCTCTCATCCTTTCCTCGCAGCTCTCGCCACCCGTCTGGCGCAGACCGGCTGGATCTGGAGTGGCGCGGTCATGGAAGCGCTGGAGATCACCGGTCCTCTGTCGCGTGACGCGATGCAGCCCGGCGAAGCGCTCCGGATCTGGGATCAGCTTCTCAAATGGGAGGACACGGCCCGCCGCCCGCCGCCCGGTTCCAACCCGGTTACACCGGCTGAAGCACGTACCCGGCTGGGACATATCCTTGGCCCTGATGCGGAAGTCCGTGTGGGGCAGGCTGATTTCGCCGATGTCGCCACGCATGCCTTTGCCCCGCGCGAGGGGATGGGATTCCCGCGCGTCGTGCTGGCGGAGGCTGGAACCGGCACAGGCAAGACGCTCGGTTATGTCGCTCCCGCCAGCCTCTGGGCCGAGCGCAATGGTGGGGCGGTCTGGATCAGCACCTATACGCGCCATCTCCAGCGCCAGATCGAAGCGGAAACGGCGCGTCTGTACCCTGATCCCGCCATGCGGCGCAACCATGTGGTGGTTCGGAAAGGGCGTGAGAACTATCTCTGCCTGCTCAACATGGAAGAGGCGGTGAACATCGCCCCCACGCGCGGTCCCGGACCGGTGATCGCTCTCGCTCTGCTGGCCCGCTGGGGCATGGCCACAGTTGAGGGGGACCTGTTCGGTGGCGATCTGCCCGGCTGGTTCGGGGACATTCTCGGTCATGGCGTGCTGGCCGCCACCGCCGACCGGCGCGGCGAGTGCATCCACGGCGCCTGCCCGCACTATCAGCGCTGCTTTGTGGAACATTCCATCCGGCGTGCTCAGGACGCTGATCTGGTAATCGCCAATCACGCGCTGGTCATGGCGCAGGCGGCATGGGCGCAGTCGCAGGGCCTGCCCGCGCTGGAACAGGGTGACCAGCCCGAGGTCGCGCCGGAGGAAGCCGTGCCCGACGAGGACGGTATCCCCACGCGCTATGTGTTCGACGAAGGTCATCATCTGGCGGACGCGGCGGATGGTGCGTTCGCGCTCGAACTGTCCGGTCTGGAGGCGGCGGAACTCCGGCGCTGGCTGCTCGGCGCGGAGGGCAGCCGCTCGCGGGCGAGGGGATTGCGCCGCCGTCTTGACGATCTGGTGGCGGGAAATCCGCGTCTTGAGACACCGCTCGATGCCGCCCTTCTGGCCGCGAAGGCTCTGCCCGCGCCGGGCTGGTCCGGTCGTCTGTGGATCGAACCGCAGACGGACAGGCCGGAAGAGCCGCCTGAACCGGAAGATGTGACCGTCTCGCTCTTTCCGTTGCCTGCGGCGGTCCAGCTTGTTGAGCCGGTTATCGACAATCCGACCGAGACGGTGCTGCGGCTGTTGCGCGATCAGGTGCTGGCCCGCACGGTCGGCAATGGCCCCGCGCGCCGGAATGGCAGCGAATGTGATCTGCATCCGATGATCGACGGGCTTGGCGCGGCAGCGGATACGCTCGCCCGGGCGCTGAGCCGTATTGCTGAACCGCTTCGTACGCTCGTCAACCGGCTGGAAGACAAGATCCGTGAGGATACGGATAGCCTCGACACCGCCGCCCGCGCCCGCATTGAGGCGATGATCCGGTCGTTGCAGCGGCGCGCCATCGGGCGTCTCGACGGGTGGGTGTCGATGCTCACCACCTTTTGCACGCCGCCGGACGAGGTGGGGCCGCCGCAGTTCATCCGCTTCATCCGTCTTGAGGCGCGGGAAGGGCAGAGACGGGGCGAGCAGGATGTCGGCCTGCACCAGCACTGGCTCGACCCGACGCTGCCGTTCGCCGCCGTGCTGGCCGCGCCCGCGCACGGGCTGCTCATCACCTCCGCGACCCTGCGCGACGAGACTGACACGGATCAGTCCGCCGAAGCTGAGCAGATATGGGAAGCCGCCGAGGCGCGTGTCGGGGCCAGCCATCTGCCGTCGCCTGCGTTGCGGGCTTCTCTCGCCAGTCCGTTCGACTATTCCCGCCAGACCCGCGTGTTCATCGTCAACGATGTCGCGCATGACGATCCTGACACGCTGGCTGCGGCGTTTCAGGCGCTGTTCCTTGCGTCCGGAGGCGGAGGGCTCGGGCTGTTCACGGCGATCGAGCGGTTGCGGACGGTGCATCGCAAGATCGCGGCGCCTCTGGAAGAGGAGGGCATTCCGCTTTACGCGCAGCATGTCGATGCGATGGACAACACCACGCTGGTCGACGTGTTCCGCACGGAGACGGACTCCTGCCTGCTTGGCACGGATGCGATGCGCGATGGTGTGGATGTGCCGGGTCACGCGCTGCGTCTTGTCGCCTTCGAGCGGGTGCCGTGGCCACGCCCGGATATTCTGCATCGCGAGCGGCGGATGCATCTCTCGCAGGGCAATCCGCGTCTTTATGATGACCGGCTGGCGCGTCTGCGACTCAGGCAGGCTTTTGGCCGTCTGATCCGGACGCGCACGGATCGCGGCGTGTTCGTTCTTCTCGGCCGGCGCACGCCGTCCCGGCTGCTCAGCGCCTTTCCGTCGGGTGTGATTCCACACAGGCTCGGGATTGCCGCAGCGGTGGAAGAGATCAAAACCTTTTTCGCAGAAGAAAGCTGAATACCGGCAAAGGTTCTGTTTCTACGTAAGTTGAGGCACTCTGGGTTTCAACAGAAACGGTTCAGACCAGTCTGCGCCGAAAGGAATGAATGATGGTTTCCGACAACAGGCGTTTCAAAAACCTCAGTCCTTTTGAGCTGAAGGATAAGCTCATTCGTATGGCCACCCGAAAGTCGGGGCGCACCATGCTCAATGCCGGTCGTGGTAACCCGAATTTTCTGGCCACACTGCCCCGGTCAGCCTTCTTCCTTTTCGGACAGTTTGCGCTGGCTGAGTCCGAGCGGTCCTTTTCCTATCTGACGGCCGGGATCGGCGGACATGCCCGGATGGAGGGGATTGAAGACCGTTTCGACCGTTTTCTGTCCGAAAAACGTGGGCATGACGGTACCCGTTTTCTGACCCGTGCGATCAGTTATGTGCGCGATCAGATGGGTCTGTCCGC
Source organism: Acetobacter aceti (assembly GCF_002005445.1). Taxonomy (NCBI): domain Bacteria; kingdom Pseudomonadati; phylum Pseudomonadota; class Alphaproteobacteria; order Acetobacterales; family Acetobacteraceae; genus Acetobacter; species Acetobacter aceti. Next base: position 147,961 of record NZ_CP014692.1, read on the forward strand.
CGCGGCTTTCCTGCACGAGATGGCGGAAGGCATTCTGGGCTGCCATTATCCCACGCCACCGCGCATGCTGCCGTTGAGCGAGCAGATTACCGCTCATTATGTGCTGAAGGAGATGACCGGCGGCACGCTGGCGCGCGAGGAAGTGGATTTCTTCGGCGTGGAAGGCGGCGCGTCCGCCATGGCGTATATCTTCAATTCGCTGAAGCAGAACGGTCTGATCGAAAAGGGCGACAAGGTGGCGCTCGGTATGCCGATCTTCTCGCCCTATATCGAGATCCCGCATCTCGAAGAGTTCGGGCTTGAGGAAATCAGTATCAACGCGACCCAGGACACCGGCTGGCAGTATCCACAGGAAGAGCTGGAAAAGCTGAAAGACCCTGCCGTCAAAATCTTTTTCTGTGTCAATCCGGGCAACCCGACCGCCGTGAAGATGGACGATGCGTCCATGAAGGCCATCGCCGGGATCGTGCAGAATGACCGTCCGGATCTCATCATCATCACCGATGATGTGTATGGCACCTTTGCCGATGACTTCCGCTCGCTGTTCGCCGTCTGCCCGCGCAATACGATCCTTGTCTATTCCTTCTCCAAATATTTTGGGGCGACGGGCTGGCGTCTCGGCGTGATCGGCATGCACAAGGACAATGCGATCGATGAGCTTGTCCGCAAACTGTCACCGAAGTTTACGGCAGAACTGGCGGAGCGTTATTCCAGCCTGACGACCGATCCCGGCAGTCTGAAGTTCCTGGACCGCATTGTGGCCGACAGCCGTCTGGTCGCGCTCAATCACACGGCAGGTCTCTCCACGCCGCAACAGGTGCAGATGGTCATGTTCTGCCTGTTCTGCCTGATGGATGAGCATGACCACTACAAGCAGACGGTCAAGAACCTTCTCCGTCGTCGCGAGGCCACTCTCTACAAGGCGCTGGGCGTTGCACCGGCAAACGATCCCAACGGCGTCAATTACTACAGCATGCTCGATCTCAAGAGCATCTGTCATACTCTGTACGGCGATGAATTTGCCGAGTGGATGGCGACGCGATCCAGTTCGAGCGAAGTTCTGTTCCGGATCGCGGACGAGACGGGAATCGTCCTGCTGCCGGGACAGGGGTTTGGTCTTCAGCGTCCGGCGGCCCGTGTTTCCCTGGCCAACCTTGACGAATATCAGTACGTGTCCATCGGTCGCTCACTTCGAAAAATGGCTGATGAATATTATCAGGCTTTTCTGAAGACCGGCGGCTGAGATCGGAAAACGGCTTTTTCCCTGCGGGCGTCCGGTCGACTCCCGCAGGTGGAGAGACTGGTTTAACCCAATGCTAAGTCTTCTCTGTGACCCTTGCAGCAACGAAAAATCGTTATTTGCAGGGGTTAAACCAATCCATGGAATTTCAGGATCATCATCCGGATAGCGATGTCCGGCAACCCGCGACCGAAGAACTGGCAGAGCTCAGGGCCTGTATTTCTCGGTTTGCTTCTACTGATCCGGTCATACTTGCCTGGGCGGGTCAGTGTGCCAGTAACCTTGCCGAAGAGGACCAGACCACGGAGGACATGATTCGTCTGTCCGCAACAGTGCTCAAGTTTGTTCTGGATCTGGATCTGCAGGCCCGTGCCGCTGTAAGGCGCAGTCTCCCGGCTGAGTGGTGCGCCTCTCTCTGAGTGTTCATCATCAGGTATCAGAATGGGCTCGTATAAGGATCTGAAGGGTTCAGCCATGAGTCCTGTGTCTGGAAGACAGGGCTTCGCGTTGAGCGGGGCGCAGTCCTGGAGGGGCTGTGCTCCTTTGGTCCGGCACAGAGGCTTGGTGGCCGTAAGACTGATAGCGGCGGTAACCGGCAGGGTTGTCCAGATAACCTTTCTACAGGCTTCATCGGCGAGAATGGTCATAGCGAAGCTGCTTGTCCGATGACAGCTTCTTCCCGTTTGCGATGACACGCAGAATGGAATGTTTTCAGTCAGGTTTGCGGCTGTTTGGCGTTTCTGTTTCCTGTCAGCGCTTTGAGCTCTGGCGCATTCCCGAAACAAGCTCCGTGTTCTTTGCGGTAATCTGGCTGGTGCGGGCGGTCGTCACATAGTGCTGTGATCCTTGTCCGGCAGGGTATGCGCCCCTCGCGTGAAAGCCATGCGCCTTTCAATTGCGTATCCGTACAACTGGTCGATGAGTCTGTTTGCCGCTATTCCGCAGGGATGGCTGTCCTGTTTTCTCCTCCCATGCCAGCGTTGCCGTCAGACGATATAACCGGTCTTGGCGTCTTGTTTCGTCTGAAGCGGAACGGGTTTGGAGCCTTTCCCGAGCGCTGTTTCCATGAGCCGGTTCTGTCGTTGCGCGCGTTGGGGAAGCCCTTGGTGATCGCAGCCGGACCTGAAGCCATTAAGGCGGTTCTCGCCACGGAGGCGGCCTCTTTCCAGCGTTTGCGGATGGGGCGGCGGGTGCTCAGTCCGATTGTGGGCGAAGGAATTCTCGTCAGTGAAGGAGATGTCTGGCGTCGTCAGAGGCGGGCGATGGCTCCGGCGTTCACGCCCAGAACAGTGCCGACGCTGGCCAGACATATAGCGGCTTGTGCGGATACAACGCTGCTCCGCATCAGCATAGAAAAGCCTGTCGATGTTTTTGCCCTGACCCAGACTCTCGCGCTCGATATTGCCGCGATGACAATGTTTTCTATGACCAGCGAGACGTTTGGCGTGACATTGCGGAGGATGGTGACATCCTTCATGTCCGGGATCGGCCAGCCTCGCCCGGCGGATTTCCTGTTGCCGCCGTCAGTGCCGACGCTGACTGACTGGCGACGGAAACACTTCCGGCGACGCTGGGTGACGCTTATTGAGGCGATTATTGCAGAGCGTCCGCAGAGAGGAACACAGGAGGAGGCCCGCGACCTTTTTGACCTTCTGATGCAGGCGTTTGGCGGGGAGGGAGGACTTGCCGGCCAGGCTGTGGTGGACGAGGTCGCCACGATGATTGTGGCTGGGCATGAGACCACGGCAACGGCTCTGTTCTGGGCTGTCTGGCTGCTGGCGAATACGCCGGAGTGGCAGGACGCCATAGCGGAGGAGGTGCGGCACATCGATCTGTCACCTGATCATGCGGCAGGCGCCTTGTCGCATCTGCCAGTCACGACTTCCGTGGTGCGGGAGGCGCTGAGGCTTTTTCCGCCAGCGTTCATGACCGGGCGTGAAGCGGTCAGCGATGGTGATCTTTGCGGACAGGCCATTCCACGAGGCGCCATGATCCTGCTGCCTTTCTGGATGCTGCATAGAAATCCGGCGCTCTGGAAAAATCCTGCGGCGTTCGATCCCGGTCGCTTCCTGAATGGAAAGGAACCGGATCGCTTTACATTTCTCCCGTTCGGCGCGGGGCCGCATGTCTGCATCGGGGCACAACTGGCCATGACAGAGGCGGTTCTGGTTCTGGCGCGGCTCGTTCAGCTTTATCGCTTTAAGGCGGCGGATGAAAAACCGGTTCTGCCGGTTGGTGTTCTTTCCACACGTCCGTCACGTTCCGTGCTGTTCCGATTTTCCCCGCGTTGGAACTGCGGCTGATCATATCAAGCGCTCTGATCGGGTGCGGTTTGGCTGACGGAAGACCTCTTTCAGGGAAAGAAGCCTCCCCCGTCAGCCAAGCGTTTTGTTCGGTATTTATAGAGCACAGAAGCGGAAGGCAGAGCCTGATTCTGCCGTCCATCCGGCTTTTGAGGTGAGACCCGACCGGGACCAAAAGGAACACAAACCTTCTGTGGGGCGCGGGGCGAAGGCCCCGCAAAACACCCCTGATTCAGGCCAGATCGCGAACTTTCGGTTCACGTGCCCAATGCCGTTTCACACCGACTTTCTCGAACGCGTCGAGTGGGACCACACCGTCATCTTTTTCGACACCAGCCCGGTCAAGGATCACCTGTGTGCCTTTGCAATGAGCAATCGTCTTGCAGTGAGCATAAGCGTCCATGAACCATTGCACCGCAGCGGAGTCATGCGCCAGTTTACTGGCCTGATCGGGCATCAGGATGGAGATGATCGCATCGAAAAGCACCGAAGGCGATCCCGCGAGCAGTCCGTCAGCCTGCAACGTGCCGCCCTTGACCGGGATGCCTCCCACCCTGGGAGCGACGAGAACGGCTGTTCCGCCTTTTCCTGCAATCAGATCCTTGAATTTCCGGATTTCGGCGAGATCCGATCCTTCTGCAAACAGAATTCCGACCTGACGGCCCTTCAGGGTGTTTTTCGCCTGTTTCTGAATGGAGAGCGCATCTGAAATCTTCAGATCAACTGGCGGCTTGGCGGCTTTTGCCTTCTCTGGCAGTTCTATCGCAAGGCCGGTAGCGATGCGTTTGGCGAGAGATTCATCAACATTGCGGAGTTGCGCCACCACTCGTTCCCGCACGTGTGGGAGCTGGACCTTCGACAGTTCGAAGACGATGGCTGACGCCGTGTGAGCCTGCTCGCTTTCCGTGAGGGAGCGGTAATACATGCGGGGCTGGCTGTAATGATCCGCGAAAGTTTCCGGGCGTACACGAACCTTGCGGGTGGGGTCGTTATCCTCTGCATTTTCCTCGAAGGTCCTGAAACCGGTTTCAGGACAGGCGCGGGGACCACCAGTTTCTCCAGCTTCGGCCAGACTGTTCGGTTCGTAATTGGCGCGGCCGACAGGCACGAGAGTCTGCATCATGCCGTCGCGCTGGAAGTTGCTGAACGGACATTTGGGCGCATTGATCGGGATCTGGTGAAAGTTGGTTGTTCCCAGACGGGATTTCTGCGTGTCGAGATAGGAGAACAGACGTCCCTGCAACAAGGGATCATTGGAGAAGTCGATGCCGGGAATGATGTTGGTCGGCATGAAAGCCGCCTGCTCGGTCTCGGCGAAGAAATTGTCCACATTCCGGTTGAGCGTCATGCGGCCGATGATCTCGACGGGAATATCCTCTTCCGGAATCAGTTTTGTGGCGTCCAGAACATCGTAAGGCTGCTTGGCGGCCCAGGCCTCGTCGAACACCTGCACGCCCAGATCCCACGCGGGGAAATCGCCCTGACTGATCGACTCAAAGAGATCCTGCCGGTGGAAGTCCGGATTGGCGCCGGCGATTTTGACCGCCTCGTCCCATGTGGTCGACTCAATGCCAAGCACAGGTTTCCAGTGAAATTTGACGAATTTTCCTTCGCCCTTCTCGTTCACAAGACGGAAGGTGTGGACGCCAAATCCTTCGATCATGCGCAGGGAACGGGGGATGCCGCGATCGGACATGGCCCACATGACGGTATGCAATGATTCCGGCATCAGGCTGACGAAATCCCAGAAGGTGTCGTGGGCGGAGGCGGCCTGAGGATAACCTCGATCGGCTTCCATCTTCACGCTGTGGACAAGATCCGGGAATTTGATGGCATCCTGAATGAAGAAGACCGGAATATTGTTGCCGACCAGATCCCAGTTGCCGCTGTCCGTGTAGAACTTGACGGCAAAGCCACGGACATCGCGAGGGGTATCAACGGAACCCGCGCCGCCCGCTACCGTGGAGATGCGTGTGAAGACCGGGCAGGTTGTGCCGACCTTCTGAAAGATCGAGGCTTTCGTCAGCTCGGGGATGGCTTTGGTGCATTCGAACACGCCATGCGCGCCCGAACCTCTGGCATGGACGATGCGCTCAGGAATGCGTTCATGGTCGAAGTGGAAAATCTTCTCACGGAGGATGAAATCTTCCAGCAGGGTCGGCCCGCGCTTGCCTGCCTTCAGCGAGTTTTCATTATCCGAGAGACGGTGGCCGAAATTGTCAGTCAGATGAGCGACGCCATCAGAATGGTCGCCATCATGCGCGATGGTCTGATGAAGCTCGCCGCCTGGAGCGACTGTATCTTTTGTTTTGACATGCCCGGCGCCCGGGGGATGGTCATGCAATCCGTTATCGACGCTCGGGGTAGGACTTGTGTCCTTCGGCATGAATGCCTCCATCAGATCTGGAAAGAAAAGCGGATCGTCTTGCCGCGCTCCCGGAAGCAGGGACAGGGCGACCGCGTGCATGATTTTCCAACGATTGATGGAAGGCAGGGTTCCGCGTCTGATATTTCAGATAAACACATTATCGGGAATGTAGTGGCCTTTGCGCGTGAATGAAGAGGTCGTCCAGTCATTCAGGGGTGTCGCCAGAAACGGAAATCCCAGAAAGAAAGCCATGCTGTCGGTATGACGATTCAATTCAACGTCAAGTCCACTGTTGGACCAGGTTATCTTGTGTGATTCCAGACCCAGTCCGGGCTTCAGGTAACGCACGCTGGCCGGCTGATTTCCAACAGGCAATATGTTCTCGATCAGTCTTCTGGCAGCCTGAGGGGTGACGGTATAGGCGCAGAGGCCTGAAAAACCGTTCAGTCGAAGCAGGGTGGGCGTAGCAGGCTGTGTCTGCAGATTGTTCTGATCCGGATAGGCGGCCTGCCTGTCGAAAAGAAGCGTGGCCTCGGGCATGTCCTCACCGGGAAGGATGCGGATGGGCCAGTCGGTGTTCACGCCCCAGGCTATGAAGTCGAACTGGTCCTGCTGTTCCATCAGTTGCTGTGTCAGGCTGTCAAATCTGTGATGCAGAATGACGTCATCTTCCAGCACCGTCACGGGACAGTCGTGGGTGACGGCATGCTGCCAGAGCTTCAGGTGAGACATCAGCACCCCGAGAGCCGGTTCCACATAACGGTTCTCGGCGGCGATCACGCCTTGCGCCACGAGATCAGGCCGGGAGAGCGACCAGCCGTCTACAGCCGTGAAGATGTCAACGTGTTGCATGTGGGGATTGTTGCGGAAGAAGGCGTCCTTGCGATCTGTCCGGCGTTCGAGATTGATGACGAATGTCTGCGGTTTCATCACGGTGCTGTTCACTCGTTCCGGGCGGGCGCTACGCTGTCGGGTCCGGACAGGCATTCCCCTGAAAAATGAGAAGACTATGTGCTTTCGTTAATGTGGAGAGGTTAATTTTTTCTTTATTATCTTTAGAAAGATCATTATTTTTAATATAAAAAAACGAATTCAACTGGTCCGGTTCCGGATGTGTCCGGCACGAAATCGCAACGAAAACGGGCGAAAGCCTTTCTCCGCCCCTTTTCGTTTTGAAAAAATCATTGGAGTATGCCGCCGCGCACCCGCTTCAGGCTCGGGCCAGGATTGTTATCCGGATATCAGAGAGGAGAGATCGTCATGTCTGCCTACAAGACACTCAACCCGACTACGGGCAAGGTCGAGAAGACTTTTGACGAGCATACCGACGCTCAGATGATTGCCAGACTGGAAAAGGCCCATGGCCTGTGGAAAGAGGATTGGCGTCACCGTTCCTTCGAAGAACGCCGCAGGATCATCAAGGCTGCCGCGGAGATCCTGCGCCGCGACAAGGAAAAGCACGCGGCCCTGATTGCGACCGAAATGGGCAAGGCGATCGGTGAATCCATCGGCGAGATAGAATTTTCAGCCGATATTCTCGATTATTATGCGGACAACGCCCAGCAGTTCCTCGCTCCCAGGGATATCAAGACATCCTGTAGCAGGGCTCAGATCATCAGCCAGTCTCTTGGCGTGATCTATTGTGTCGAGCCGTGGAATTACCCGTATTACCAGCTTGCCCGCGTGGCGGGGCCAAACCTCATGGCGGGCAACACGGTCCTCGTGAAACACGCACCGACAGTGCCGCAGTGTGCGCTGGCGTTCGAGCAGCTCTTCATTGAAGCAGGTGCTCCGGAGGGGGCTTACAGCAACCTGTTCATCAGCAACGATCAGTCGGAAAAGCTGATCGAGCGTCCGGAAGTCTGTGGCGTGGCCCTGACGGGCAGTGAGCGTGCGGGCAGCGCCGTAGCGTCTCAGGCCGGCAAGGCTCTGAAGAAGAGCACCATGGAGCTTGGCGGCACGGATGCCTTCATCGTGCTTGAAGATGCCGATCTGGACCTCACCATCCAGAACGCCATCTTCGGTCGCTTTGAGAATAACGGGCAGGTCTGCACCGCTGCAAAGCGCATGATCGTTCATGAGAGCATTGCCGACGAATTCACCGCGCGCCTGAAATCCGCCATCAGTGAGTTCCGTTATGGTGATCCGCTGGACAAGGACAGCACGCATGGTCCGATGAGCAGCGAAAACGCCATGAATCTCGTGCTGGAGCAGGTCGATATCGCTGTCAAAGGCGGCGCAAGGCTTCTGACCGGGGGCGTGCGTCTCAACCGCGAAGGGTTCTTTATTCAGGCCGGTATCCTGACCGATATCACGAAGGACAACCCGATCTTCTACAGGGAGATTTTCGGTCCGATCGCCTCAATCTACCGGGTGCGTGACGAGGAAGAGGCCATTGCCCTGGCCAATGACTCGCCGTTCGGACTGGGTGGTTCGGTCTACACGAAGGACACCGAGCGTGGCTGGCGTGTCGCCGAGCGAATCGAGACCGGCATGGTGTTCATCAATGCGATGAGTGGTGGCGGCCCGGAGATGCCGTTCGGCGGCATCAAGAACTCCGGCTATGGCCGGGAACTCTCGGAGTTCGGTATCGAGGAGTTCATCAACCGCAAGCTGATCTGCATTCCATAAGCAGATCAGGGACATCCCACACAAAGCAGCAGGAGCCGGAAGGCTCCTGTTTTCGTTAAAGCCGGCGGAGGTGACAGCTACGGTTTTCTCATGCCAGTCCCGACCGGCAGTCAGTCCAGAGGAGAAAGAATCGGCTGGACCTGCGTTTCAACGGCTTTCACCAGTTCGGGATTGGTGCGGCGCAGGAGGCTGGCGCGCAGCATGATGGCGGTATCCCGCGCCGATGACTGTCGCCAGCGGATCAGAAAGTCACGATCCGCCTGCAAATCCGGCTCGTGCGCTTTGGGCATGTTTTTCATAAAACCTGGTCTTCGTAAGGGGTGTGAGTTGTACCCGGAAGAAACGCCAGGTAGTTGGTTGTGGGCTCTTCTCTCATGTCTCCATGATTTGAAAGTAAATTACCCGCACTTCCGCCCTGCAATTCTGTAATACCAGAATCGTGTCTCTTTCAGGGCGGGGCTACGAGGCTTCCGGACTATTTCCGGGTGGCGTTGCGTTCGGCGAGTCTGGTCCCCAGCGCTTCAAGGGCATCCCGCAATGGCCCTTCCGGCATATCGTCAATAACGACAGGCGGCACATGTCCTGTCTGACGGCGCGCGGGGCGGCCTGATGTCTGGCTGGAGGGCTGGAAATCCTGGGTCATTTTAAGCCGCTCAACGATCCTCTGGCCGCACCATGTGTTGATCCGGTCGATGAGGGCAGTCTGCATGTGCTGGATTTCTATGGCCACCGGACCACGGCAGGCAATGGTCAGCGTGCCTGCGGACAGTTTGCGCGGCTCGGTTCGCGTTCCGAGCGATTCCCCCACAATCTGCATCCAGTCGATGAACAGCGTCACGCTTGCGGGAGAGCGTTTGCGGAAGGCTTCCCGTGTCAGCGTGGGGATCATACTGCTCAGATCACGTGGCTTGAAAGAGCGACGTGGAGCCTCTGCTGTGCCTGTCTCGCTCTTGCGTGCTGGCCGTGCGGGTTTCATAAACTGGCTCCGTGACTCCCTCAGATTCAGATCTTCTCGCATGGTACGACCATAACCGCAGAACCCTGCCCTGGCGCGCCCTGCCCGGTGAGGTGGCGGATCCCTACCATGTCTGGATCAGCGAGATCATGTTGCAGCAGACGACGGTCACTGCGGTCATTCCCTATTATCACAATTTTCTCGAACGCTTTCCCGATATAGAAGCGCTTGCCCGCGCTCCACTGGATGAGGTGCTGCAGGCGTGGTCGGGTCTTGGCTATTACTCCCGTGCCCGGAATCTGCACCGCTGTGCGGAGGAACTGATTCGTCTGGGGGGATTTCCGCGTGATGTAGCCGGTCTGCAGGCGTTGCCGGGCATAGGTGCGTATACGGCGGCAGCCATAGCGGCTATCGCCTTCGGTGTCCCGGTTGTGCCTGTCGACGGGAATGTGGAGCGGATTTCAGCCCGTATTTTTGCGGTGCGGGCGCCGATGCCGGGCGCAAGGAAGCAACTGGCGGCAAAAGCCGTGACGCTCAATTCTGGTCCGGCCGCGCAGAACCGACCGTCCGATTTCGCGCAGGCCCTGTTTGATCTCGGCGCGACACTCTGCGTGCCGCGCTCTCCTGCCTGCGTGCTCTGCCCCTGGCAGAAATCCTGTCAGGCCCGGAAGCTTGGCATACAGGCGGAACTGCCAAGAAAAACGCCGAAGGCTGAGCGTCCCACCCGCTATGGCGTGCATTTTCTGCTGATGGATGAGACAGACCAGCTTCTGGTCAGACGGCGTCCGCCTCAGGGGCTGCTGGGAGGAACGATAGAGCTGCCAGGGCCGGAATGGCGGGAGACAATGTGGAGCGCGGATGAAGTGGCGGAGGTTGCGCCTTTTTCTGATCGTGTTTCCGATGCGCTTCGCGTTCCACAATGGACGATTGTCGGTAAGGTCAGGCACGTCTTTACGCATTTTACACTGCTGATTGATGTGTATGCGGCTCAGGTGAACATGCTGCCCAATCCGCGCGAAGAGGAAGGTTTTCCTGTCGCGCTTGAAAAGGTAGGCAGCCTTGCGCTTTCTTCTCTCATGCGGAAATGCGTGGAAACTGGTGTAAACGGGTTGGACGATTACGTTTCCTGAAGCGGAAGCTGATGACGGTGAGGAGAGAATTGTGGCGGAAACACCGCGTGCTGATGAAATCTGGCTTTACGACAGCTACGGTCGGTTTCTGCATAACGATTCCCTGGATGACCGGCTGGTGGCCTGTGCTCCCGCCGATCTGCCCAATGGTCTTCCGGGGGTGATCTTCGGCATAGATCCCATGCGGAGCAGTGATCCTTTTGTGCTGCTCAAGCGTGAAACCCGCCCGATGCCTCTGCCCCAGATCGAACCGGTCATGGAGCAGGGTGTGGCGCTCGCTTTCCGGATTCTGGATAGTGAAGGACCATATGCTGACGCGCGTGGGGGCTACGTCTCCACTCAGCAGGATGGGAGCGTAGCACTCGGCGCTCCGGGACGTGGTGAGGGCATCCTGTTTGCGCCGATGCCTTTTTACACAGCCAGAAGCCTGTTTCCTGATGCTGGTATCGAACTGACAGACAGTCATGGGCTTGTGGCGCCGTCGCCTCAGCCTTTGACCGGCATGCGCGTGCAGATCGCCGGTCGGCCCTATTCGCTTGAAGTCGGGGGAGATCTGCTTGCCCGCATGGGTGAGCTGTCGCCGGGTGAAACGGTCTCACTGGTGTTGCCTGCAACAGCCACGGAACCGGAGAAGACAATCACGGCGACCAGAAAAGCATAATCTGTAAAGAGCCCGTATTCAGCTTGTTACTTGTATTTCCCATTCCGGCCATCATGTCGGAAGAATTGTCTGGCAGGTTTCATGGCCTTTATTCACGTCCCATCCAAAAAAGAAACCGCCGCTCCGATGGGGCGAGGGCGCATTGGGGTGCTGCTCACCAATCTGGGGACGCCGGATGACACCAGCTTTGGCGCTGTGCGTCGCTATCTGTCGGAATTTCTCTCTGATCAGCGCGTGATCGAGGCCAATCCTGCCATCTGGCAGCCGATATTGCAGGGTGTGGTTCTGACGGTCCGGCCCGGTCGGAGCGGCAAGGCTTACAAGCGGATCTGGAACGAAGAACAGAACGAAAGTCCTCTGCGCACTTACACACGGGGACAGGCTGAACAGCTTGCCGGGCGGTTTCACGCGGATGGAGTCAGGGTCAGCTGGGGTATGCGGTATGGCTCGCCGTCCGTGGCGGAGGCTGCAACGGAACTGATGCGTGACGGGTGTGACCGCATCCTTTTCATGCCGCTTTATCCGCAGTACAGCGCGACGACGACCGCCACGGCCAATGATCAGCTGTTTCGTTTTCTGATGACAGTGCGGCGGCAGCCGGCCATTCGCACGCTCCCGGCGTTTGCGGATGACCCTGTTTATATCAGGGCTCTTGCCGAGACATTGCAGCTTTCCCTGTCAGGGTTGTCTGAACGGCCACAGATGATCGTGACGTCTTTTCACGGGTTGCCGAACGAGTATGTCGCCAAAGGCGATCCCTATCGGGAGGACTGTGAACGGACTGTCATGGCCTTGCGTGCGGCTCTGGCGATGTCTGATGAAGACATGCCGCTGACGTTTCAGTCGCGTTTTGGGCCGGCGAAATGGCTGGAGCCTTATACGGCTCCGTTTGTGGCGGGACTCCCTGCCAAGGGCATTACGCGTGTTGCCATTATCACGCCCGGCTTTATGGCGGACTGTATTGAAACACTGGATGAACTTGGCAATGAATTGCGAGATGAGTTCATGGCCGCAGGAGGGGAAGAGCTCACGCTTGTTCCCTGTCTGAACACCTGTCCACAAGCCATTGACCTGCTCGAACATCTGGCCCGCGTGGAGTTGCAGGGGTGGATGGAGTTCTGAAAAATTGAGCCCTGATCAGTAGAGATTTTTATACTGATCAGAGCAGGCTCCATCCCATCAGGCATATGTGATTTTCCGGTGTGAATTTGCATCGGAGCCTGGAGACAGAGCATCCTGTTTTCTGACGATCAGATACTGTAGCGAAAACGTTTCCGCCTTGCGTGGTGCGAAGTTAATGCAATCATGAAAAAATATAGTTTTTTATACAGATGTGATTTTGATAGTTGTTTGTTTTATTTTTGATAAAATCGTATTTATTGATATATAATCAAGAAAATAAATTAACTTATTCTGCGTTTGTTCTGCTTTCCAGAGAAATTTTAAGGATTTGTGCAGAATTTATTAACCATTTTTTCTTAACGTCAGGGCTCTGTCGCCGGGCAATAGCTCGGCTCCCGAATTGCCGCACGTCACGTCATTATATCTGTAGATAAAAAATGCAGATTTAAGAGGGTGAGGTGCTGATGGAATGTAAATTCATGAGCAGCATCAGTCATACAGCTTCTGTCAAACTCGCGAAAAGCACGAGTGAAGCGCCGGCCGCTTATATGGAGACGGACCAGTACGGACTGTCTTCGGTTGATGATATTGAGCAGACGGATGCCTCATCTGTTTCACCGACATTGAGTGGCCTGCCATCTTCTTCGGCTACAGCAAGAGATACCGATTTTCCATTCTCCTCGACGGTGATTTCGGGATCAGATGATCTTCCTGTTACGGTCAGCCTGTCCATTTCCGGCGAGGATGCCGATCTGGTAGCGTCCACTTCTGACAGCGTCCTGGTGTCAGGAAGCGGCAGTGATCAGTTGACGATCAGGGGAATGGTGTCTGATGTCCAGGCTGCTCTTCGTGCGGTTACGATTTCAGCCGCCAGAGAAATCGCTTCAGCTGAAACAGTTGCCTACTCAGCTTCGGTTTCCAGTGATCAGACTTCGAGTGTTTACAGTGGAACCATAACCATTCTGCCGAGTGTTTTGTTCTCGCTTCCCACGGAATCCCGTACGGTCAGCGATATTCTGGCGGCGGTCAGTCATGAAGAGACCGCCCAGCAGCAGTCCACAGCCGTTGTTTCGGATTCCACACAGGCGACAGTAAACGATGGTCAGGGTGATGATGGGGTGGCCAGCGCCACTGCTGCTGTATCCCAGACGGATATTGCGTCTGCAGCAGGCTCGGCGAGACTGCTGCAGTCCGGGAAAGAAAATGCGGGTGACAGTAATCTGAACTCCATGCAAACCACTAATGAAGGCAGTGCGACACTTTCTCCAGATCAGATCAGTGGCGTCTCCATCCCGGTCTCTGCAAGTCCAGAAAAGATGCTTGTCACATCGGACTCTAATGGTTCTGTTGTTCTGGGCGCAGGAGCAGGCAGTTCTGCAATGCAGAATCCGGTTGGCGCTCAGGCATTAACGCCGTCTGCCTCGGTTGACGCGGTTGCACTGGAAACCGGTGTGCTGTCACAGGCGAGTTATGGCGTTGCATGGACTTCATCCAAGGATGCCGGCACGACCCAAAGTGGTGCTTCGACCGATAACCGGACCGTAACAACACCATTGGCAACGACGAGCGAAACGCAGCAGGATGCTATGCCTCTGCTGACTTCGACAGACCAAACAGCGGCAGCGGTGGACACAGGTTCAACGGGTCTGTTGAACGACGTTGATACGATCGGCACTGTGAATCAGGCAGATGAATCTTCTGTTTCGGTGACCTCTACCGTTTCAGGAGCAAATAATATCGAAGTAAATAACGGTATTGTTGCTCTGGACGGCGGGACGAACACCGTTGTCGCCCAGGATCAGGGAACAGTCGCGGTATGGAGTGCCGCAGGGACGACAAGCTTTAATGACGCCGGATCGGGAGATGCAGAGTTCCATGTAACAGGCACAGGTACATTTGATGTGCAGGATACAGGCACCGGTGACGCTACCTTAAGGGTCATGCAACTTGCTTCTTCAGACGCGTCAGGGACAATTACCGGAGGGGCCAGGCATCTGGATGTGACGACAGGCTCCGGATCGGTCAATGTTGTGGCTGGCTTGGGTGGTCTGGATCTTTCGACTGCTGGTTCAGGTGCTTTGCAAATCGACATTACGCAAGGAACTGATCATATTCTGATTGCGGGTGATCAGACGGGGAATGTGACTGTTTCAGGCGCGGTTGTGAACGCGAATGCTAATTTCGGTATTATGGGTGTGACATCAGAAAAAATTATCAACGGGAATTTCGTTGTTGGTTTGACGGATGGCAACTCAGTGACATTTCTTGGAGCATCCGGAGGGGATAATATAACGTTGTATCTTACGTGATGGCTTACAGAATGGTGTGTTACGAAACGAGAGATAAATCTGCACAGGGAAATAGTTGTTGTAAATTAATACTGTAATAAATTGAATTATGTTGATTTTTTAATTATAAAAAATTATCTCTAAATAAATTTTGATGCTTTTGAGGGGTCGCTTTGTTTTGGCGACATGGTGCGTTTTATATTTTTTGTACGGTAAGTTTTTTTTCTCTGTTCTATAAAGCGTTTCTACCGAAATCAGATTCGGTAGAAACGCTTTGGTCTGGAAAACCAGTCTCAGGAAATTTTGAAATTTCCGATCTGTAAAGGATTGTTTTCACTTACATTGTTCAGCATTACAGAAGTGCGGCTGTCAATCTGAAGTAGCGTGCCTGTGCCGCTCACTGTTGCATGATCCAGAATAGATCCCAGAGTCGTCTGAGTCAGTCCAAAACCGGATAATTCAATGATATTGCCAGCGGAAGCGGTGAAATCGCTAATGGTATCTGTCGCGCCTGCTGCCGATTTGATGATGTCAAAGGTATTGGCAGAACCAGCGCCACCAGTCATGTTCATACTGCTGTAAGCCTTGAATGTATCACCACCTGTACCCCCAACGGCAGTGAAGATGCCGGTATTATTGGCCGCACTGATGAAAGTCAGCGCGCCACTGCCTTTCTGGGTGACTGACTGCGACCCTGTGCCACCATTGATCCTGGAGCCTGCGCCCCACACATCAAGGATGAGTTTTGCTGCTGAGTCCATGTTGCCGAAAGAGGCTGAAACAGACTGACCCTGAATATGGTTTGTACCCTGAATTGAACCGGTAACGTAAAAAGTGCCGTAACCACCTGATGTGAAGTCACCATTGGCATCTGTAGACCAGTTTACCTGAGAATTTTTTAATGCCCCGACCGCAGTGCCAGTACCATCCGTCGTCAGAGTGCTGTCGGTCAGGGTGATCACAGAACTGTTGCGGCCCAGAGTAACGGTGGACTCAGAAATTACATTCGCGATCGTTTTCAGTCCAGCATTGATTGTTCCATTGCTGAATGTGTCGAAGACTGAGTCTGAACCAGTCACAATGGAACTGTCAGTGCATTTTAAAAACTGAGATTTGGCGCCGGACACAATAGTGGCATTATCGGCGCCAATAAAGCTGGAGTATGCCCCTGTATGGAGAGTGCCATTGACATTGATAAATGTGTCACCGACAGAGTGGGCTGCGTTTACCGTCCCTGCAAAATTTAAAATAGTATTGGCGTTGCCAGTAATTGTCAGATTGCTGTTGCTTGTGGAAAAAGCGTAGCTAACGGTGCTGTTGGTTCCGCTGACAGTTACGTTGATATCGCCAAAAATATAGGCTGTATTGCGAAACCAGACAGTCAGGTCAGTCGTCGTGCTGCCGGGATTCTGGACAATGTAAGCCTGTCCTGATGTGAGGTAGGCTGATGAATTATTCCCACCCAGCACAAGCGTCTGATAAGTGTTACCTGAAGAGTTCGAGACCATTAAAAACCTCGCAATTTGATTTTTGTTCACTTTTTGAATTGCATGTCATGCTTCGTTATAAAGAAACAAAAAGGTAAATAATAAAACAAAATTATAAAAATAAATGTTTACGTTAAATGTTTTATAACCAATGAATAAATTTATGGATTTAAATATAATTTTTGAAAATAATATGATATTTTTTATCATTTTCTGTAAAAATATTCATGAATAAGAAAGTGTGTTAATTGGAAATCTTTAAAATTGCTAATATCAGAGAATGAAATTTCTGAAAAAGATTGGGACTTTGTGTTGTATGAACTGTGACTTTGTCATGAGAAGTTTTTGATGATCCATCAGAAGCTGCCATTCGGATTTTGTACGCAGGTTTTTACGGTAATTTGTCTGCCATAGTTCCAAAGATCATTCCAATTGCTGACCATAGGATGACTGAGTGCCTATAGCAGCTTCTCTGATCTGAAACGCCCCAAAGCCATCGCAGGGAGATTCGATAGTATTTTGCTGATGTCGGGCAGAATCAACTGCAACATAAACAAAAATCCTATGAAGAAAATTCCTGCACTGCTCGATCTGTTTCATGTTTCAGATCTTTTGACGAGTAGCCTGGCTGTCAGAATTGAAATTACGGTACAGCAGGCAGACAACAGGATCGTCTCGAAATAGACATCGGTAAGCAGGCTGATTGTTTCTGGATTGCCGACGGCAGGTGGGTTGGGTGGACGCTTCAGATCTGGTGGCAGTGCCATGATGATGAAACAGGCAATGGC
Source organism: Acetobacter aceti (assembly GCF_002005445.1). Classification (NCBI taxonomy): domain Bacteria; kingdom Pseudomonadati; phylum Pseudomonadota; class Alphaproteobacteria; order Acetobacterales; family Acetobacteraceae; genus Acetobacter; species Acetobacter aceti. Next base: position 164,934 of record NZ_CP014692.1, read on the forward strand.
AATGAGCAGGGTGTCGGCACGGGGAGAGGGATGCCCAATCCAAATCCGTCCATAAACCACGGTGAAAGCGAGTGAGAACGGGCCTCCATAAGCTGTGCCAGGCATGACGAACCCGTGCATGGGCTTGAAATGGCCCGACTGACCATCTCAGGCTCTGGAGGCATTCAGATCAACGCATCCCGCGACTGTTAAAATATGAGAGCGTGCACAATCTCAGGCTTTCCGAACGGATGGACAGGCAGGAAGCGAGATCCACGCTTGGACTCCGGGGTCAGGCGTCATTCGGCCATTGAAATTTAATGGCAGAGCAAGCTGGCAAAGTGGCGGGCATCACGCGTGAATGCGTGAACCCTATTGCCAGAAAACGGGAGGTCCTTTCCTGTTCGGCCTCGGCGACGCAGAGTAGCGCAACATTAAGTGGTAGTCCGAAAATCGCCCCAAGATGCAATGGCACGAAACAGAATGGTCTTCGGGCGGATATGGATGACGGAATGGAGCAAACCACGGACTGGCTTATGATGACTTCGCCGGGGAAAAATCTGTTCCGCGTTCAACTGAGAGGCAGGATCTGCCTTCCCTCGCTTCGGAAAGGAATATTACAGGGATGCGACCGTGTCGGGTTTTCACCGGCATTCAGGCAGAATATTTTTCAGGCCTTCATGACACAGCCGAGTCAGCCGGAAAGCATGTTCGGCAGAGGTTCCTGTATCATTGGATGAAATTCTGAACAGAGAGAAAGCTGCTTTGACAGCCCCCTACACCACCGATAGACAGGTGGTGATGGTGTTCCGCAAGGAACTGAAAAGGGAAGCCGGTGCGGTCATGCATCAAATCCGGCGCTGCCCCCGCAACTGTAGACGGTTTGTGACACCTCTTCTTTCTCCCGTCATGGGGAGAACGCCACTGGAAGTTTCCGGGAAGGCGGCGAGGTTGTCCGGGACATATGTCCCGACCGTGAGCCAGGAGACCTGCCGTCATGAATAAGGAATGTCATGGACCGGCGGGGTGCCCGGATCATGAGGGCCTGCGTCCGTCGTATGCCCCCTCCCGGTGGAGGCCTCGCTGACCGCACCCTGTTTTTGCAAGGACGCAAGGACAGGACATGAATGATCTGCCTGCCAGAACGCCCGAAGAGTCACAGGTGGAACGCCCTGCTCTTCATATCTGTGTGACATGCCTCCGTCCTGACCCGGACGGCGTGCCGCTTGGGCGCACCCTTTATGAGACATTATGCGACAGGGCCGACGCGGGGCACGTGATCCTGCAGCCGGTCCTGTGTCTGGCCGCCTGTGGCAGTGGCTGCACGGCGACCATCTCCATGCCAGGAAAATGGGCCTGGCTGCTTGGCCATCTTGATCCCGCAAAAGCCGATGATCTGCTGACCTACGCAGGCCTTTATGCGGCGTCGAAAACCGGCGCAGTCATGCCGTCCAAACGTCCTTCCTCCCTGAACGACATGATTCTGGGCCGTTTTCCAGCCCTGCTTCCCACATCACAGGAGCCGACATGAATTCCATAGCCCCAACGTCCACACCTGCCATCGGTGTAAAGATTCCTGTCACCGTGATCACCGGTTTTCTGGGAGCAGGCAAGACCACTCTGCTGCGGAATCTCCTTTCGCAGGCGCACGGACGGCGGATCGCCGTCGTGGTCAATGAATTCGGTTCGTTGGGGATCGATGGCGAAACCCTGCGCTCCTGCGGCATTGAAGGTTGCCCGGATGAGGACATTGTCGAACTCACCAATGGCTGCCTGTGCTGCACCGTTGCGGACGATTTCCTGCCGACCATGCGCGCGCTGATCGATCGCCCGCAGCCGCCTGAGCACATCGTCATCGAAACATCGGGTCTCGCCCTGCCGAAGCCACTGCTCAAGGCGTTCGGCTGGCCGGATATCCGCACACGAATGACTGTGGACGGCGTCATCACGCTGGTCGACACACCAGCCGTCGCGGCGGGGCGTTTTGCTGATGACCCGGAGGCGATTGCCGCCCAGCAGGCAGCTGACCCTTCTCTCGATCACGACAATCCGCTGGCGGAAGTGTTTGAGGATCAGCTCCTCTCTGCCGATCTGGTGGTGCTGAACAAGACAGATCTGCTGGACGAGGCAGAACTGGAAGCCGTGGAAGCGGAGATCACCGCGCTGTTGCCACTTAAGCGGGTGATGCTGCGTGCCGTGGAGGGCAGGCTTGATCCGGCCGTGCTGCTTGGACTTGAAGCCGGTGCGGAAGATGATCTCACGGCGCGCCCGTCTCATCATGATGGTGCGGACGAGCATGAGCATGATGATTTCGACTCGTTTGTCGTCGCCGTCCCCGAGCAGATCAGCGCGGATGCCTTTGTGAAGCGTCTGACGGAAGTGGCGGTCCAGTTCGATATCCTGCGTCTCAAGGGTTTTGCTGCCGTAAAAGGTAAGGCGATGCGACTGGCGGTGCAGGGTGTGGGAGGGCGGATGCGCTACGTCTTCGACAAGCCGCTGACCGGCGACGACCGTACGGGGCGCCTCGTCGTCATTGGCCAGAAAGGGCTGGATTGTCAGGCCATCGAAGCGACCTTGCAGGCGGTCTGAATTTCTCATGCACCTGCTTGTCCGGGATCAGCAGTCGATTGACGAACAGGACGTGGCCGAAGATCTCGACCACGCACCTGCCGATGTCATCGTTCTGTCGTTCACGGACAGCGATCTGCTCTCCCTTGAGCGGGCCTATGACAGAATGGCGGAGCCGGGCTTTTCGCTCCGGCTGGTGAATCTTGGCCGGCTGCGTCATCCCATGTCGATTGATCTGTATATCGAACAGACCGTTGCGCATGCGCGATGCGTGGTTATCCGTCTTCTGGGTGGCGTGGATTACTGGCGGTATGGCGTCGAGGAAGTGGCGTCCTGCTGCCGCGCGCAGGATATTCCGCTTGCCTTGCTGCCCGGTGACGACCGGGAGGATGTCCGGCTGGCGGCATGGTCAACGGCAGAAGATGGAATCTGCCAGCGGCTGGCCGGTTTTCTGAAGGAGAGCGGCCCACGCAATATCCATGAAGCCCTGCAACTCATGCGTCATGCCGCAGGGTTGGGTGAAGATGACGGCGCATTGCCGGAGGGTCTTCCTGCTGTCGGTATTTACCGGCAGGCCGGGCATGGTCTTCCATTACGTGCCACACTGGTTTTCTATCGCGCACATCTGCTCTCGGGTGATACGGCCGCCATCGATGTGCTGGCTGACACGCTGGAACAGCACGGCATGGCGACTGAAGTGGTGTTCGTCTCTTCGTTGAAACAGACGGAAGTCGCGCAGTGGATCGAGCACCGGCTGCTCGTGACAGCCCCCGATATCGTGCTCAACGCGACGGTTTTCGCTGTCCGGGGAGAGGGAATGGCGGCGTCCCCCCTTGAAGCGGCTGGCGTGACGATCCTGCAACTCGTGCAGCCCGCTTCTACGGAGCGGGCATGGCGGGAGAGTTTTCGTGGTCTGGGTCAGTCCGATCTGGCCATGCAGGTCGTGCTGCCCGAGCTGGACGGTCGCATAGCGACAGTGCCTGTTTCCTTCAAGGAGGAAGCGGCTGCCGGTCATCCGGCGCGTCGAAAAGCATGGCGTTCTGGAATCGACGCAGTGGTGCGGCAGGCATCGGGATGGGCGCGTCTTGGACATATCGCCGCAGTTGATCGGAAACTGGCAATCATCCTGTCCGATTATCCCGGCGCAAGTGACGAAGGAGGTTCTGCGCAGGTCGCGCATGCTGTCGGGCTCGACAGCTTTGCAAGTCTGTCCTCCATTCTGGAGATGCTGCGAGATGCTGGTTACAGTTGTGGCGAGCGTGCAGATACTGAAGTCGCCACGCTTGTCCCGGTTCTGACGGAAGGCTCCGGGCATACGGTCTGGTCTCTCGCTGACTATAAAAATTGTTTTGATGAACTGCCTGAAACTTTCCGTGTGTCGGTCATGGCCGTATGGGGCGCGCCGGAAGACGATCCTTCATTGCGGGATGGCCTGTTTTGTTTCCGCTTTTGTCGTCCAGGTAATATCGTCATTGCCGTCCAGCCGGATCGTGGTCGCCATGCCGATCGGCAAACGCAGTATCATGATCCGGATATGCCGCCATGCCACGGTTATATCGCGTTTTATTTGTGGCTGCGTTCGGTCTGCGCCATTGATGTCATGGTGCATCTTGGTGCGCATGGGACGCTGGAATGGCTGCCGGGAAAATCGGTCGCGCTGTCTGAAAGTTGTGGTCCGGCTGTTCTGACGGCAGGTATGCCGGTGATCTATCCGTTCATCGTCAACAACCCCGGTGAAGCGGCGGCGGCGAAACGGCGTCTGGGGGCCGTGACCATCGGGCATATGACGCCGCCAGTGATGAAGGCAGGTCTGTCTGGTGATATGGAGGAACTTGAAGCGCTGATCGACGAATATGCTGAAGCAGATGGGATGGATCGTCGCCGCGTGGCATTGCTGCGTCGTGATATTCTTGAGCGGGCCACCAGCATGGGTGTGCTGGCGGAAAGTGGAGTGCGATCCGCAGAAGGAGATGAAGCGGAAGCACTTGCCCGGCTGGATGCCTATCTCTGCGATGTGAAGGATCTTCAGATCCGCGATGGGCTGCATGTTTTTGGGCAGGTCACTCCGAAAAGTGCTGATTTGGCTGGAACTGTTGCCACTCTCTCCGGCGTTGAGGAAGCAGCCGTGACACAGCGCCTCCTTCTGAGCGCCCAGCGGGAGCGGGAAGGGTTTCTGGCGGCTCTTGAAGGTCGTTTTGTTGAACCGGGTCCGGCAGGAGCGCCAACGCGGGGGCGCTTCGATGTGCTGCCGACTGGAAGAAATCTTTTCACAATTGATCCGCGGGCCATTCCAACCCCTGTCGCCGTGGAGCTGGCTCGTGGACAGGCCGAACAGATTCTGACGCGACATTTGCAGGAAGAAGGCGAACCGCTACGGCATCTGGTGATGGATCTGTGGGGATCAGCAAGTTTACGAACCGGTGGCGAAGATCTTGCGCTGGCGCTGCTGTTGATGGGGGTCGAGCCGCTGTGGGATCGTGCCAGCGGCAGGGTCAGTGGAATCGACATCGTTCCGATGCCGGTGCTTGATCGTCCGCGTGTTGATGTCACGTTGCGCATTTCCGGTTTTTTCCGGGACACGTTCCCCGGCCAGATCGCTCTCTTCCGACAGGCCGTTGAAGCTGTTGCCGCGCGCCGGGAAAGTGTTGAATGGAATCCTCTCGTAGCAGTCTTTGTACAAAATGAACCGCTTCCTTCACGTGTTTTTGGACCCGCACCCGGATCATATGGGGCAGGACTGGAAAATCTCCTCCAGACGGCGGCATGGACCAACAGGGATGAACTGGCGAATGCGTATCTCGCCGCCAATAGCTGGAGTTATGACAAGGAGCACAATCTGGCTCAGGACAACGAAGGGTTGAGCCGTCAGATCGGACAGGCCGACGTCATTCTGCACACACAGGATCATGCGGAAACCGATATTCTGGAAACACCGGACATGGCGGCGCATGAAGGGGGACTGGCGGCTGTGGCGGCGTTGCTCGATACGAAACCGGAGATGTGGCACGGCGATACATCGGATCCCCACACTCCAAAACTGCGTGACACAGAAGCTGAAATCGTGCGTGTGGTGCGCGGGAGACTGACAAACCCTCTCTGGCTTGCCGGTATGCGCCGACATGGTTATCGAGGTGCTGCGGAAATGTCACGAGGCGTCGATGCGCTGGCGGCTTTCGCCGCAATGCTTCCAACACGGTTCGATCATCAGTTTGATCTGGTTTTTGATGCGATTCTGGATGATTCTGACACTGATTTTTTTCTCAGGACAGAAAATCCCGCTGCACATCAGGCTATCCGTGAGCGACTGGCGGAAATGTTACGGAGAGGTCTCTGGCATCCACGAAAAAACAGTGCGTATGACAGTCCGGGTGATCAATGATGAGCCCTGCCGTGTCTGTTCGTGCCTGTCGTCCGGAGGGAATTGTTGAAACGGATGTGGCAATGCTGACGCAGGGGAAACTGTGTTCCAGTGACAGTATTTTTCAAGATTTCTCTGAAAAAATGATCGCCTCGTTCAATGTTGTCTCACATATCGGCATGATGGAGCAGCAAGGATCTTCAACCGGACAACCTTTACGCAGTCAGACGACATCGCCCAAAACCCTCGCCAGTAAGCTGATATGTAAGGTCTTCAGTGTGTCAGGTCGTGCGAATGATTGTGGCATGCCTGTCCGTAGTCACGCTGAAGCGGACAATGGGAAGCGAGAGTTACATTTTTCCCATGACAGGTTTCAGGCGTCAGGAAACGCATTCATTAAGCCAGTAAAGAGCTTTCCCAGGAAAGGCTTCTTGTGATGCCGAAGGTTCTCATGATTGCAGCCCCGCGATCCGGTGGTGGCAAAACAACCGTGACTTTGGGGTTGCTGGCAGCACTCAGAGAGCAGGGCGTCAGGGTAAGAGGGGCCAAGACGGGGCCTGATTATATTGACCCGGCCTTTCATGAAGCAGCTACCGGCCTGCCAAGCTTCAATCTCGATAGCTGGACGATGCCTTTGCCTGTGCTTGAAGGGGTATTGTCGAACGCTCTACAGGACGCCGATCTTCTGATTGTGGAATCAGCCATGGGGCTGTTCGATGGTCTGATGGAACCTGAAGGGGCGCGTGGGGCACCCTCTGACATTGCTTCCCGGTTTGATATTCCTGTCGTTCTTGTCCTTGATGTTTCGGGGCAGGGGCAATCCGCTGGAGCCGTGGCGCATGGGTTTGCAACACTGAATCCATATGTGCGGATCGCGGGGGTTATACTCAATCAGGTCTCATCCCCCCGTCATCTGGCGATGGCGGCCGGTGCTGTGCGGTCTGCTGGCCTGTCGGTACTGGGCGCGTTCATGAGAGACGCGACACTGGTGCTCCCGGAACGTCACCTCGGATTGGTGCAGGCACGGGAACAGTCGGAACTGCCGGGATTGCTGGATCGTCTGGCAGAGCGCACGGTCGCGGCTTTGGATATGGAGGCGCTTCTGGCAGTCGCACAGCCATTATCCATGGGCAGCGCATCATCGGTGGTCGCAGTGCGACCACCCGGACAGCGGATCGCAGTAGCGGATGACGCCGCTTTTTCGTTTTTCTATGGGCATATCGCACAGGGCTGGCGCGTCGCAGGCGCGGAAATCGCGCCATTTTCACCGCTTGCGGATGAGGCTCCGGATCAGTCCTGCGATGTGTGCTGGTTGCCGGGCGGCTATCCTGAACTTCATGCAGGAGCTCTGTCTTCCGCTCGGAATTTTCATTGTGGATTGAGAGAGTTTGCCGAAATTCGCCCCGTTCATGGTGAGTGCGGAGGGTTCATGGTGCTGGGCGATGCTTTGGAGGATGCGCAAGGGATTCGCCATCCGATGAGTGGTCTTCTCAGTCATGTCACGAGTTTTGCAGAACGGAAGATCAGTCTGGGTTACCGCGAGGCTGTATTGCGCACATCCTGTGCTCTGGGTCAGGCAGGCACATGTTTTCGGGGGCATGAGTTTCATTATGCTCAGCTCATTGATCCCGGTCTTGATCAGCCGCTTGTGGATCTTTGTGATGGAACCGGAAAAGATCTTGGACCAGCCGGTGGCCGGCGTGGTCTGGTCTCGGGTTCGTATTTTCATGTGATGGCGGAACAGGAAAAACAGGCATGACTGATGAGACAGACAACCGGCGACATCAGATGAAGATGCAGCGACGCAAGGAAGTGCAGGATCAGGAAGTTGCCGAAAAGACCATCGAGAAAGGTCTTCTCGCCGTCAATACAGGCTCGGGAAAAGGAAAATCGACGGCAGCTTTCGGTCTGGCCTTGCGGATGCTGGGACGCGGCAAGCGGGTTGTTGTCGTGCAGTTTATCAAGGGAGCCTGGTCGACAGGAGAGAAAATCGCGCTTGAGCGATTTGATGATCTGCTTGAATGGCACACGCTTGGAGAAGGTTTTACGTGGGAGACGCAGGATAAAGGGAGGGATATTGCGGCGGCGGTTCGCGCGTGGGAGGTCGCCCGGACAGCCTTGCGCCGGGAGGATGTGGGGCTGGTTGTTCTGGATGAGCTGAATATCGCCCTGCGTTATGATTATCTGCCATTGGAGACGGTTCTTGAGGATCTCGCAGCGCGTCCGGCCATGCAGCATGTGGTGGTAACGGGCCGCAATGCTCCGGCCGCCCTTGTGGAAGCCGCTGATCTGGTCACGGAAATGACGCTGGTGAAGCATCATTTCAAGGCGGGTGTGAAAGCTCAGGAAGGCGTCGAATTCTGATGGCGCGGGCGCTGATGTTTCAGGGGACTGGCTCCAGTGTCGGCAAGTCCGTGCTGGTGGCCGGCCTCGCCCGGGTGCTGACCCGTCGGGGGTTTCGTGTACGCCCCTTCAAGCCCCAGAACATGTCCAACAATGCCGCGGTGACGGTTGATGGAGGTGAGATCGGGAGAGCGCAGGCTTTGCAGGCGCGGGCTTGTGGGGTCGCGCCGACAGTGGATATGAATCCTGTCCTTCTGAAGCCTCAGAGCGACGTCGGTGCGCAACTTGTCGTCCGGGGACAGGTTCGCGGAGCGTTTCAGGCGAAAGACTATGCGTCCATCAAGCCCGCACTGATGCCGGATGTGCTCGACGCATTTTACAAACTGGCTGATCAGGCCGATATTGTGCTGGTGGAGGGAGCGGGTTCGGCTTCTGAAATCAATCTGCGCGCCAACGATATTGCCAATATGGGGTTTGCTCAGGCGGCGGATGTAAACGTGGTGATGATCGGTGACATTGACCGTGGCGGCGTCATAGCCAGTCTGGTTGGAACAAAGGCGGTTACTGATAAAAAAGACTCTGATCGGATCAAGGGATTTATCGTCAATCGGATGCGTGGCGATCCATCATTGTTTTCAGATGGCATGGATTTCATTGCGGATCATACAGGGTGGACGGCTCTTGGACTGGTGCCGCACTGTAGCTCTGTGCGTGAACTTCCTGCCGAGGATGCTGCTGATCTACAGACGATTTCCAAGCAGGAAGGGCGTGTCAGGGTTGTCGTGCCGCATATGCCCTGCATCGCCAATTTTGATGATCTCGATCCCTTGAACGCCATGCCTGAGGTGGACCTGCTGATCGTTGAGCCCGGTCAACCGCTTCCTGTCTGTGATCTGGTCATTCTTCCCGGATCGAAAGCAACCATTTCTGATCTTTCTTTTTTCAAGGATCAGGGGTGGGATACGGATCTTGCTGCGCATGTCCGTCGGAAGGGATGGGTTCTGGGAATCTGCGGCGGCTATCAGATGCTGGGACGAATGATTTCTGATCCAGATGGCGTGGAGGGGAATGTGGCTGAAACGGCGGGTCTGGGCTTGCTGGATGTCACAACCTGCCTGACGCCGGATAAACGGCTTGTCGAGGTGGAGGGAGTGCTTCTTCCTGAAAATGTTCCCGTCAGTGGCTACGAAATTCACATGGGACGCACCGCAGGTCCTGCATGTGCACGCCCCTTTTCGTCGATAGGGGGGGAGAGGGAGGGAGCCTCCTCAGCAGATGGACATATATGGGGGACTTATCTGCACGGTGTGCTGTCCGGCGGCGCGGCAAGACAGGCCTTGCTGAACAGGATCGGACTGAATGCGGGTCTGTTGAGAGATCATGATGAGCATGTGGAAGAGGCTCTGAATGCCTGGGCGGACCATCTTGAGGAACATGTTGATATCGAAGCATTGCTTGCATTGGCGCGGGTGGTAGAAAAGCCATGAATGTTCTGCCGGAAATGCCAGAGCATGGCGGTCAGGTCGAACTGCTCATGCGGGCGTTTCCCGATGCTCCCGAGCCTTTTATTGATCTTTCAACGGGCATCAGTCCGTATCCCTATCCGTTCGGCGAGGTGCGACAAAGCGACCTGACCCGGCTTCCCGAGCAGGGTGAGGAAGAGAGGCTGCTGAATGCCGCCATGCGGGCCTATGGCGTGCGGTCGCCAGAATTGATTGTTGCCGGTTCTGGAACACAACTTCTTATTTCTCTCTTGCCGTATGTTCTGGAGAGAAAAAAAGTCGTTCTTCTTGGACCGACGTATAGTGGTCATGCGACTGCATGGCGGCATGCAGGTGCCGATGTTCATGTCGCCAGTGATATGGACACATTCAGTGAGGAAGCTGCTCAGCCCGGATGTGTGGGTGTCCTGTGCAACCCCAATAATCCTGACGGACGGCATCATGACCCGCTCGATCTTCTGGCTTTGGCGGAGCGTTGCGCCCGCGTGGACTCCTGTCTCGTTGTGGATGAAGCTTACGCTGATTTTGAAAATCATATCAGTGTGGCAGGGCATATTCCTCATTCATCTTTGGTTGTTCTGAGGTCTTTCGGGAAGAGTTACGGTCTTCCGGGTGTACGGTTGGGCTTTTTGCTGGCGACGGAAGCCCTGATCGAACGTATGAGAAAAATGCTCGGAGACTGGGCTGTCGGAACGGCTGCGATTACTATCGGGTGCAAGGCTCTTGATGATCGGGAGTGGCTGGATAGACAAAAAGTACCACTGGACCATGCCATGCAAAGATTTCTGGCTCTTTGCCGGAGAAGAAATCTCCCTGTCGTAGGGCATACATGTCTGTTTGCTCTTGTAAGAACGCATGAAGCGCCTGATTTATGGTCTCATTTATGTAAAAACGGTATTGTCACAAGATTTTTTGCAGACAGACCTACTGATATCCGATTTGGACTGCCGCGCTGTGAAGCGGATTGGGCGAGACTGGAGAAGGGCTTGAACGCATGGCGACCGTAATGGAAACGGAAATCGGTCCACGCATTGTCTTTAAATACAGAAGCGGTCTTGAGAGGTATTATTTCAAAAATTACTACCATTCTGGAAAAGGTCTAAAAAATATCATCTCCCGACTTGAGTCTGTCTTGAAACATCTTCAGAAGAACAGGATGGATGATCGTCATACGACCATCCATCCCGGAGAGGAACTCTGTTACTGAGCCGCCGCCGTTACGCGCCAGACCGTGTTACCGACATCGTCCGCCACAAGCAGGGCTCCGTCCCTGTCCAGCGCAAGGCCGACGGGCCGTCCATGCACATGTTCTTCGTCCGCAGTCAGAAAGCCCGTGAGAACGTCCTTTGGCGCGCCAGAAGGTTTTCCATCCGTGAACGGCACATAGATCACCTTGTAGCCACTTTTCGGTCGCCGGTTCCATGAGCCATGCTGGGCAATGAACAGCCCACTGCGCCAGTCAGCGGGCAGCGCCTGGGCATCCATCGAAAAAGCAACGCCGAGAGACGCTGTGTGCGGACCGATCGCGTAATCGGGGGCAATAGCCTGTGTGACAAGAACGGGATTTTCCGGTTTGACACGGGCGTCGACGTGCTGGCCGTAATAACTGTAGGGCCAGCCGTAAAACGCGCCTTCCTTCACGCTTGTGATGTAGTCCGGCACCAGATCGCTACCGATTTCATCACGCTCGTTGACAGCAACCCAGAGAGCGCCAGTCTGCGGCTCCCATGCCAGCCCGTTGGGATTGCGAAGGCCAGTGGCGTATGGGGTCAGTTTGCGGGTTGCGAGATCCAGACGAAGGATACGTGCCCGGTCAGTCTCCGCCTCCATGCCGTTTTCACCGACATTGCTGTTGGACCCGACCGTTACGAACAGGGATTGTCCGTCCGGTGCGGCCAGAATATTCTTGGTCCAGTGATGGTTATAGCCCGAGGGAAGATCAACGATCTTCTCGCCCGCCGCACTGATATGGGTTTCACCCTCCTGATAGGGGAAACGCAGGATCGCATCCGCGTTGGCGACGTAGAGATCGTTCCCGATCAGCGCCATTCCGAACGGGGAGTGAAGATGTTCAAGGAACACTTCCCGCGTATCGGCCTGCCCTGACTGTTTGGCGTCTCTCAGCAGCATGATCCTGTCAGGACTTTTGCCGCCCGCCCCGGCTTTCTTCATGAAGAAATTGGAAAACATACCCTTGATGGAGTTCGCATCTGTGCCCGGTGATTCTGATTCGGCCACAAGTATGTCGCCATTGGGCAGCTTGTACAACCAGCGAGGATGATCCAGACCGGTTGCATAGGGTGTGACTGTCAGCCCGGCAGCGGCGACCGGATGCTCGCTGTTCTGCCATCCGATGGGGGAGGCGACATTGATCGTGGGAATCAGGCGCGGGTCAGGCGCGGGGAGTGTCGGGCGGGGACCTGTGCCTTCCGCCACGGGCAAGGTTGCCTGCTCATTCTGCAGAACCGTTTTCCAGAGACCGCCCCCTATCAGGACGATCACGGCAGCGCCGCCAATACCGTAAATCCAGACCTTCCGTGACATGTTCTTTTCCTTTTTGCGACAGATCGTAGCTGACATGGGACAGATTTAACGTCTGGAAAAAGAAGATGTTTTACGGAGTAGAGATAATTTTGACGGAAGCGGCCTACACCTTGAAACGTTTGGAGGCGTCAAGGAAGACGCGATTGGCGTCCAGCTCATGCGAGACGACGATCAGATAGGCGATGGCTCGGGTCAGCTCGATACGTGTGGTGATGTTTTCTTCCCGCGCTTCGATCTGGCGGAGAATGGCTGTGGCGCGGCGAGCGGTATTCGAAGCCCGGTTATATTTTCCTGTGAACTGGCTCATGCGGTTCAGTGTCGCCTGCACGGCCTGTCGGGCTTGCGGCGGAAGCTGGTTGCGGGCCTGCACATTACGCAGACGGATGATGTTGAGGCCGATGGTCATGGCCGCGAGCGTGCCCTGCAGATAGCCCTCGATAGTGGGCGAAGGGGTAGGGCCAGCATGCCGGATGACTCGTGCGAAACGGTCGATGTTGCGACCGGTCCAGTCCTGAGTCTGCGGGATGGGCTGCTTCTCCGCCAGCGTGCGAAGGTCCTGCAATATGCTCCGACGCATCCGCCAGCGTTCATCGGCTGCGCTGAATGGCAGCACAAGACGGAAGATCGCCACGGCGAAAGCGACACCCAGCAGGACGGCTCCTGTCGAGTTGAACCAGCCGATCTCGTTCCAGCGTCCCTGATTCCATGTATGCACGAAGTTCGGGAGAAGCAGGGTATACGCGGCGGCATGAAGTGCGGTGGAGGCGTTACGGGCGGCCAGTCCGCCGGCCACACTCGGGATGAACATGGCCGCGATCAGCGTCTCGTATTCCGACATGCGTGGAATGATCAGGAAAACGAGAAAGAACGAAACAGCGGCGGCCCAGAGGCTGCCCTTGAGGAAGTTTGACGTCGCGAGAACGGGATTCTCTCTTGTGGCGAACAGGCCGCACACCAGCGTCACAAAGGTCACGAATCCGAGCCCGGTCGGCCATGCCGTAATTTCCCAGAGAAGGGCCGAGGCCACGGTCGCGACGGCGGCTCGCACGCCGTTGTAGGCTGCTTCGCGCCAGTCGCGGTGTGACTGCAGACGGAAACGGAAATGGTCACCGGGAATGACCGTATGGCTGGCCTTGAACTCGGTCAGGGCGATGTCGAGCTCCGCGAGCAGTTCATCCAGGGCGTTATGCAGGATGCGCTGATCGAGCAGGCCGGGGATGCGGGGATCTTTCGCCGTGCGGTCACCGATCGCGATTTCTTCGGTCAGCGCGTCAACAATGCGCTGACGGCATTCGGCCCGCAGCAGGGACAGATCATGCCGGAGAATCTCGACGTTCTCGTCCGTATCAAGACGGGGCGGCACGGTTTCCAGAAATGTGCGGGTCAGGAGGGCTGTGCGCTCGAAAACAGGCTGGGCCAGATCGAGAGACTGCAGGCGCACGGCCATGCCGAGACCGCGTGACAGGAGGACGGACACGGCGGCGAGAGCGGCGCGGGCGTGATCGCCCTCGTGTCCGTGCGGACCCATCTCGACTTCGCTGAATTCGATCTGGTCATTGATCGACAGGAGAGGACCGAACAGGGTGCGGGAACGGATGAGAGCAGCCTGATTGCCTTCCAGCAGACTGGCGAGTGCGTCAGAGACGCTCGTCAGGGCGGTGCGGAGTTTCGCGCGGATGTTGGAACGGGCCGTGTCGGCCAGGTTATGCGCGAAAAGGCCCGCCAGAAGCGCTTCGCAACAGATGCCGAGAATGATGTAGGTGGCGCGGGACATGGCCACCATGAACACGTTTTCCGGGTCATTGACGGCGCCCAGCGCGATGATGGCTGTCGTATATCCCGCCAGAACGAGTGCGTAGGACCGGAAGTTATGAACCAGTGTGGCGAGCGCGCAGCAGAGACCGAGCCAGATGGCGAGCGCCGGGAAAAACAGCCATGGATATTGGGGAAAAGCCGAAATCAGCGCGATGGACATGATCACGCCGATGGCTGTTCCGACGATACGCCAGCGGGACTTGGACAGGCTTTCGCCGCGCGAGCCCTGCGCCACGATCCAGACGGTCATGGCGGCCCATTGGGGGTCGTCCAGTTCCATCCACATGGCGATGACCTGCGCCATCATGGCCGCTGCGGTCGTGCGGACCGCAAATCCCAGGGCTGCAGGCGTCGGCGCGTATAGCCAGCGAAGGGCGTTGTTCCGACCTTCGCCAGGCTGCCTTATAGGGCGCAGATGGCTCAGGAAAGGCACGCGCTTGATCAGAAAGAGTGGAATTCCGGGAAGCGCGGGCACGGTTTTGCCTGAAACAGAGAGCGGGACGTTGAATCATGGATAACGAAACTTTGCCCCATGTCTTGTGGGGCTGGCCGCATATCAGGCATTTCCATCACGAAATCCTGCCCGATATGGGGTTTGTTGACTATAACGCAACTGTGATCTGTCGCCAATGCATGTGAAGTGGGCTAATCTGCAGGTATGGCAGAGTTGCGCTTCCGGCAGCGGTGTCTTCGTGCGGAACAGGGAACTGACTCAATGAGTGTTTTTGATAATCTTGTCGGCAAGGTAAGCAGCGCGCTTGGTGTTGACCTTCATGAAAAGCTGGGTGAGCAGATTCAGGCGCTTCTGCAGCCGGAAATGATTCAGAGCATCATCGCCAAGGCTGATGAGGCCGGGCTGGGTGACAAGGTGCGGTCATGGGTCGGCAAGGGAGACAATCTTCCGGTTTCGCCTGATGAGATTCGTCAGATTCTGGGTAATTCGGAAGTGCAGGCGCTGGTCTCACGGACCGGCCTGCCCGCCGAAACGCTTCTGCCTGCCCTGACACATTTTCTCCCGCAGGCTGTCGACAAGAAGACCCCGGAAGGCGAAGCCTGAGGAAGACGCAGGGATTACGAGAGACGTGAGATGACAGTGGGCGAAAGTATAACCCGGGTGGACCTCTGGATTCTTGATCGGGTCTTTCAGCCTCTGGCGGACCGTCTGCCGCAACGGCTCCCTGCTTTCGAGGCGGGGATGAGTCTTCTGTTCGGCTCTCTCATGCTGTCGGGAGCGGCCACTGCGGCCATGATCTTCCTGCTGGGGATGGACCCGTTCAGCGCCATGTTCGATGTGCTGATCTGGGTTCTCTGGGTGTCATTCTACCTTGGTGTGAACCGGGTCCGGTCTCTGGTCCGGCCCGGTTTCGTCAATCCTCTGCGGACCATGTTTCTTGGTCTGAGACCGATCTCTCTGGTGTTTCTGGTCTATTCCGCGTGGCAG
The DNA here is from genome assembly GCF_002005445.1 of Acetobacter aceti. Lineage (NCBI taxonomy): Bacteria > Pseudomonadati > Pseudomonadota > Alphaproteobacteria > Acetobacterales > Acetobacteraceae > Acetobacter > Acetobacter aceti. The sequence goes on from NZ_CP014692.1 coordinate 180,484, forward strand.
GGGTCGACCGTGGACGCCCATTATGCGCTGGCGGCATGGTTTAACACGCTGGCCAATGCCACGTTCACGATCGGGGTTTATCTGGCGTCCTGCAATGTCAAACCGCCTGAGCAGCAGGCATCGGTCTGGCAGAGGGATTTTGCCGGAGCGCCTGACTAGGGTCTCTATTCAGTAGTAAACGGAAAGTTTTCTGGCGCCGCCTTTTTTAAAAAGGCGATGTTCTTTCAGGCTTTCTGAAAAAAGCTTCACCAAAATTTTTTGATAGTCGCCAGCGGTTCCGCGTGCGGTCTTACAGGCTGTTGCGCCGGTTCCGCAGTAGCTGCCGGGCCTGCACCGTATCACTGGCGATCTGCTGCTTCAGGGCGTCCAGACTCTCGAACTTCTTTTCAGTGCGTAGCAGATCGTGGAGGGCCACGGAAATCGTCTGCCCGTAAAGGTCGTCCGCGAAATCAAGAATATGGACTTCCATGCGGCTTTCGCTGCCGTCGGCGATGGTGGGGCGTCGGCCGATATTGGCCACTCCGTCGTAGGTCCGGCCATCCGGCAGCCGCACGGTCGTCGTGTAAACGCCACGGGCCGGTTCAAGATGGCGACCAAGGCGCACATTGGCTGTGGGGAAACCCAGAAGGCGGCCGCGCTTGTCACCATGGCAGACCTGCCCCCGAATCGACCATGGACGACCCAGTTCGGCTGCTGCCCGCTCGGGGTAGCCGTCCTGCAGAAGGCGGCGGATCCGGGTTGAGGAGTAAGGACCGTCGGCATCGGCGAGAGCTGACACAAGGGTGAGGCCGATCCCCAGCTCGCTGGCGCGTTCCGCCAGAAAACTGCTGGCGCCGCCACGCCGATGCCCAAAGGCGAAGTCATGTCCGCAGGCAATGTGCTTCAGACCGAATGCGTCATGCAGAACGTCATCGACGAAGCGTTCCGCAGGCATTTGGGAGAAGGCTTCATCGAACGGAATCTGAAAGACATACTGCACGCCAAGCGCCGCCAGCGCCGCGAAACGCTCATCCGCCAGCGTCAGACGAAACGGCGGGTCCTGTGGCCTGAACAGTTCACGGGGATGGGGCTCGAACGTGACAACTGCGAGGGGCGCGTCCGGCTGGCTCAGATGCAGCGTGCGCACCAGATGGGCGTGGCCCAGATGGACACCGTCGAAGTTGCCGAGAGCCGCCGCCGCGCCACGCGCCTCGGAGGGGATGGAACGCCAGTCCGTATACAGATGGGCTTGCATTACTGTGCCTTGCCGGCGGGTTCCGGAAGGCTGAACAGGTCTGCGACCTCCTTCATGGAATGAGCGACGGGATGAGGTTTGCCCGCGATGGTGCCGTCTTCCGGGCGCACCATCTGGCAGGTAAGCAGACCCGCCGAGGCCGCTGCGTCCAGTTCAGCGACGACATCCGATACGAACAGAACGTCCGGAGCGTTCCAGCCTGTTTTCGCAAGAATGCGGCGATAACTCTCCGCGTCTTTCTTGCCGCCCATCTCCAGATCCAGAAAGGCATTGAAGAGCGGCGTCAGATCGCCGTCAGTGGTGTAGGTGTAGATCAGGCGTTGGGCGGGAGCCGATCCCGAGGAATAGACGGCAAGCGTCAGTCCTGCTTCCGACCAGGTGCGCAGGGCAGGCGGCACGTCCGGAAAGAGATCGGCAATCAGCGCGCCGGAGGCATAGCCGTCAGCCCATGCAATGCCTTGCAGAGCCTTGAGGGGGCCGATTTTCGCGTCCTCATCCATCCATTCCATCAACTGGTCGAGCGGCTCACGATCCGGGCCGAGTGCCCGGGTTTCCTCCAGAGCGGCGATGACGGCAGGATCTCCCGCCCTGTCCCGGATCAGATCAGGAAGCGCCTTTCGCGCATAAGGAAACAGAACCTTGTGCACGAAAGAGACAGGAAGGGTGGTGCCTTCGATGTCGAGCAGGATGACGGATGGTGTAGGAATGCTGTTCATACGGCCTGATTTACGCGATCTCGGCGGGAAAACGGAGGGCGATATCGTCGCCGGTATAATCCGCGACCCAGCCCTCCTTGTGAGTGAAGATACGGAGCGCCACGACATCCGGTGTTTCACCGGCGTCGAACCAGTGTGGAATCCCCGTAGGGACGGAAATCAGATCACCCTGTGTGCAGCCGACATCGTACACCTTGCCATCCACATGCAGGACGAAATGACCCTGCCCATGCACGAAAAACCGCACTTCGTCTTCCGAGTGGATATGCTCGGAGAGAAATTTCTCCCGCAGAGCCGTGAGGTTGGGGGTGTTGAGGTCAATGCTGATAACGTCGGCCGACCCGGCGCCCGTTTCGCCCATCAGCCTGTCGAGATAGGGGCGGTAGACGGCCAGCACGGTGTCCTGACTGGCTGCGCGGACGGGAGGCTCGACATCGGTCCAGCGCTCAAATCGTACGTTGAGAGGCTTCAGTCGGTCGGCGATCGCATCGGCGTCATGACTGGAAAATTCCGGCTGACCGGGGCGGGTGTCATCATAGACCGTGAGGCTGCTCATGATCGGGCTCCCTGAGTCACGGCGCGAAGTTTCGTCTGCTCCAGTTCACACGCGAGGAGAAATTCCAGACCTTCCAGACGGGCGAGTGCGGTGGCCATGTCCGGCCCCCAGACATATACGCCATGCCCGCGGATAATGTACCCGGCCTTCATCTCGTCAAGGAACAGGGCGACACTCCGGGAAAGGCGCGCGATATCCTGATCGTTCGGAAAAACGGGGACGGCGAGTTGCGTCTCGTGCGTGGTCTGGCCCTCGAAGACTTTCAGGACTTCATAATCGGCCAGATAAAACTCCGGCTCGTTCGTCGCCATGGAGAGCACGGTCGATGCGACGGAATGTCCGTGCAGGACAGCTCCGGCGTCAGGGAAATGCGCATAGATCTGACAGTGCAGGAGTGTCTCGGCGCTTGGGCGGTCTTCCGGGCGCATGGAGGCGCCGTTGAGACCGACCTCGATGACGCCCTGTCGGGTCAGGAAGCCTTTATGTCCCCCGGACCGGGTCACGGCAATTCGCCCGTCAGCAAGACGAACACTGAGGTTGCCGGCGGTTGCAGGCACCCAGCCGCGCCGGTCCATGCGGCGGCCCGCATGGATGATCTGCTCGACTGCATGATCCCATGCCGTGTCGGACGCGCCGGAGACCTCGTGTGAGGAGGTTTTATCAGTGACGAAACTCATCGTGTGACGAATCCCTGAAGCGGGCCGCCACTCAGGGCGACCAGATGTCAGTGTGTGTTAGGGCCGCCGGACGTCGTGGGACGCTGTTCCGTGGAGAAATTCGTGGGGCTGGCAGGTGGCGGCGAGATCCGTCCGTCCGGTGTCGAGGCCGGGTGTTCCATGGACTCGTCGTCATCAAGGTTTTTCTTGAAGGACTTGATGCCCTTGGCGAAGTCACCCATCAGCGTGCTGATTTTGCCGCTGCCGCCAAAGACGATCAGGACCACGGCCAGAACGATCAGCCAGTGCCAGATGCTGAAGCTACCCATTATGTCGACTCCTCAACCTGAAGAAACCGCCGAGCGATGGAGGGCGCGGACGGGCGTAGTTTCAGTTGGTGTTGCATGGACTTCAGGGGAATGACCGCCTGAAACACCTGTGCAGATGTTGGTCTCGTTATTACACGCCCCCGATGCGGAAAGCCAATGGGGTTTTGATGTCTATTTATTTACGAAATCCACCCGCCGGGACGTCCGGGAAGAATGAAGCCGTAAGTCGGATAGACTGTGCGCCCCATGCTCTCCGTCGGGCTCCACCATACCCGGACCCGTGTCCAGTCATTGCCCGGGGAGACATCGATTACGGGCACGGCATGATCGACCCGCCCGGGATTCCAGTTTGCCTGATCGACAAGGATGGCGCGGGCGCCCTTGATGGACCGTACCACGGAGACGTGGCCGTCGGGCAGGCGGGAGGAAGAGCGGAACACCAGCACGGCGCCCGGTGCTGGATGAGTGCCGCGCGCGTATTGCCCATCAGCGCTGCGCCACCAGGAGGCGGCGGCTCCCCTGAGAGCGATGGTCGAATGTTCCCGTGCCCAGGGCGCGCATTGAAGCTGCCCGTGCCAGCTTCCGCCTGTGCCGCCGCATCCCGCGAGCAGCAGGGCCGGCAGGCAGCAGAGGATCTGTCTGAAGGAGCGGCTCGGGAAGGGCTGCGGGCTGGCAGGGGAAGGCGTCACGGCTGAGCTTTCACAGGCTGGCTTTCAATGTCAGAATGCGATCATCCGCTTCTTCCGGGTCCATTTCGAGCGCTCTGCGGGTGATGTCGCGGGAGAAGCCTGCGCGGGCAAATGCGCTGTAAAGCCGGGCTTTCCTGTCCGGATGAGGTTCATTCTCTTCGTCAGGCTGTTCATCGCGCTGAAAAGGGCCAGCCCTGCGCTTGCGGGCAAAAATGAGCGCCGCGGCTATCTCGGCGTCGCGGGCTGTTTCATCCTGCCCCAGCGTTTCATCAAGGGCCTGCCCGGTGGTTGACGGGGCGATGCCTTTGGCGGCGAGCTGAGCCTGCACGGCCCGTCGTGAGCGGCCGCTGCGGGTCAGGCGCGCGGCGCGGGATTTTGCGAATCCATGATCATCGACTGCGCCCAGCGTAACCATGTCCTGCGCGATGGAGGCGGCGAGTGGCAGAAGGCCGTTTACAGTTTCGGTGACGATGGACGAGTCCTGTCCGTCTTCGACGGCTCTTCGTCCCCAGCGGGCTATCCGCCGTTCAAGGACAAGAGCGAGCCCTCTTTCCGTCGCGGCAAATCGCGCCAGATGGGCGATGGCCGCTTCCCGAAGAGACTTCCGGTCGGGTGCGGGGGAGGGGGGGCGTGGCGCGCTGATGTCCGGACGTCGTGACATGATGTTCTTCCTATCATGACGAAAAGACGGATGTAACTTGCCTGCTTCTAAAAGCCCGATTCTTTGTCGCGCATACTTGACGTGGCATGGAACCAGGCGTATGGCCCCGGCTCTTACGGAACGCGGGAGAGACATCCGTGCGCCCAGTGCGTCGGAGGGTTTCGCCAGAACCGCGGTTCGGGTTCATCATATAAGGAGTCCCGGATATGGCCAAAAAAATCGTTGGCTACATCAAGCTTCAAATCCCGGCAGGCAAGGCGAATCCGTCTCCGCCGGTCGGTCCCGCTCTTGGTCAGCGCGGCCTGAACATCATGGAATTCTGCAAGGCGTTCAACGCCAAGACGCAGACCCTTGAGCCCGGCATGCCGATTCCGGTGGTCATTACCGCATATGCCGACCGTACGTTCAGCTTCATCACCAAGACGCCGCCGAACACCTACTTCCTGCTGAAGGCCGCCAAGGTCTCCAAGGGTAGCCAGACCGTCGGCAAGTCCGCCGCTGTCGGCAAGGTGACGATGGCGCAGCTGCGCGAGATCGCTGCTGAAAAGCAGAAAGACATGAACGCCAACGACATCGATGGCGCCGTCCGTATGCTCATGGGTTCCGCCCGTTCGATGGGCCTGCAGGTTGTGGAGGGCTGAGATCATGGCAAAGAACAAGCGTCTGACCACTGCACGTGCCGCTGTTGACAGCACGAAGCAGTATGCCCTCGATGAAGCCCTCGCCCTTGTGAAGAGCAACGCCAAAGCGAAGTTCGACGAGACGGTTGAGATTTCCCTGAATCTCGGTATCGATCCGCGTCATGCAGACCAGATGGTGCGTGGTCTGCTTTCCCTGCCGAACGGCACGGGCAAGACCCTGCGCGTCGGCGTGTTCGCCCGTGGCGCGAAGGCTGAGGAAGCTCTGGCTGCCGGCGCCGATGTGGTTGGCGCGGAAGACCTGATGGAGAAGGTGCAGGCTGGCGAAATCAATTTCGACCGCTGTATCGCGACTCCGGACATGATGGGCCTCGTCGGTCGTCTCGGTAAGGTGCTCGGCCCGCGTGGTCTGATGCCGAACCCGAAGCTCGGCACAGTGACCATGGACGTCAAGGGCGCTGTTGAAGCCGCGAAGTCCGGTCAGGTTGAGTATCGCGCCGAGAAGGCCGGTATCATCCATGCCGGTATCGGCAAGGCGTCTTTCGATACCGACAAGCTGGCTGAGAACATCCGCGCCTTCGTGGATGCCGTCCAGAAGGCGCGCCCGACCGGTGCGAAGGGAACCTACCTGAAGAAGGTGGCGCTTTCCTCGACAATGGGTCCGGGTGTGACGGTTGAAGTCTCCGCTTTCAGCGGCTGATTCATAAAAATGATGTCGGGAGATTTTCGGTCTCCTGACTTTCTAGGGCGGTGCGTCTGCGCCGCCCGATCCTGTCCAAGACCGGGCGTGGCGTATGCCTTAAGGCGATATCGTAAAAACGGTGTTGCGCGACCGGAAGACGAGGATGCTGGTTATGTGGATTTCGATCTGCTTCCCGCGTTTCGTGACATGGACAGGCGAACCGGATTGCCAGTTCCTCTGGCAGTCCTTGGGTAACCGATTTATTCGCTGATGCGGATGAATTAAGACGGAGACGGGAAGTGAACCGTACGGAGAAGCGCGAAGCCGTAGCCTCCCTCGCGACCGTGTTCGCCGAGACGTCCATGGTGGTGGTCACCCGTAATGACGGGCTGACAGTGGCCGCTGTGACGGATCTGCGGCGCAAGGTGCGTGAGGCGGGTGCGACTTACAAAGTCGCGAAGAACCGGCTGGCCACTCTCGCCCTGGATGGGACCCGATTCGACGGCATTGCGCCGCTGCTCAAGGGACCGACCGCGCTGGCGTGGTCGGCTGATCCTGTTGCAGTGGCGAAGGTGATCGTCGAGTTCGCCAAGACCAATGAGAAACTGGTGGTGCTTGGTGGCGCCCTTGGAGCCCAGACGCTTGACGTCAACGGGGTCAAGGCGCTTGCCGAGCTGCCGTCGCTGGACACGCTTCGCGCGCAGCTTGTGGGACTTATCTCCACACCGGCTACGCGTATCGCAGGCGTTCTTCAGGCGCCGGCAGGCCAGCTTGCTCGGGTCTTTGGCGCCTATGCCAAGACGGGCGAGGCGGACGCAGCCTGACGCGTCTCCCCGTAAGGGGAGAGAGAAAATACGCATGATCCGTTTGTTTCGGGTTGTGCATCCGGAATCAGTATCTATATTAGGAAGACCATATCATGGCCGATCTGAACAAGCTTGTTGACGAGCTTTCCGCTCTTACAGTTCTCGAAGCTGCCGAGCTGTCAAAGCTTCTCGAAGAGAAGTGGGGCGTTTCCGCCGCCGCTCCGGTTGCTGTTGCCGCCGCTGCTCCAGGTGCTGCCGCTGCTCCGGTTGAAGAGAAGACCGAATTCGACGTGATCCTTGCCAGCGCAGGCGACAAGAAGATCAACGTGATCAAGGAAATCCGCACGATCACAGGTCTGGGCCTGAAGGAAGCAAAGGATCTCGTTGAGGGCGCTCCGAAGACCGTCAAGGAAGGCGTCAACAAGGACGAAGCCGAGAAAATCAAGAAGGTTCTTGAAGAGAACGGCGCCAAGGTTGAGATTAAATAATTATCTCGATCTTCTGGCGGCACTTTTTGCGTGCCGCTACTGTTTGAGTTGGTTCTGGGCGGAGACTGTCTGTGGTCTCCGCCTGTTCGTCTGTAGCGACTCTCTGTAAGGTGGGTTGTTGCGACGGTTCGCAGGCCGGACGTGCTGCGCTGAATTTCAGTGCGGGTTGTGTGAAGTGTGCATTACAGGCCGGACCGTCTGGCCGCCCTCCTTCTCTTGTCGGGAGCGGGGTGGCCGGATGGTCCGACGGCAAGGACGAGGCAGGATAGACATGAACGCAATCACCAAATCGTTCACGGGGCGTAAAAGGATCCGCAAGAGTTTCGGGCGGATTCCCGAAGTTGCGCCGATGCCTAACCTCATTGATGTTCAGCGCGCCTCCTATGAGGCATTTCTTCAGGCGAATGTGTCGCCTGATGCGCGGACACAGACGGGGCTCCAGGAAGTATTCCGTTCCGTTTTCCCGATCAACGATTTCGCTGGACGTGGTCGCCTTGAATTCGTTCAGTACGAATTCGAGGATCCGAAATATGACGTTGAAGAATGCATCCAGCGTGGCCTGACCTATGCTGCGCCGCTGAAGGTCATTCTCCGTCTGATCGTCTGGGATGTTGATGAGGATACGGGTTCCCGCTCGATCCGCGACATCAAGGAACAGCCGGTTTACATGGGTGACATGCCCCTGATGACCGACAACGGCACCTTTATCGTCAACGGCACGGAACGCGTGATCGTCAGCCAGATGCACCGTTCGCCTGGCGTGTTCTTCGATCACGACAAGGGCAAGACCCATTCTTCGGGCAAATACCTCTTCTCGGCCCGTGTCATTCCTTATCGCGGTTCCTGGCTCGACTTCGAGTTTGACGCCAAGGATCTGATCTATGTCCGTATCGACCGGAAGCGTAAGCTGCCGGCGACGACACTGCTTTACGCGCTGGAAGGCGCGAATTCCGAGGCTGCTCGCAAGCAGAAGGCGGAAGAAGGTGGTGATGTCGGGTCCATGGACATCCGTGGTATGGATTCCGATGAAATCCTTGCCTACTTCTATGGCAAGGTGATCTTCCACAAGACCGCCAAAGGCTGGGCGCGGCCTTTTGATGCCGAGGCCTTCAAGGGTCAGAAACTGCTCTCCGACATGATTGATGCGGACAGCGGTGAGGTTGTTGCAACCGCTGACACGAAACTGACGGCCCGCTCGGTTCGCAAGATCGCCGAGACGACCAGAGAAGTGCTGGTGACTGAAGCCGACCTGCTTGGTCGGTTCCTGGCCCATGATATCGTGAACCCGAATACGGGCGAGATTTATGGTGAGGGCGGCGAGGAACTGACGGAAGCCCGTCTGCTGGCGCTGGAAGAAGCCGGAATCACTGAGCTGCCGACCCTTGCGGTTGATCAGGCCAATGGTCCCTGGATACGCAACACCATGACGGTGGACAAGAACAATTCCCGTGACGAGGCGCTGATCGACATCTATCGCGTCATGCGTCCGGGTGAACCGCCGACGGCCGAAACGGCTGAGGCGATGTTCCGGAGCTTGTTCTTCGATCCGGACCGTTATGACCTGTCGTCCGTTGGTCGTGTGAAGATGAACATGCGTCTGGGTCTTGAATGCCCCGACACGGTTCGGGTGCTCCGTAAGGAAGACATTCTTCGCGCCATGAAAGTCATGTGCGACCTGAAGGATGGTCGCGGTCAGATCGACGATATCGATAACCTTGGTAACCGTCGTGTCCGTTCCGTCGGCGAGTTGATGGAAAACCAGTATCGTATTGGCCTGCTCCGCATGGAACGCGCCATTCGCGAGCGTATGGGTTCTGTCGATATCGACACGGTCATGCCGCATGATCTGATCAACGCGAAGCCGGCTGCCGCTGCTGTTCGCGAGTTCTTCGGCTCATCTCAGCTGTCGCAGTTCATGGACCAGACGAATCCGCTGTCGGAAGTCACGCATAAGCGTCGTCTCTCGGCGCTTGGCCCGGGCGGTCTGACCCGCGAGCGCGCAGGCTTCGAAGTCCGTGACGTTCACCCGACCCATTACGGCCGTATCTGCCCGATTGAGACGCCCGAAGGTCCGAACATCGGTCTGATCAACTCGCTGGCGACCTATGCCAAGGTGAACAAGTACGGTTTCATCGAGACGCCCTATCGCCTTGTGAAAGACGGCAAGCTCCAGGACGGCTGGAAATACCTCTCCGCCATGGAGGAAGAGCGTCTGGTTGTTGCTCAGGCTGACGCCAAGCAGGACAAGGACGGCACCCTGACAGGCGAACTGGTTTCGGTTCGCCGGAACGGTGACTTCCGTCAGGTTCTTCCGACGGACGTGACGGCCTGCGACGTCTCCCCGAAGCAGCTTGTTTCCGTCGCCGCGGCGCTGATTCCGTTCCTCGAGAACGATGACGCCAACCGTGCGCTCATGGGATCGAACATGCAGCGTCAGGCTGTTCCGCTGGTGCGCTCCGACGCGCCGCTGGTCGGAACGGGCATGGAAGCTGCCGTTGCCCATGACTCCGGCGCAACCATCGTCGCCCGTCGCAGCGGTGTTGTGGACCAGATCGACGGTGCGCGCATCGTGGTCCGTGTGACCGACTCAACCGGTGCGACGCTGGGTGTTGATACCTACCGTCTGCGGAAATATTCGCGCTCCAACCAGTCCACCTGCATCAACCAGCGTCCGCTGGTCCGCGTGGGTGATCAGGTTGCGGCCGGCGACATCATCGCTGACGGCCCGTCCACGGAACTGGGTGAACTGGCTCTGGGCCGTAACGTGCTCGTCGCGTTCATGCCCTGGAACGGTTACAACTTCGAAGATTCGATCCTGATCTCCGAGCGTATCGCCCGTGACGATGTCTTCACCTCGATCCACATTGAGGAATTCGAAGTCATGGCGCGTGACACGAAGCTGGGTCAGGAAGAAATCACCCGCGACATCCCGAATGTCGGTGAGGAAGCTCTTCGCAACCTCGACGAGGCAGGCATCGTGTATGTCGGCGCCGAGGTGAACCCGGGCGACATTCTGATCGGCAAGGTCACGCCGAAGGGCGAGAGCCCGATGACGCCGGAAGAGAAGCTGCTCCGCGCCATCTTCGGTGAAAAAGCTTCTGACGTCCGTGACACGTCCCTGCGTCTGCCGCCCGGCACGACCGGCACGATCGTTGACGTCCGCGTCTTCTCCCGTCGCGGCGTCGACAAGGACGAGCGCGCGATGGCGATCGAGCGCGCCGAGATCGAGCGTCTGGCGAAAGACCGTGATGACGAGCGCGCCATTCAGGAGCGTTCCTTCTACAACCGTCTGCGTGAACGCCTGCTGGGTGAAACGGCAGGCACAGGCTTCAAGGGTCTGAAGTCCGGCACGCCGATCACGGAAGAGGTTCTGGCGGAAATGCCACGCGGCGCATGGCGCAACGTGAGTGTCGCATCCGACTCCGTTACGGCTGAACTGGAGACACTGCGTCGCGAATTCGATGCGGCCATCCAGAAGATTCAGGCCCGCTTCGACAGCAAGGTCGAGAAGCTCCAGCGCGGTGATGAGCTGCCGCCGGGCGTGATGAAGATGGTCAAGGTTTTCGTCGCCGTGAAGCGCAAGCTTCAGCCGGGTGACAAGATGGCTGGTCGTCACGGAAACAAGGGTGTCGTGTCCCGCGTGGTGCCGGTTGAAGACATGCCGTTCCTTGAGGATGGCACGTCTGTCGATATCGTGCTGAACCCGCTCGGCGTGCCGTCCCGAATGAATGTCGGGCAGATTCTGGAGACCCATCTGGGCTGGGCGTGCGCCAATATCGGCAAGCGCATCGGCGGTATGGTTGATGAATATCAGCGTGACGGTGAAAAGAAGCAGGTTCTGCTTGATGAACTGAAGGACGTTTACGGTGACGAGGTCTTCAAGACCGATATCGCCGAGATGTCCCACGATCAGCTTGTCGAACTGGCGAACAACCTGCGCAAGGGCGTGCCGATTGCAACGCCGGTGTTCGATGGCGCCTCGATCCCTGATATCGAGAACATGCTTGAGAAGGCGGGTGTAGACCGCTCCGGTCAGTCCCAGCTCATCGACGGCCGCACGGGCGAACTGTTCGAGCGCAAGACGACGGTTGGTTACATCTACATGCTCAAGCTGCACCATCTTGTTGACGACAAGATCCATGCGCGTTCGATCGGTCCGTACTCGCTTGTCACGCAGCAGCCGCTGGGTGGTAAGGCGCAGTTCGGTGGTCAGCGCTTCGGTGAAATGGAAGTCTGGGCACTCGAAGCATATGGCGCGGCCTACACGTTGCAGGAAATGCTTACGGTCAAGTCGGATGACGTCTCCGGTCGTACCAAGGTTTACGAATCCATCGTTCGTGAGCAGGACGACTTCGAGGCCGGTATCCCTGAGAGCTTCAACGTTCTCATCAAGGAACTGAAATCGCTTGGTCTGAATGTGGATCTGGAAAACAGTGGTGACTGATTTCCCGTTTAATCTTGTCGAGGGGCCTGGGTCTCTCGACGCCGACCTGTTTTCAATGAAACGGAGCGCGGGGCAGAGCGCCCGGCGTGACGCGGAGCGCGGCCGCGTGACACCCGTCCTGGAGGTTTTCGGCGCATGAATGAACTCATGAAAATCCTTGGCCAGACTGGTCAGGCAGCCACCTTCGACCAGATCAAGATCCAGCTTGCGTCCAGCGAGCAGATCCGTTCCTGGTCGTTTGGCGAGATCAAGAAGCCGGAGACGATCAACTATCGTACGTTCAAGCCGGAACGTGATGGTCTGTTCTGCGCGCGTATCTTTGGTCCCATCAAGGACTACGAGTGCCTGTGCGGCAAATACAAGCGCATGAAGTTCCGCGGCATTGTCTGCGAGAAGTGCGGCGTTGAAGTCACGCTGGCGAAAGTGCGTCGCGAGCGGATGGGTCACATCCAGCTTGCAAGCCCGGTCGCGCATATCTGGTTCCTGAAGTCACTGCCAAGCCGTATCGGCCTGATGGTCGATATGACATTGAAAGATCTGGAAAAGGTTCTCTACTTCGAGAGCTATCTGGTTCTGGAGCCGGGCACGTCACCGCTGAAGCAGTTCAGCCTTCTGACGGAAGAGCAGTATCTCGATGTGCTGGACGAGCACGCGGAAGACGGCATTGAAGTCGGCATCGGCGCGGAAGCGATCAAGAAGCTGCTTGAGCGCATCGACTGCGACGCCGAGAAGGTCAAGCTCCGTCAGGAACTGAAGGAGACGACATCCGAGGCCAAGCGCAAGAAGCTGGTCAAGCGTCTGAAGCTGATCGAAGCGTTCGCCGAAAGCGGTTGCAAGCCGGAATGGATGATTCTGGACATCGTACCAGTGATTCCGCCCGAGCTGCGTCCGCTGGTTCCGCTGGATGGCGGTCGTTTCGCGACATCCGATCTGAACGATCTGTATCGCCGCGTCATCAACCGTAACAACCGTCTGAAGCGGCTCATGGAGCTGCGTGCGCCGGACATCATCGTCCGTAACGAAAAGCGCATGCTGCAGGAGTCTGTTGACGCCCTGTTCGACAACGGTCGTCGCGGCCGCGCCATCACTGGCGCCAACAAGCGTCCGCTGAAGTCGCTGTCCGACATGCTGAAAGGCAAGCAGGGACGTTTCCGTCAGAACCTGCTCGGTAAGCGCGTCGATTATTCCGGTCGTTCGGTTATCGTGGTCGGACCTGAGCTGAAACTGCATCAGTGCGGTCTTCCCAAGAAGATGGCGCTGGAGCTGTTCAAGCCGTTCATCTACTCCAAGCTTGAGAAATACGGTCACGCCACCACCATCAAGGCTGCGAAGCGCATGGTGGAAAAGGAGCGTCCGGAAGTCTGGGACATCCTTGAAGAAGTGATCCGCGAGCATCCCGTGATGCTGAACCGTGCGCCGACGCTGCATCGTCTCGGTATCCAGGCGTTCGAGCCAATCCTTGTCGAAGGCAAGGCCATTCAGCTTCACCCGCTGGTCTGCACCGCTTTCAACGCGGACTTTGACGGTGACCAGATGGCCGTCCACGTGCCGCTGTCGCTCGAAGCCCAGCTTGAAGCCCGTGTGCTGATGATGTCGACCAACAACATCCTCAGCCCTGCGAACGGCAAGCCGATCATCGTGCCGTCGCAGGATATCGTTCTCGGGCTTTACTATCTCAGCCTTGAGACGCCGGAATTCGGTGCGACGCTTGATCGCAATGAATACGATGACAAGACCGGTGAGCTTCTCAAGAAAGGTGCTCCGTCTTTCGGTTCGATCAACGAAGTCGAATACGCCCTGTCGACAGGGGCTCTGAAGCTTCATGACAAGATTCGTATGCGCCTTGAGATGACCGGCGAAGATGGCAAACCGTATGCCGAGACGGTTGTCACCACACCGGGACGTGTTCTGATTGCGCAGATTCTGCCGAAAAGCAGCTCGGTGCCGTTCTCTCTGATCAACAAGCAGTTGACTAAGAAGAACGTGTCCGACGTGATCGACGCGGTCTACCGTCACTGTGGTCAGAAAGAAGCTGTGATCTTCTGTGACCGCATGATGTCGCTCGGTTTCCGCCACGCAGCGCGCGCCGGCATCTCGTTCGGCAAGGATGACATGATCATCCCGCACGAGAAGAAGGAACTGGTGGATCGCACCGCCGCCGAGGTCAAGGAGTTCGAGCAGCAGTATCAGGATGGTCTGATCACGGCTGGCGAGCGCTATAACAAGGTGGTTGACGCCTGGTCGCGCTGCACGGATGAAGTGCAGGCCGCGATGACCAAGGAACTGTCGAGAGCAGAGATCGGCAAGCCGATCAACTCGGTCTGGATGATGAGCCACTCCGGCGCGCGTGGGTCGCCAGCACAGATGAAGCAGTTGGCCGGTATGCGTGGTCTGATGGCCAAGCCGTCTGGTGAAATCATCGAACAACCGATCATCGCCAACTTCAAGGAAGGCCTGTCGGTTCTCGATTACTTCACCTCGACCCACGGTGCCCGTAAAGGACTTGCTGATACCGCGCTGAAGACGGCCAACTCTGGTTATCTGACACGTCGTCTGGTCGACGTGGCGCAGGATTGCATTATCGTCGAGAACGATTGTGGCACCGAACGTGGTCTGACCATCCGTGCGGTGATGGATGGCGGTGAGGTTGTTTCCTCGCTTTCTGAACGGATTCTCGGTCGTACGCTGGCGGCTGACGTCGTCAATCCGACCACGGGTGAGGTCATTTTCAGGCGGAATCATCTTGTTGAAGAGGCTGACGCCGAAATCATCGAGAATTCCGCTGTCGAGACGGTTCTGATCCGCTCGGTTCTGACCTGTGACAGCCGTGTTGGCGTCTGCGGCCACTGTTATGGCCGTGATCTTGCGCGTGGAACGCCCGTCAATATGGGTGAGGCTGTTGGTGTTATCGCTGCCCAGTCCATCGGTGAACCGGGAACGCAGCTCACCATGCGTACCTTCCATATCGGTGGTGCGGCCCAGCGTGGTGCCGAGCAGTCAATGGTTGAGGCCTCACGTGATGGTAACGTGACGATCCGCAATCGCAACGTGGTGCATAATTCCCAGAACGTGCCGATCGTCATGGCGCGTAACTGTGAAATCATTCTTGCTGACGAGAATGGCACGGAGCGCGCGCGTTACCGTGTACCTTATGGTGCGCGACTGCTTGTCGAGGAAGGTCAGGCTGTCGCCCGCAACCAGAAGATGGCCGAGTGGGACCCGTACACCCTGCCGATCATCACCGAGAAGGCGGGAACGGTCGAATATCTTGACCTGATCGACTCCATCACGCTTGTCGAGCGTATGGATGAAGTGACGGGTCTGACTTCGAAAGTGGTCGTGGATTACAAGCAGGCATCGAAGGGTGTCGACCTGCGTCCGCGTCTGCAGCTGAAAGACAGCAACAACAACGTCATCAAGCTCGATAACGGCAATGATGCGCGTTACTTCCTGTCGCCTGACTCGCTGCTCTCTGTTGAGAATGGCGCACAGGTTCATGCGGGTGACGTGCTGGCGCGTATTCCGCGTGAAGGCTCCAAGACGCGTGACATCACCGGTGGTCTGCCGCGTGTTGCCGAACTGTTCGAGGCGCGTCGTCCGAAGGATCACGCCATCATCGCCGAGAACGAAGGTCGCGTGGAATTCGGCAAGGATTACAAGTCGAAGCGCCGTGTCATTGTGAAAAACGATGAGACAGGTGAAGAGACCGAATATCTGGTGCCGAAGGGCAAGCACGTGTCCGTTCAGGAAGGCGACTTTGTCCAGAAGGGCGATCCGCTGGTCGACGGTCCCCGTGTCCCGCATGACATTCTGAAGGTCATGGGTGTCGAAGCTCTGTCCGATTATCTCGTGAACGAGATTCAGGACGTGTATCGACTGCAGGGCGTGAAGATCAACGACAAGCACATCGAGGTGATCGTTCGCCAGATGCTGCAGAAGGTCGAGGTTCTGGAGCCGGGCGACACCACGTATCTTGTTGGCGAGACGGTGGATCGTATCGAGTTCGAGGGGGAAAACACCAAACGCCTCAACGCGGGTGATCGCCCTGCGATCGCCATGCCGGTGCTGCAGGGCATCACCAAGGCTTCGTTGCAGACACAGTCCTTCATCTCGGCGGCTTCCTTCCAGGAGACCACACGTGTGCTCACAGAAGCTGCTACGGCAGGCAAGGTGGACACGCTGAACGGCCTGAAAGAGAATGTCATTGTCGGCCGTCTGATACCTGCAGGCACAGGAAGTGTGATGAACAAACTGCGTGCTGTTGCGGCGCGTCAGGATCGTCAGCGTCTTGAGCATGGGAGTGAAGCTGCCGAGTAATCGGACGTTTCTATCTTTTGTTTCGGAGAGGCCGGGCTTTGTCCCGGCTTTTCTGTTTTTCGATGCAGATCTCGCATGTCACGATAGAGTCTTTTCGATGCCGTGATGCCCGTTTTTGCTGGCCAAGCAGGCGATTTCAGGCTATCAGGCGCTCAATTCGTTGCGTAACGACGCCAAAAGGCCGGTTCCAACGGAATGCTATTGTCAGACGGTCAGGAAACTGGTCCGAATCGTATGAGTTTTCTTGACTCATATGGTTCTGCGGCCTAGGGTCCGCCGCCTCAGCTTCATGCATTCCGGCTCACTGTCCGGGCAGGTTGTTGTCAGAGCAATTAAAGCATGCGGTTCCATGCCCTCTTCAAGAGGTGCGTTAAGGCCGGATGTAAACATAGGCTCTCCGGATGCTGTATCCGGGGAGTGATTTTGGATGACAGTCGGCAACCGGAGTGAGGGTTCGCCGGCCGAACTGTGTAAGGATCGGGAAAGGCGCATGCCGACCATCAACCAGCTGATCGCCAAGGGGCGCGAGCCTGCGGCAAAGCGCAACAAGGTGCCGGCCCTTCAGGGCTGCCCGCAGAAGCGCGGCGTTTGCACTCGCGTTTATACAACCACTCCAAAGAAGCCGAACTCCGCGCTCCGTAAGGTCGCGAAAGTGCGTCTGACGAACGGCCATGAGGTGGTGAGCTATATTCCTGGTGAAGGTCATAACCTTCAGGAGCATAGCGTCGTCCTGATCCGTGGTGGTCGTGTGAAGGATCTTCCGGGTGTTCGTTACCACATCCTCCGCGGTGTGCTTGATACCCAGGGTATCGCAAAGCGCCGTCAGCGTCGTTCGCTCTATGGCGCTAAGCGTCCGAAGTAAGGGGAATATCGAGGCATGAGTCGCCGTCACCGCGCTGTAAAGCGTGAGATCCTTCCGGATCCGAAATTTGGAGACATCGTCATCACGCGTTTCATGAACGCACTGATGTATGATGGAAAGAAATCCACTGCCGAAGGCATCGTTTACGGTGCTCTCGATGTGCTGCATCGTCGTGGTGGAGCTTCCGCTGATCCTGTCGCCATGTTCCATGCGGCGCTGGATAACGTGAAGCCGGCCGTCGAGGTCCGTTCCCGCCGTGTTGGTGGTGCAACGTATCAGGTGCCTGTGGAAGTGCGTGCTGACCGTCGTCAGGCTCTGGCTATTCGCTGGCTTATCGATGCGTCCCGCAAGCGTGGTGAAAGCACGATGCAGGATCGTCTTTCCAACGAGCTGATGGATGCCGTGAACAATCGTGGCGCCGCGGTCAAGAAACGCGAAGATACGCATCGTATGGCTGAAGCCAACAAGGCTTTCAGTCACTACCGCTGGTAATCGACGCTTTTTTATGTGTGTTGCGACGTCCGTGCTGGGCGTCGTAGCGAAAATTGCTAACAACCGCATCCCGCCTGTTGGCAGGTAACGGAGAGAAACGATGGCAAAGGCTAAATTCGAGCGTAATAAGCCGCATTGTAATATCGGCACCATTGGTCACGTTGACCATGGCAAGACGTCGCTCACCGCTGCGATCACGAAGACCCTGGCTAAAACCGGTGGCGCTGAGTTCAAGGCATATGACCAGATCGATGCAGCTCCCGAAGAGCGCGCTCGTGGTATCACCATCTCCACGGCTCACGTCGAGTACGAGACGGCTGCCCGTCACTACGCTCACGTCGACTGCCCTGGTCACGCTGACTATGTGAAGAACATGATCACCGGCGCTGCCCAGATGGACGGTGCGATTCTTGTTGTGTCCGCTGCAGACGGCCCGATGCCGCAGACCCGTGAGCACATCCTGCTCGCCCGTCAGGTCGGTGTTCCGGCTCTGGTCGTGTTCCTGAACAAGGTTGATCAGGTTGATGATCCGGAGCTGCTCGAGCTGGTCGAGATGGAAGTTCGTGAGCTTCTTTCTTCCTATCAGTTCCCTGGCGACGATATTCCTGTGATCAAGGGTTCCGCTCTTGTGACCCTGGAAGATGGCGATCCGGAAATCGGCGAAAACCGCGTCAAGGATCTGATGGACGCTGTCGACTCCTACATTCCGCAGCCGGAGCGTCCGGTTGACCGTCCGTTCCTGATGCCGATCGAAGACGTGTTCTCGATCTCCGGTCGTGGAACGGTTGTCACGGGTCGTGTCGAGCGTGGCGTTGTCAATACGGGTGACGAAGTTGAAATCGTTGGTATCCGTCCGACGACGAAGACGACAGTGACCGGCGTTGAAATGTTCCGCAAGCTGCTTGATCGTGGTGAGGCTGGCGACAACATCGGCGCCCTGCTTCGTGGCACGAAGCGTGAAGACGTCGAGCGTGGTCAGGTTCTGGCCAAGCCGGGCTCCATCACGCCGCACAAGAAGTTCAAGGCTGAGGCTTACATCCTCACGAAGGAAGAAGGTGGCCGTCATACGCCGTTCTTCACGAACTATCGTCCGCAGTTCTACTTCCGTACGACGGACGTTACCGGTGTTGTCCACCTGCCTGAAGGTACGGAAATGGTCATGCCCGGTGACAACATCGCTATGGATGTCGAGCTGATTGCTCCGATCGCCATGGACGAAGGTCTCCGTTTCGCTATCCGCGAAGGTGGCCGTACGGTTGGTGCAGGCGTGGTCGCTTCGATCACCGAGTAATACGGGGCAGGTGCCCCATAGCCCTTGATTGGGTGGGCCCTGAACTGAGTGCCCCCGGTCGGAGTGATCCGGCCGGGGTCTTACTTGGCGGTGGGATATCCCGGGCAGACCCTGACCGGATTAGAAAGTTGGACTGAAACAAGACGATGGACAACCAGAACATCCGCATTCGCCTAAAGGCGTACGATCATCGCGTGCTCGATAACAGCACGAAAGAGATCGTCAACACGGCGAAGCGTACGGGTGCGCGGGTTCGGGGTCCTATCCCGCTGCCGACGCATATCGAACGGTTCACTGTGAACCGCTCACCCCACGTGGATAAGAAAAGCCGCGAACAGTTCGAAATTCGGACTCACCGCAGGCTGCTCGACATTGTCGAGCCGACCCCGCAGACCGTGGACGCCCTCATGAAGCTCGACCTCGCCGCTGGCGTTGATGTCGAGATCAAACTCTAAGGTCCAGACGATGCGTACCGGATTGATCGCTAGAAAGCTGGGCATGACCCGGCTGTTTAAGGAAGATGGCACACATGTGCCTGTCACTGTCCTGCATCTTGATGATGTGCAGGTGGTAGATGCCCGTACCGAAGAACGCGACGGTTACACCGCCGTTCAGCTCGGTCTTGGCAAAGCCAAGGTGAAGAATGTCACGAAGCCGAACCGCGGCCATTATGCCCGCGTGAAGGTCGAGCCGAAGAAGGCCGTGCGCGAATTCCGCGTTGCTGCCGATGCTGTTCTCGAGCCAGGCACCCGTCTCCTCGCCTCCCACTTTGTGGTCGGCCAGAAGGTGGACGTCACGGGCACGAGCAAGGGCAAGGGGTTTGCCGGTGCGATGAAGCGCTGGAACTTCGCCGGTCTCGAAGCTTCTCACGGTGTGTCCGTCTCTCACCGTTCTCATGGTTCTACCGGTAACCGTCAGGATCCCGGCAAGACCTTCAAGAACAAGAAGATGGCTGGTCACCTTGGTGATGAGCGCGTGACGACACTGAACCTGGAAGTGGCTGCGGTCGATCCGGAAAAGAATCTGGTCATGGTTCGTGGTTCCATCCCGGGCGCGAAGAACGGACTGGTCATGGTCCGTGACGCGATCAAGAAGGCCCGTCATGCAGAGGCGCCGTATCCGGCAGCCGTTGCGACGGCGGAGGGCTGAGGACGATGGAACTCGATATCAAAACCCTCGATAATGGCAGCGCTGGCACAGCCACGCTTCCCGATGAGATTTTCGCCACAACGCCTCGTGCCGATATCATGGCTCGTGTCGTTCACTGGCAGCTTGCAAAGCGTCGCGCCGGCACCCACAAGGTGAAGGGCATGGGCGAAGTCTCTGGAACGACAAAGAAGCCGTTCCGCCAGAAAGGCACAGGCTCGGCCCGTCAGGGTTCGTTGCGTGCGCCGCAGTACCGCACTGGCGGCGCTGTTCATGGTCCGGTTGTCCGTGATCACGGCTATGACCTTCCGAAGAAGGTGCGTCGTCTCGGTCTGATTTCCGCTCTTTCCCAGAAGGCGAAAGACGGCAAGCTGATCGTTCTCGATGCAGCTGATGGCGTGACGAAGACTGCTGAGCTGGCTGCGAAGCTGAAGGCTCTGGGTCTGACATCGGCTCTGATTGTTGATGGCACGGTGAACGAAAGTTTCGTTCGTGCGGCCCGCAACCTGCCGAAGATTGACGTCCTGCCGACCATCGGCGCGAACGTCTATGACATTCTCAACCATGACGTCCTTGCGATCACTCGCGCTGGCGTTGAAGGCCTCAAGGAGCGGCTGGCATGACAAACGTGCTTGCGATCCGCAAGAAGGCGGAAAAGATGTCGCGCGAAGCGCTCTATGACATCGTCCGTGCGCCGCTGATCACCGAAAAGGCGACGGCGATGTCCGAGAAGAACCAGGTGGCCTTCAAGGTCGCCCTCTCGGCCTCAAAGCCTGAGATCAAGGTTGCGGTCGAGACACTCTTCGGCGTCAAGGTTGTCAGCGTTTGCACGCTGGTTCAGAAGGGCAAGACGAAGCGTTTCAAGGGTCGTCCCGGACAGCGCTCCGATATCAAGAAGGCGTTCGTACAGCTGGCGGAGGGTCAGTCCATTGACCTGACCGCCAAGCTGGCGTGACGCGGGGTATCTACACATGGCATTGAAGCACTTTAATCCCGTCACGCCGAGTCTTCGTGGCACGGTGCTGGTGGACCGGGCTGACCTGTGGAAGGGCAAGCCGGTCAAACAGCTGACCGAGGGCAAGAACAAGTCCGGCGGTCGTAACAATCATGGTCGCACAACGTCGCGGTTTCGTGGCGGCGGGCACAAGCAGTCCTATCGCTATGTCGACTTCAAGCGTCGCAAGCTGGACGTGCTGGGCACCGTAGAGCGTCTGGAATACGATCCGAACCGTACGGCGTTCATCGCACTGATCAAGTACGAAGACGGCGAGTTGGCCTACATTCTGGCTCCCCAGCGTCTGAAGGTTGGTGATCAGGTCATCGCGGGCACCCGCGTTGATATCAAGCCGGGCAATGCTATGCCGCTGGCTTCGATCCCCGTCGGAACGATCGTGCATAACATCGAGCTGAAGCAGGGTGCAGGCGGCAAGATGGCCCGCTCTGCTGGAACCTATGCGCAACTGGTCGGCAAGGATTCTGGTTACGCCCAGATCCGGCTGCAGTCCGGTGAGCTTCGTGTGGTTCGCGGTGAATGTTTTGCCACGGTTGGCGCGGTGTCCAATCCGGACAACATGAACCAGCACATGGGCAAGGCAGGCCGTATGCGCTGGCTCGGCCGTCGTCCTCACAACCGTGGTGTTGTCATGAACCCGGTCGACCATCCGCATGGTGGTGGTGAAGGTCGGACCTCGGGCGGTCGTCATCCGGTTACGCCGTGGGGCAAGCCGACGAAGGGTTACAAGACACGGGTCAACAAGCGTACGGACAGTCTGATCATCCGTCGCCGGAAGACCGGCAAGTAAGGGGCAATAAGAGATGGCACGTTCCGTCTGGAAAGGCCCGTTCGTAGACGGGTATCTGCTGAACAAGGCCGAGGCGTCCCGCGCGTCGGGTCGTAACGAGGTGATCAAGATCTGGTCACGTCGTTCCACGATCCTTCCGCAGTTCGTTGGTCTGACGTTTGGTGTTTATAACGGTCACAAGTTCCTTCCGGTTCAGGTGACCGAGAACATGGTTGGCCACAAGTTTGGCGAATTCTCTCCGACCCGTACCTTCCATGGTCACGGTGCGGACAAGAAGTCGAAGCGAGGCTGAGATGAGCAAATCAAAGCATCCTCGCGTTCTGGCTGAGAACGAAGCACAGGCGATCACGCGGAACATCCGTGTGAGCCCCCGCAAGCTTGGTCTTGTTGCCGGTCTGATCCGCAACAAGCCGGCTGCTCAGGCTGTGGCGACCCTCACGTTCTCCAAGCGTCGCATCGCTCAGGACGTGAAGAAGACACTCGAGAGCGCGATTGCGAACGCCGAGAACAATCATCAGCTGGATGTTGACCAGCTGTTTGTGAAGACAGCCGATGTGGGCAAGTCGATCGTGATGCGCCGCTTCCATGCGCGTGGCCGTGGTCGTTCCGCTCGTGTCGAGAAATTCTTCAGTCACCTGAAGATTGTCGTGGCCGAGCGTGCGCCCGAGCCTGAGGCAAAGACGGAAGAGAAGGCGGCCTGACGATGGGACATAAAGTCAATCCGATCGGGCTTCGGCTCGGTATCAACCGCACTTGGGACAGCCGCTGGTATGCGGATGGCGACTATTCCCGGCTGCTGCATGCGGATCTGAAACTGCGCGCTTTCCTGCGTCGCAAGCTGGCTGGCGCGGGTGTTTCCCGTGTCGTCATCGAGCGTCCGGCGAAGAAGCCGCGCGTGACGATCTACGCTGCACGTCCGGGCGTTGTCATCGGCAAGAAGGGTCAGGACATCGACGCGCTCCGCAAGGAGCTGACGAAGATGGCCGGCACGGAAGTCGCGCTGAACATTGTCGAAATCCGCAAGCCGGAAATCGATGCGACACTGGTGGCTGAGAACATTGCCCAGCAGCTGGAGCGTCGTGTGGCGTTCCGTCGCGCGATGAAGCGTGCAGTTCAGTCAGCCATGCGTCTTGGCGCACAGGGCATCCGGATCAACTGCTCCGGTCGTCTTGGCGGCGCTGAAATCGCCCGTATCGAGTGGTATCGTGAAGGCCGTGTGCCGCTGCACACGCTTCGCGCCGACATTGATTATGGAACTGCAACAGCGAAAACGACCTACGGCACCTGCGGTGTGAAGGTTTGGATCTTCAAAGGTGAGATCCTTGCCCAGGACCCGATGGCCCAGGATCGTCGCGCCGCTGAGCAGGCGCCGCAGCGCTGAGGGATAGAGAACAATGCTTTCTCCAAAGCGGACTAAATTCCGCAAGGCCCACAAGGGCCGCATTCATGGCTTGGCCAAGAGCGGCACGCAGCTGAATTTCGGCGCGTTCGGTCTCAAGGCTCTTGAGCCTGAGCGTATTACGGCGCGTCAGATCGAGGCGTCCCGTCGTGCGATCACCCGTGCGATGAAGCGTGCTGGTCGCGTGTGGATTCGTATCTTTCCGGATCTTCCGGTCTCGACAAAGCCTGCCGAAGTGCGTATGGGCTCCGGCAAGGGATCTCCGGAATTCTGGGTGGCCCGTGTTAGACCGGGTCGTATCCTGTTCGAGATCGAGGGGGTTCCACCAGAAGTGGCGCGTGAGGCGCTCGCTCTTGGTGCTGCGAAACTTCCGATCAAGACGAAGTTCGTGACCCGAATCGGAGAGGCATAAGATGAGCAAGGCACTAAAGCCGGCTGATCTGCGTGTGAAGTCCGTTGATGAGTTGCAGGCGCTTCTTCTCGATCTGAAGCGCGAGCAGTTCAATCTTCGGTTCCAGCAGGCCACCGGTCAGAATGAAGGGGCAAGCCGCGTGCGCGTTGTGCGCCGTGATATTGCCCGTATCAAGACGATCGTAGCTCAGGCTGCGCAGAAGACTGCCGCGGCTGGTGCTGCGGCCAATTCCTGAGGGAGCGGCTAATGCCTAAGCGCATTCTCAGCGGGCGTGTGACCAGCGACAAGATGGACAAGACGATTACCGTTCTTGTCGATCGTCGTATCATGCACCCGCTCTATAAGAAGTTCATTCGTCGCTCTAAGAAGTATGCGGCGCATGATGAACTTAACGTATGCAAGATTGGAGACGCGGTTCGCATCGAAGAATGCACGCCGATTTCCAAGCGCAAGACCTGGACGGTCATTTCACGCAACGGCGAAGTCGTTGGTGGTGTTGCGTCCGGGAATGCTGCGTAACAGGGGTATAAGGTAAATGATCCATCCCGAGACCAACCTCGAGGTCGCCGATAATTCAGGCGCACGTCAGGTGCAGTGCATCAAGGTGCTGGGCGGTTCCAAGCGGAAGTCTGCCTCGGTCGGCGACGTGATCGTCGTTTCCGTCAAGGAAGCGATTCCCCGTGGCAAGGTGAAGAAGGGTGACGTCCATCAGGCTGTCATCGTTCGGACGTCCTACCCGGTGCGTCGTGCAGACGGCAGTGCGATTCGCTTCGACCGCAACGCGGCTGTGCTGATCAACAAGCAGCAGGAGCCGATCGGTACGCGTATCTTTGGCCCGGTTGTCCGTGAACTGCGTGCGCGCAAGTTCATGAAGATCATCTCGCTGGCGCCGGAGGTGCTGTAATGGCTGCTCGTATCAAAAAGGGTGACACCGTCGTTGTGACGACAGGGTCTTCCAAGGGCGTCCGCGGTGAAGTTCTCTCGGTTCTGCCGGTTGAGAACAAGGCCGTTGTCCGTGGCGTTGCGGTTGCGAAGCGCCACAAGCGCGCGACACGCATGGGTGAGGAAGGTGGCATCATCGAGCGTGAAGCGCCGGTGAACCTTTCCAACCTTGCGCTGATCGATCCGAAGAGCGGCAAGCCGACCAAGGTTGGTTTCCGTGTTCTTGATGATGGTCGCAAGGTTCGTGTCGCGAAGGCGACCGGCGAAGTGATCGAAGGCTGAGGAGGGACTGATGGCTACCGAAAATACGCACGTCGTCCCTCGCCTCAAGGCACGATATGAAGCTGAGCTTGCTGGCAAGCTGCGTGAGCAGTTCGGCTACAAGAATGTGATGCAGGTTCCCCGCCTCGAGAAGATCGTTCTCAACATGGGCGTGGGTGAAGCTGCTGGTGATCAGAAGAAGCTTGACGCCGCCCTGAACGAGATGATGCTGATCGCTGGTCAGCGTCCGGTCAAGACAGTGGCGAAGAAGGCAATCGCCGGCTTCAAGATTCGTGAAGGTCTTCCCATCGGCTGCAAGGTGACCCTGCGTCGTGCGCGGATGTACGAGTTTCTCGATCGTCTCGTGACGATCGCGATGCCACGCATCCGTGACTTTCGTGGTCTGCCGGCTAACAAGGGCTTTGACGGACGTGGCAACTTTGCTCTGGGGCTGAAAGAACAGCTGATCTTCCCGGAGATCGAGTACGATAAGGTTGACCAGGTTCGTGGCATGGACATCATCTTCGTGACGACAGCGAAGACCGATGCCGAGGCAAAGGCGCTCTTGAAAGCTTTTGATCTTCCCTTTATGGGGTGAGCCAATACGGCTTGATCGTGTCCCGCGGCTGTATCAGTCGTGGGGTGTTTTAGCCTGATGCCGGTTTTTTCTGGCGTCAGGTAATATGTAGGTTTTGGAAAACCGCTGGAATGGTCCGGCAGGTTCCGGAGGGTAAATCAGGCATGGCCAAGATTTCCGCCGTCAATCGTAACGCTAAGCGCGCCTATATGGCTCAGCGCGATAAAGCGAAGCGTCTGGCGCTTAAAAATATCGTGATGGACCGCACCCTTCCCATGGAAGATCGCTTTGAGGCTTCCCTCAAGCTTTCAGAGCTTCCCCGGAATGGTTCCCGCGTTCGCGTGCGTCTGCGCTGCAAGCTGACAGGCCGTTCGCGCGGTAATTACCGTAAGTTTGAGCTGTGCCGTATTGCGCTGCGTGACCTGGCTTCGAGTGGCCAGATCCCGGGCGTGGTCAAGGCAAGCTGGTAAGGGGCGGCAATGTCACTTTCTGATCCCTTGGGTGATATGCTCACCCGTATCCGCAACGCACAGCGCGCCCGTCATGCTGCGTGTGTTGCTCCGGCGTCACGGCTGCGCGCCAGTGTGCTTGAAGCTCTGAAGCGTGAAGGCTACATCCGTGGCTTTGCAGTTGAGGAAATCCGTAAGGGTATTTCCCAGATCCGCATCGAGCTGAAATATTCGGAAGGCGAGCCGGTGATCAAGGAGATTCACCGCGTGTCGCGTCCCGGACGCCGCGTCTATTCCAAGATCAAGGAACTGCCGCGCGTCTATGCCGGCCTTGGTGTGTCGATCCTGTCGACTCCCCGTGGTGTTCTCTCCGATGCAGAGGCTCGCGCCGCCAATGTTGGCGGCGAAGTTCTCTGCCGCGTATTCTGAGGAGGGATAGATGTCACGCGTAGGCAAATATCCCGTTGAGGTTCCTGCCGGAGTAACTGTCAGCATCAATGCTGGCATTCTAACGGCTAAAGGCAAACTCGGCGAACTTAAGCTTCCATTGTCTCCCCTGGTGGAGACGACGGTCGACGAGGGTAAGGTTGCGGTCAAGCCTCTTGGTTCTCTGGCTCAGGCCCGGATGATGTGGGGCACGACGCGTTCGCTCGTCGCCTCCATGGTCAAGGGCGTTTCCGAAGGTTATTCGAAAACGCTGGAGATTACAGGAACGGGTTTCCGTGCTGCTGTGCAGGGATCCAATCTTGTCATGAACCTCGGCTACTCTCATGACGTCGTGTATCCGATTCCTGAGGGGATCAAGATTACGACGCCACGTCCGACAGCCGTGGTCGTTGAAGGTATTGACAAGCAGCGTGTCGGTCAGGTTGCGCTCGATATCCGCAACTTCCGTAAGCCGGAGCCCTACAAGGGCAAGGGCGTGCGTTATGACACCGAGACCATTCGTCGCAAGGAAGGCAAGAAGAAGTAATGAGCACTCAGCAGGAATTGCGGGAGCGTCGGCGCAAGCGCCTTCGGTTCCAGCTCCGCCGCAAGGCCGGCGGGCGTCCGCGCCTGTCGGTGTTCCGTTCAGGCAAGAACATCTATGCCCAGGTGATCGACGACGCCGCCGGCCTTACGCTGGCTTCGGCGTCTTCTCTGGACAAAGAGTTCCGTACGGGTGGAGTAACTGGAGCAAACCGGGATGCCGCATCGGCAATCGGCAAGCTTGTTGCCCAGCGCGCGGTTGCAGCCGGTGTGACGCAGGTCGTGTTCGATCGCGGCTCCTATATCTATCATGGGCGCATCAAGGCGCTCGCGGAGGCTGCCCGCGAGGGCGGTCTCTCGTTCTGAGGAGGGGCGCGTAATGGCACGTGAACCGAGAGAAGGTGGTCGTGGTCGCGACCGCGAGCAGCGTCAGGATCGCGAAGGCGATGATCTGATCGACAAGCTCGTGACGATTAATCGTGTTGCAAAAGTGGTCAAGGGCGGTCGTCGCTTCGCTTTCGCCGCGCTGGTTGTTGTGGGTGATCAGAAAGGTCGTGTTGGATTCGGAGCGGGCAAGGCCCGTGAAGTTCCCGAGGCGATCCGCAAGGCTACCGAAAAGGCGAAGCGCGGCATGATCCGCGTTCCCATGAAGGAAGGCCGTACACTGCACCATGACGTTGCAGGTCACTTTGGCGCTGGCAAGGTTGTTCTTCGTTCGGCGGAAGCCGGAACCGGAATTATCGCTGGCGGTCCGATGCGCGCCGTGTTCGAAAGCCTTGGTATCAACGATGTTGTCGCCAAGTCGCTTGGAACGCGTAACCCGCACAACATGGTGAAGGCGACGTTCGCGGCGCTGGAACGGTGTGCGAGCCCGCGTGCTGTCGCCAATCGTCGTGGCAAGAAGGTCTCTGACATTCTTGGCAAGCGCGAGCAGGTAGCGGAGGGTGCAGATGTCTGAAGCTAAGACTGTCCGTATCACGCAGATTGCATCCGGGAACGGACGCAAGCCAGGTCAGCAGGCAACACTCGTCGGACTTGGTCTGAACAAGATCGGTCGTACACGCGAGCTTCAGGACACGCCGTCGATCCGGGGTATGCTGAACAAGGTAGCCCACCTGGTGAAGGTGGAGGATTGAAATGAAACTTCATGAACTCCGCGATAACGAGGGTTCTCGTTATCGCAAAAAGCGCCTTGGACGCGGTATCGGCTCTGGTAAGGGCAAGACCTCGGGTCGCGGTGTAAAAGGTCAGAAGGCTCGCGAGGGTGTTTCCCTGAATGGCTTTGAAGGTGGTCAGCTTCCGCTGTACCGTCGTATGCCGAAGCGGGGATTCAAGAATATCTTCCGTAAGGTCTATGCTCCGGTGAACCTTGGTTCGCTTGAGAAAGCTCTTGCTGAAGGCAAGCTTGAAGCCGGATCAGTGATCAACGAAGAGGCTCTCCGTAAGGCTGGTCTTGTCGGTACTGGCAAATATGTCGGCATCCGTCTGCTGGCTGACGGTGAGATTTCTCGTGCAATCACTGTTGAGGTTGCCGGAGCTTCTGCATCGGCGATTGCTGCAGTCGAGAAAGCTGGCGGGTCTGTAAAGACTCTCGTCGCAGCCCGGAAAGAAGCCAACACGGCTTCCTGACATGGCTTGGGAAGGCAGTCTTGGTCTGTCTTCCAGGTCATCTAGGTTTGATTTGCAGGCGTTGGTGTCTGCCACGACAGCGCCCCGCTTTGCGGTGGCGCTGTTTTTTGTGAAAGGACAGGCGTATGGCCTCGGCGGCTGAGCAACTCGCGGCCAATTTCAATCTGGGTTCCTTCGCCAAGGCGACGGAACTCAAGAAGAGGATCTGGTTCACGCTGGGAGCCCTGATCGTCTATCGTCTGGGCACCTATATCCCTGTCCCGGGCATTGACGCGAAAGTGATGGGGCAGCTTCTGGCCCAGCATCAGGGTGGCATTCTTGGCATGTTCGACATGTTCACGGGCGGCGCTCTCGGGCGCATGACCGTGTTCGCTCTGAACATCATGCCCTATATTTCTGCTTCGATCATCATACAGCTGATGTCGACAGCCATTCCCTCGATGGAAGCTCTCAAGAAAGAGGGTGAGCATGGAAGAAAGAAGCTCAACCAGTATACCCGTTACCTGACAGTCGCGATCGCGTTTTTTCAGGCCTACGGCATCGCGGTTGGTCTTGAGCGGATGAGTTCGGCTGCGGGTTCCGCTGTGGTCAGTCCGGGGCTCTTCTTCCTCGTCTCCTGCGTCTTTACGCTGGTTGGCGGAACGATGTTCCTGATGTGGCTTGGAGAGCAGATTACGTCACGCGGGGTCGGTAACGGCATCTCGCTGATTATCTTTGCCGGTATTGTGGCGAATTTGCCGCATGCATTGGCGACGCTGTTTCAGCTTGGATATACAGGCGCGCTCTCGCCGTTTTTCGTTCTGATCTTTCTGGTGCTGGCGGCCCTTACGATCGTCTTCATCGTGTTTATGGAGCAGGCGCAGCGGCGCGTGGTGATCCAGTATCCCAAACGTCAGATGGGTAACCGCGTCTTCGGCGGCGAATCGACGCATATGCCATTGAAGGTCAACACGGCCGGAGTCATTCCACCCATTTTTGCGTCTTCCGTGCTTCTCATTCCCGTGACCATTGCGGGCTTCATGAATGCGAAAGGGATGCCGGGCTGGTTGTCTTTTCTGGGGCAGTCGCTGGGTCAGGGACAGCCGCTCTACATGCTGTTCTATGCTCTTATGATCGTCTTCTTTTCCTATTTTTATGCAGCGGTCACGTTTAATCCGGAAGAAACAGCCGATAATCTGCGCAAGCAGAGCGGCTTTATTCCGGGGATTCGTCCAGGCGCATCGACTGCTGCCTATTTTGATGGAATTCTGACCCGTCTGACCACAATAGGCGCATTGTATCTTGTAGCCGTCTGTCTGCTGCCCCAGATTCTGATCAGTCGCTATAATGTGCCTTTCTATTTTGGTGGTACAAGCCTGATCATCATCGTGTCAGTGACTATTGATACGGTTACCCAGATCCAGTCTCATCTGGTGGCGCACCAGTATCAGGGGCTGATCCAGCGTAATCGAAAGAGCGGCTCCAATCGGAGGATCGTCCGTAAATGAACATTATTTTTCTTGGTCCTCCCGGCGCGGGAAAAGGGACCCAGTCCAAGCGACTTGAAACACGTTACGGAATCGCCCAGATTTCAACAGGCGATATGCTGCGTGCTGAAGTGAAGGCTGGCTCCGATATCGGGCGTGAAGCAAAATCCCTGATGGATGCCGGCAAGCTTGTTCCGGACACCATCATCGTCAGCATGCTGGAATCCCGTATCCAGCAGCCTGACTGTGCCAGGGGTTTTATTCTGGATGGCTTCCCGCGGACGGTAGCACAGGCTGAGGCGCTGGACGTTGTCCTTGCCCGCCTGTCCCGCAGGATCGACGTTGTCCTGATGCTGGAAGTGGATGAGGACGCTCTGGCAGACCGTATCGCCGGGCGTTTCTCCTGCGCCAAATGTGGTGCAAGCTACAATGATGTGTCCAAGCCGACACTGGTGGCTGAGACATGTGATCTGTGTGGCTCTCATGAGTTCATACGGAGAGCTGATGATAATCGGGAGACTGTTGCGTCCCGGCTGTCAGCTTACCGGAAAGAGACGCTTCCACTCCTTCCTTACTATGAGGACAAGGTGATGGTTGCGTTCATTGATGGCATGGCGCCCATCGATGAAGTGAGCAAGCAGATCGATTCAACGATGACTGAAGTCGAGAAGCTCACGCAAAAGTGATCTGTCTGGATTGACTCTTCATGCCTGCCCGGTCTATTGCGCGCGCTCTGGACCGCATGGTCGCCTGGCGATCAACAGGGCGGCAAATTAATTCGAATCAACGCCGGACGCGCAGTCGGGCGGACTAGGAGTGTGTGGCGTGGCGCGTATTGCCGGCGTTAATATCCCAACGAACAAACGTGTTGTGATCGGACTGCAGTATATTTACGGCATCGGTCAGACAAAAGCTCAGCAGATCTGCAAGGACCTTGGTTTGCCTGACGCGAAGCGCGTCAATGAACTGAGCGACGACGAGATCATGAAGATTCGTGAGACCATTGATAACGACTACCGCGTCGAGGGCGACCTCCGTCGTGAAGTTGCGATGAACATCAAACGTCTGATGGATCTTGGCTGCTACCGTGGCCTTCGCCATCGTCGTGGCCTGCCTGTGCATGGACAGCGGACGCATACCAATGCGCGTACCCGTAAGGGTAAGGCTGTTGCCATCGCCGGTAAGAAGAAAGTAGCCCGTTAATCAGTACGCCTTCGGGCGTATCAGAGAAATTCAGGCAACTGCCGGTTTTGTGCTGGCAATTGCCGGGCGGGCTCAATCCGCCCTTACAGTGAAAAGGCAAGGCGACAGACATGGCGAAGGCCGCTGCACCGCGTATCCGCAAGAAAGAACGCAAGAACATTATCTCGGGCGTGGCGCATGTGCTCTCCACGTTCAACAACACGATGATCACGATTTCCGACGCGCAGGGGAATGCCATCGCATGGTCTTCCGCTGGTGCGCAGGGTTTCAAGGGTTCGCGTAAGTCCACACCGTATGCGGCACAGGTTGCTGCTGAAGACGCAGGCCGCAAGGCTCGTGAGCACGGCATGGAAACGCTGGACATCGAAGTGTCGGGTCCGGGTTCGGGACGTGAGAGCGCTCTGCGTGCTCTTCAGGCTGTCGGCTTCCAGATCGCTTCGATTCGCGATCTGACGCCGGTGCCGCATAACGGCTGCCGTCCGCGCAAGCGTCGTCGCGTCTGATTGAGAGTCCTGTTCCGGAGAATGGTCCGCCATTTTCCGGGATGGGGTCTTTATTGAAGTTGCCCCGGCTTTCGGTCGGGGTTTCCGCCGTCTTGTTGCGGCCCCCTTATTGAAAGGCCGAGACCTTGGTGCTCCAGAAAAACTGGCAATCCCTGATCAAGCCGGAGAAGCTGGAAGTCGAACCCGGCTCCGTCCCGTCTCGCGTGGCGACGATCGTTGCCGAGCCGCTGGAACGCGGCTTTGGCATGACGCTCGGAAATGCTCTGCGTCGCGTTCTTCTTTCTTCTCTTCAGGGCGCGGCGATCACCGCGATCCAGATTGACGGCGTTCTGCATGAATTCTCGGCTGTGCCGGGTGTGCGTGAAGACGTGACCGACATCGTCCTGAATATCAAGCAGCTCGCTCTCAGTATGCATGGTGAGGGTCCGAAGCGCATGATGCTGACGGCGACCGGGCCTGGTGAAGTCAAGGCCGGTCAGATCCAGACAGGTCATGGCATTGAGATCATGAATCCGGATCTGGTGATCTGCACTCTCGATGAGGGTGAGAAGCTGGGTATGGAATTCACCGTGAACATCGGCAAAGGCTATGTTCCGGCTGCGGCGAACCGTCCGGAAGACGCACCGATCGGGCTTATCCCCATCGACGCGATCTACTCACCGGTGAAGCGCGTGTCCTACAAGGTCGAACCGACCCGCGTGGGTCAGGTGACCGACTATGACCGCCTGCTGCTGACGGTTGAGACGAATGGCGCCGTGACGCCTGAGGATGCTGTCGCTCTGGCGGCGCGTATTCTCCAGGATCAGTTGCAGCTCTTCATCAACTTCGATGAGCCGCGCCCTGTCGTCACGACGGAGCCGCAGGATGACCTGCCGTTCAACCGCAACCTGCTGCGCAAGGTTGATGAGCTTGAGCTGTCGGTGCGTTCGGCGAACTGCCTGAAGAACGACAACATCATCTATATCGGCGATCTGGTTCAGAAGACCGAGCAGGAAATGCTCCGTACACCGAACTTTGGCCGTAAATCACTGAACGAGATCAAGGAAGTCCTCACCACCATGGGACTTTCACTTGGTATGAATGTTCCGGCCTGGCCGCCGGAGAATATTGAGGATCTGGCGAAGAGGCTCGACGAGCCCTTCTGATCCGCGACAACAGGAGACTTAACAATGCGTCATGGTGTTGCCGGTCGGAAGCTCGGCGTTACCTCCACCCATCGTGCAGCGATGTTCCGCAACATGGCAGTTGCGCTCATCAAGCACGAACAGATCACGACGACCCTGCCGAAGGCGAAAGAGCTTCGCCCGGTTGTCGAGAAGCTGATCACGCTCGGCAAGCGCGGTGATCTGCATGCGCGTCGTCAGGCTTACGCCCAGCTGCGTGATGACACGATTGTCAGCAAGCTGTTCTCGGCTGTGGCTGACCGCTACAAGGCTCGTACAGGCGGTTATACGCGCGTTCTGAAGGCTGGCGTGCGTTATGGCGATGCGGCTGACATGGCAGTGATCGAGCTGATCGATCGTGACGTGAATGCGAAGGGTCTGGACAGCGGTCCGCGCCCCGCTGCTCATGACGAAGAGGCTGATCTGGCTGCCTAAGCCATTTCAGTTAAAAGAAGCCGGCCTCTGGGCCGGTTTTTTTTTGCTCTGTTTCTGAGAGGCTTGGAATCTGACTGGCGGCATCATCATTTATTACAAATAAAAATAGTGCAAATATAAAAACAACTATAAATAGAGTTTGTATTATTGTTGCACATCAGTCGGCGTGATACAGCTTGAGCAAACTTCATGTGATGCACGCTCGGACAGGGGTCGTTTATGGTTTTCCGGAATAAACTCAGAAAGCTGGTGACGGGAATGATCGCCGCAGCAGGGGTAACACTCGCTGCGGCGCAGGCTGCGACGGCCGCCCCCGTCAGGGTGGGCTATATCCCTGTCCTCGGATCTTCGGCGTTATTTGTCGTGGACGGAGAAGGGTGGGCAAAGACGGCAGGGCTTGATCTGGAACTGGTCAGGTTTACTTCCGGCCCGCAGGCCATCCAGGCCCTCGTGGCTGGCCGTATCGATGCGTATGTTGCAGGTGTTCTGCCATTGCTGCAGGTGCGATCACGGGGCGTGGACGTCAAGGTCGTTGCCAGCGGCGCCATTGAAGAGCTTTCGGTCATCTCACGCGGCAAGCTTGCCGATGGGCTGGATGCCGACAAGCCCGGTGGCCTTACAAAAGAGCAGCTGACTGACCGCATCGCGAATTTCACAAAGGTCGCCGGACATAAGCCCAAGATTGCGGCTCAGCCAACCGGATCCGTGCCCGATACCGTCCTGCGTTACTGGCTCAAGACACAGGAAGGACAGGATCTTTCCAGTGTCGATATTGTCGGCATTGATATTGACGCGGCGCAGCAGGCATTTCTGGCGCAGGCGGTGGATGCCGCCATTCTGCGCGAACCCGCTCTGACGATCATCAAGGCTCGCGTTCCGGAAGCCCGTATTCTGGCGACGGGCCATGACCTGCTGCCCGGCCAGCCGGGATCGGTTCTGGCGGTCGTCAGCCCGAATTCTGCCGAGCATGCGGTCTGGTCAGGAAAACTGACATCGTTGTTTGTCAAAGGAACGGCCCTTATCGCCACGCATCCGGAAGAAGCGGCGCCTTTTGTGGCAAAAGCGTTGGGCGGTGGCCTGATGAAGCCTGCTGTGATTGAACAGGCTCTGAAAAATTCAGCCTCTCAGTTTGTCTCCGATCCCGAGAAAATCATTCCTGGTGTGAAAGCGCTTCAGGATTTTGAAGTGCAGCAGGGTGTTCTGAGATCGGCTGTACCGGTAGAGGATCTCTTTGATCTGAAGATGTGGCGTCAGCCTGCGCAATAAACGCAGGAACAGAGGGTTGGGGATGAATGGTTTGCGTATAGGCGCTGGAGGCCGTGTCGGTCTTGGCGCTGTGGGTCTGCTGCTGCTGCTGGCGGTCTGGCAGGCCTCAGTACAGTTTCATCTCGTCCCGCCCGGTCTGCTGCCCGCTCCTTCCGAACTGTGGGCAGCTTTTGTCTCTGAAATATCCGGGGGCTTCTGGCTGCAGGCCATCCAGGACAGTCTTGTTCACTATATCGCCGGACTGGTGATTGGCTCCGTTCTGGGAGCTGGCGCAGGGCTTGTCTGCGCCTCACTTCCCATCGTGGACGCGCTGACGGGTGGTATCGTCCGCCTGTTGCGACCGATTCCGGGGCTGGCCTGGGTGCCGTTCGCCATTCTCTGGTTCGGTCTGAACAATGTGGGTGCGACCTTCGTCATCGCGATCTCGGTCTTCTGGATCAATTTCTACGCGGCTTACGGCGCGGTGAAGTCGGTGGATCAGGAACTGTATGAAGTCGCTGCCGCTTTCGGGCACCGTGGATTTTTTGCGCGCCTGCATTATGTGACCCTGCCCGCCGCCATGCCGGGCTTGCTGGCGGGCCTTCGTACGGGCCTCGGTCAGGGCTGGATGTCGGTTGTGGCGGCAGAACTTTTTGGTGTGCCGGGAGTGGGCGCGCGCATGATGCAGGCGTCCAGTCTGCTCGCGACGGATATTGTGGTTGTCTATATGATTACGATGGCCGGTCTTTACGCACTGACAGATTTTCTGTTCGGCCTCGTGCGTGACCGGCTGCTGAGGTGGCAGGGATGAGTGATATGACATCTCTGGTCCGGGTGGAGAATGCCGGTCTTTCGCATGACGGTGGAAAGACGTTCATTTTTCGTCATGTCGATCTTGATATCGAGCATGGGCAGTTCGTGGCGGTTCTCGGGCCGTCCGGTGTGGGCAAGTCGACTCTTCTTCGTGTCATCATGGGGCTGATCGACCCAACCGAAGGGACGGCAACGCTTTCGACGGTCCGGGAGCGGACGGGAAGCCGGCGGTCCGCGCTGGTGTTTCAGGACGCGCGACTGATGCCCTGGCGGACGGTGCGTGGAAATGTGGAGCTCGGTCTCGAAGGGCTGGGGCTCAGCCGGAGTGAGCGGCATGAACGTGCGCAGGCGGCTCTGGATCTGGTAAAGCTCTCGGCGGAATCTTCCCGCTGGCCACGGCAGCTCTCTGGAGGGCAGCGTCAGCGGGTCGGTGTTGCGCGGGCTCTGACGGTGAACCCCGATTTGCTGCTTATGGACGAGCCGTTTGGTGCTCTGGATGCGATTACGCGCAGAAGTCTACAGACCGAATTGCTGACGATCTGGCAAAAGACACGCAAGACCGTGCTGTTTGTGACTCATGATATTGACGAGGCGCTGCTGCTGGCGGACCGTATCATTGTGCTGGCCGGGAAGCCGGCTTCCGTGCGGGGCGATCTTATGGTGGGCAACCGTCCCCGTGATCCATCCTCTCCGGCGCTGCGGGCGCTCGCCGGTCGTTTGAGGAGTCTGATCGCAGGCGAGGACGATCCCGGTGGGACGCCATACTGGCAGGCGGCAGAGATATAAACCCTGCACATGATCCGGATATGAGCCTAGAATCAGGTTCGGTTTCTATAGTCGAAAGCAGGAGAAGATAATGGCTAATGATCAGTCTGAAGAAAGCGATTTCACTCTGGAAAGCGGTATTGATCGTCTGCAGGATAGCGTTTCTGACAGTACGCAGACGATGGGTTCGCGGTTGAGTGACGTTTTTGAAGATGGTTGCGACATTTTGCGTGATGTCACGGTGGATACGCCCCGTCTGGCTTTGGGCGCTTCTCTGCTTCTGGGAAGCTTTCTTGGTGCTTGGCTGGCGCGTCGGTCGTGACCGGGATGGAATAATCGCCAGTTTTTGAAAGAAATTTTCCGCTACCCCCGGTTTTCATGCAACCGGGCAGTCTGAAAGCTGTTTAGAAGCCATACTAGGCTCTTACCATAGGAGAAGAGACGTGCTCAGGCTGGCTTTGTTTTTTCTGATTGTTTCCATCGTTGCAGGCCTGTTCGGGTTTGGAGGTATCTCCAGCGCGGCAGCGGGTATGGCGAAAATCCTGTTCTTTATCGCCGTGATTATCTGTGTGGTTCTGTTTGCGCTTGTGCTGATAGGCGTGGGAGCAGTCTCCCGATAGGGTTGAAGAGACTCATTCGTGATGATGTGAGAACGGAGACACTGAAAGGTGTCTCCGTTTTTTATGAGATTTGTCTGGTTTGCAGGCGGCAGAGGGGTCTCTTCCCATCGCGTCCCTGCTGGTGACATTTGAACGGGGATCGGAGAGCGCCGTGTCGTTTGTGCTGCGGACGGTTGATCAGGAAGTCCCGCCAAAGATGGAATGCAATCTGACCGCTCACGGGCGGACTCTGGAGCCGGTTATTATTGGCTTTCAAGGTTTGGTGGAGCCGACAATATAAAGTTCAGACCTGACTCTGAAGTCTGTAAGGACCAGAGTGAGCCTTTTCCGGTGTCAGGTATTCTTCGGTCACACTCAGGGCGAGATAATTACTGTTAATTCAGTACCTTTTCCTGCCTGGATTTAACCGGCGTTTTTGCAAAGGCTCTCACGCTTCCAGACTGACTGGTGAAAACCCGTTTTAGCATTCCGGTCTTTGCGGTATCGCTCTTTTATGAAACGATACCGTAACGGGGTAGGGCATTATGCCGGGATGGATCGTTCTTGCGGCGCTCTTTGTGCTGTTCTTTATCGTGTTTCTGCTGGTGTTCACTTTCGGCGGGGGGCAGCCGGGCGTCGCTGGTGTCTGGGATGTTGCGATGATCGGTGGCTACTCCGCCCTGTTCGTCCTTCTGCAGATGTTTTTTCTGACGGGACGACCACTTGAGCGACCGTTTTATGAAGGCAAGTTCTTTATCCGGCTGCATGAATATGCTGGCTACCTTGTCCTTTTACTGATTGTTGCTCATGTCGGCGGAGGGCTATGGGCAGAGCCTCTTCTCTTGCAGGATCTCTGGCCTCCTGCATTGCCAGTCATGCAGACAGGTGTGCTGGCCAGCTTTATTGTCATCATTCTGGCTATTGTGTCACAACCCCGATGGAAACTGGCGGTTTTCCGAAATGCTCGCATTTTCCGTTACTGTCATTACGGGTTGGCGGCGGCCCTGCTGTGTCTGACAGGACTTCATGCATGGCAGGCTGATTTTCGGACCGCAATGCCTGCACTGACAGTCAGTCTGGCTGGATTGAGTGTTGTGGCGCTGGCTGTTCCGTTGTCGGTCCGGGTTCTGGCTGCTCGGCCTCGACGAGGAGGAAGACGCCAGCGGAAGACGGCTGGATTTGCCTTGCCTGTGGTGGTTGCGCTTGGCTGTGTCGGGCTTCTTGTGCCGGTATTATGCGCTGTGTGGCTCGACCGATGAGGCGACGCGGTAATGGAGTAGTGATTACGGTATTGTGTGCCGCTGTGGTAATCGCCGCCGCCGCGATCTGGTGGAGCATATCGGGCGCACCGTACGCAGCGCGGTCACACCCTCTGATGCCGCTGGCTTTTACGCATCAGGATCATGGTGCGTTCAACTGCGT
Source organism: Acetobacter aceti (assembly GCF_002005445.1). Taxonomy (NCBI): domain Bacteria; kingdom Pseudomonadati; phylum Pseudomonadota; class Alphaproteobacteria; order Acetobacterales; family Acetobacteraceae; genus Acetobacter; species Acetobacter aceti. The sequence continues at coordinate 218,545 of NZ_CP014692.1, forward strand.
CGTCTGTCACCATAATTACACCGAACCCAAACTGGCTTCATGGCCTTTCCAGCATTGTATCGGGTGTCACAAGAAGACACCGGAACTGGCATCCATCATTGAACCGCAGTTTCATCAGGAATGTGAAGGCTGTCACTTGAAATTTACGCGGGAAAAACGGGCTTCGGGGCCGGTTCGGGCCTGCCATGTGTGTCACACAGAAGAAAAGCCTCCCCGTTTCTGATTGAATTTTCAGGGCAGAGAAACCGGAGATTCCTTGATAGCCTGATCAGAATTTCTTCTGTTGGAGGAAGGGGTTTTGAAAAGACCTGTAAATGCGTTGAAAACCGGGTGATGGATTTTAACGGGACTCTGCCCCGCGCCGCATAAAGAGACGCAGTCTCTTTGGTCCCGGTCAGGAACGGATGGTACGAGATGGTGATCTGTCCGCGGAGAACAGGAATTTTTGAAAAGAATAGTTGGAAAAAGCTGGCCGGTTTTGTGAGTGTCCAGCCAGCGTTATGATGGTTCAGCCTCGAACAGCCGCTGCCAGTTCCCGCAACTGGGTCAGCACGGAAGGCAGCGTGGACGGGGTCGCCTGTTCGCCTGGATCAAGCGTCTTCGCCAATGTCGCCAGCAGAGCCGAAGCCACGACTGCACCATCCGCGATGCGTGAAGCAGACGCAGCCTGCTCCGGCGTGCGGATACCGAAACCGATGGCGATAGGCAGATCCGTCGCGGCGCGGATGCGAGGCAGCGCAGCCCGCAGATCCTCGTCGCTGGCCGAGCGCGTGCCGGTGATGCCGGTGATGCTTACATAATAAACGAAACCGGACGCATGGTTCAGCACCAGCTTGAGGCGATTATCGTCCGTCGTGGGCGCGATCAGCCGGATGATATCCAGACCGGCGGCTTTGGCTGGTCCCTGCATCGGTCCGGCTTCTTCCGGCGGCATGTCCACGATGATGAGACCATCCACGCCAGCGGCGGACGCATCCACGCAGAACCGGTCGAGACCATAAGCCTCGATCGGGTTCAGGTAGCCCATCAGGATGACCGGCGTGTCGTTGTCCTGCTCGCGGAAGGATTTCACCATCCCGAACAGGCGCGGCAGCGTTGCGCCGGCTTTCAGGCCACGACGGGCGGCAAGCTGGATGACCGGACCGTCGGCGGAAGGATCGGAGAACGGCATGCCGATCTCGATCAGGTCCGCACCGGCTTCCGGCATCGCTTTCAGCAGATCGAGCGACGTCTGGAAGTCCGGGTCGCAGGCTTCGAGATAGGGGATGAGCGCGCCGCGCCCTTCCTGTTTCAGCGCCGCAAAACGGCGGGCGATGCGGCTCACAGCTTCACTCCCAGATGTTCGGCGACAGTAAAGATGTCCTTGTCTCCACGGCCCGAGATATTGATGACGAGCAGGGTCTCCGGGCTCAGTGTCGGCGCGATCTTGACCGCGTGGGCGACAGCATGGGCGGATTCCAGCGCGGGAATGATGCCCTCGGCGCGGGTGCAGGTCTGGAACGCCTCCAGCGCCTCGTCATCGGTGATGCCGACATATTCGGCGCGACCGATTTCATACAGCCAGGAGTGCTCAGGACCGACGCCCGGATAATCCAGACCGGCGCTGATGGAGTGCGCCTCGGTGATCTGGCCGTTCTCGTCCTGCAACAGATAGGTGCGGTTGCCGTGCAGCACGCCGCGCGAGCCGCGCTCGATGGAAGCGGCGGTCTTGCCGCTGTCGAGACCATGCCCGGCGGCTTCGACACCGATCAGCCTGACGGAGGGGTCGTCAAGGAAGGGATGGAAAATGCCCATCGCATTCGAGCCACCGCCAATGGCGGCGACGATCACATCCGGCAGGCGGCCTTCAGCCTCCTGCATCTGCACCTTCACTTCATCACCGATCACGCTCTGGAAGTCGCGGACCATGGCGGGATAAGGGTGCGGACCAGCGACGGTGCCGACCAGAAAATAGGTGTCGCTGATATTGGCGACCCAGTCGCGCATCGCCTCGTTCATGGCGTCTTTCAGCGTGCCTGCGCCCGCCGTGACCGGCACGACTTCCGCGCCGAGCAGCTTCATGCGGAACACGTTGGGCATCTGCCGTTCCACATCGGTCGCGCCCATGTAGATCACGCACTTCATGCCGAACAGCGCGCAGACGGTGGCGGTGGCGACACCGTGCTGACCCGCGCCGGTCTCGGCGACGATGCGTGTGCGGCCCATACGGCGGGCGAGCAGGATCTGGCCCATCACGTTGTTGAGCTTGTGCGAGCCCGTGTGATTCAGCTCCTCGCGCTTCATGTAGATCTTCGCGCCGCCGAGTTCGTCAGTCAGGCGTTTAGCGAACCACAGCGGAGAGGGGCGGCCCACATAGTCCTTGAGGTAGAAAGCCAGTTCCTTATGAAAGGCCGGATCGGCCTTGACCACCTTGTAGGCTTCGTCAAGCTCAAGGAGCAGCGGCATCAGCGTTTCCGCGACGAACCGCCCGCCCAGCCCGTCGCCGAAATGGCCGGAGGCGTCGGGGCCGTTTCTCAGACTGTTTGCTCGTACGCCGTCTGTCATGACTGTTGGTGTCTCCGCTGCCCCGGTTTCTACGGTATATGGCTCCGCTTTCGTGCGGAAAGTTCAGGTCTGGCGGTATAACAAGGCGCGTGATGGGCGTCCATGCGGTCCCGACTGATGGTTCCTGCGTCAGTTGTTCCAACAGGATAGCGGCTGTAACGTCCCTGCGTGGTATCCTAACGACCGGATCAGCGAAATTATGACGCCCCTATCAGACCGAAAAATTTCTTTATCCCTGCGTCGTTCGGAGGATCGCGCATTACTGGGTGCGCGCACCGTGAAATGGAGCTGGTATGCGGCGGGTGTAACCGCATCGCTTCAGCTGCTGTTCATCGGGCGGGCGCTTCTGCGTCGTCATCGGCAGCCTGCCTCGCGTGTGGCATGGGTCGCCATCATCGGCGCTCTGCCGATCGGTGGCATACTCGCCTATCTTTTTCTTGGTGAGACCAAGCTGACACCCCAGCGCGTCCTGCGTATCCGGGACGCGATGAAACGCCTCCCCGTGCCGGGAAAGACAGCCGAAGCCCTGATTGACGCTGAAAAGAAATTCGGTCTGCCGCCCCGTCTGGCTCCCCTGTTCAAGGTAGGGCAGTCGATCAGCGGCTATCCGCCGATGGGCGGCAATATGGCGGCTCTGATGAAGGATTCCAACGCCGCGATCGACAGCATGGTCGCTGACATTGATGCCGCGAAAGAACATGCGCATGTCTGCTTCTACATCTGGCTGGCGGATGGCAACGGCATGAAGGTGGCCGATGCGCTGATGCGGGCGGCCAGACGCGGTGTCACCTGTCGCGTGATGGCGGATGACCTGGGTTCCCGTCGGCTGATTCACAGTGGTCATTGGGCGGACATGGAACAGGCTGGTGTCCGCCTTGTGCGGGCTTTGCCGCTGGGAAGCGTGCTGCTGCGTCCCTTCAGGGGGAGGTTCGACATGAGGAACCATCGCAAGATCGTGGTGATTGACAATCGCGTGACCTATTGCGGCAGCCAGAACTGCGCGGACCCGGAATTCCGGGTGAAGGCCCGTTTCGCCCCATGGGTGGACCTGCTGGCGCGTTTCGAAGGTCCGGTGGTGTTGCAGAACCAGCATCTGTTCGCCACGGACTGGATGGCCCACACCAACGAGGATCTCACACCGCTTCTCGCTTCTGCCAGAGTGGAAGAAGGAAAAGGGTTTGTCGCGCAGGTCATCGGCACAAGCGCTGCCGTGCGGTATGCGGCGATGCCCGAGACGTTTGTGTCGATCATGAATTCAGCCGCAGAAGAACTGACGGTCACGACACCCTATTATGTGCCGGACGAGCCCATTCAGGCGGCTCTGTGCGCTGCGGCGCGGCGCGGTGTGAAGACCACGCTCACCATGCCGAAAAAAAACGATTCATGGATCGTTGCGGGCGCAAGCCGCAGCTATTATCGCGACCTGCTGGAAGCGGGGGTGAGGATCTATGAATACCCGCATGGCCTGCTGCATACCAAGGCGATGACTGTGGACGGGCGCATGACCCTGATCGGTTCGGCCAATCTGGATCGTCGCAGCTTCGATCTGAACTTCGAAAACAATATTCAGCTTGTCGATGACGCGTTTACGCGGTCAGTCCGAGAGCGCCAGCAGACCTATATCGACGCTTCGGATGAGGTGCGTCTTGAGGATGTGGTGAACTGGCCCAAAACGCGGGTGCTGTGGAACAACACGCTGGCCATGATCGGACCTATTCTTTGATGGACGCGAGTTAAGAAAAGCAACTCTTGAAAAACAGGGCGCGCGGGCCAATATCCTTTAGAGAGCCGTGACTGCAAGAGTCATGGTCATGAAATTTTCAGGAGTGCTGCTGATATGAGCGCCACCGACATCCTGCGGAAGTTGAGTCCGGAAGACCTTGAAGAGATTGTCAAGGGTCTCGACAAGTCCCTGCATAAACACAAGAATGAGCTGCACAAGCAGCTTTCGGAGCATATCGCTGATATCAAGAGCGAGACGAAGCTGCACGAGAAGACCATCCCGACGGGATGCAAGGTGTTCGGCTTTCTGATTCTCGTGGCGGCTTCTGCGATCAGCTATGTGCTGGGTCGCAAAGCGGCCTGAATGACCCGGAAGGTATTATTATGAGTACGCTCGTTGTTGTTGGTTTCGACAGTCTGGATGGGGCGCAGAACGCGCTGACAGAGTGCCGGGAACTTGAAAAAGAATATCTTCTGGATCTGGAAGATGCTGTTGTTGTGCGCCGTACGGCAGACGGCAAGACTCATCTGGATCAGAGCTTCAATCTTGAAAAGATTGGTGCGTCCTGGGGATTCCTGTCCGGAGGGTTCTGGGGAACGCTGGTTGGTCTCCTGTTTCTCAACCCGCTGGCCGGTCTGATTGTCGGCAGTGTTGCCGGTGCGGGTATCGGCGCGCTGGATGGCAAGAATAGCGACTATGGAATCAATGACGATTTCATGAAGAAGCTTGGTGACACGCTGGCGCCGGGAACATCGGCCCTGTTTATTCTGATCCGCAAGGCTGAGCCGGAAAAAGTGATTTCGCATCTGGCCGAACTGAAAGGGCATGCGAAGATCATCCAGACCTCGCTGTCTCCGGAAGTCGAAGGCAAGCTTCGTCAGGCTCTGGGACAGGCTGCTTCCGCCTGAAAACAACCTCCTGTCCGGGACTGGACAGTGTGTTTAAAGCAACGTCACAATAAAAGAAGCCTCGCATAGATGCGGGGCTTTTTTCATATGGAGCCATTCATGCGTCTGTTGATTGCATTTCTTCTGCCCTGGCTGACATTTTTTACCATCGGACGTCCGATTGCCGGATTGGTCTGCCTGTTCCTGCAGGTCACGGTGCTGGGCTGGATTCCGGCTGCGATCTGGGCTGTTTACGCGCTCAGTCAGTATAAAACGGACCAGAAGCTGAAGCGGGCGGGTTTGGGCTGAAAAGCCTCTGACACGTTTTGAGTGAAGCGTGGTTTGTTTGAAATGTCCTGCTCCGCCGTTGGTGGAGCAGGGAGTTTTTTTGTGAATTCTTTTTAAGATGTATCGAATTTTTGGAAAAGCTTCCATGATGGCTGTTAACGCAGTCATCGCCTGCTTATGAGTGCCTTTCAAAACCCTTGTACTCTGGTTGGGATATGTGATGGGAGGACATGGAATGGATGATATAGGTAACTGCATGACAATGGTTCATGCTTGATGATCGATATCCAACCTCTGGCCATTTTGCGTGAGATCGAACGGACAGGCAGCCTTACACAGGCGGCTGACCAGTTAAACCTGACTCAATCCGCAGTCAGTCATGCAATACGCCGTTTCGAAGATCGCTATGGCGTCAAGCTCTGGGAGCGCGAGGGGCGCAAGCTGCGTCTGACGCTCGCAGGAGATTATCTTCTGGGCTTGGCGATGCGGGTGCTGCCACAGCTCGAACATGGCGCAGTCGTCCTCGAAGACTACGCGCGCGGCCGGCGCGGCGCGATCCGGGTGGGGATGGAATGTCACCCTTGCCAGGACTGGTTGATGCGCGTGGTGGATCCGTTTCTGGCAGAGTGGCCTGATGTCGAATTGGATGTAACGACAGCTTTCCAGTTTGGCGGGCTGGCCGCTCTTCTCAGTCATGAAATCGATGTTCTGGTTACTCCTGATCCGCTTGAGCATCCGGATGTCGTTTATAAGCCCGTTTTCGACTACGAACTGGTTTTAGCCGTCTCTGAAACACATCCTCTGGCCCGGAAGGACCGGGTCGAGCCGGAAGATATGGCGAACGAAACCCTCATCACTTATCCGGTCGCCCGAGAGCGGCTGGATATCTATACCCGCTTCCTTGTTCCGGCCCATGCCCGCCCGCACCGCCATCGCACGGTGGAGACGACTGATCTTATGTTGCGCCTGGTAGCCTCAGGTCGGGCCGTCAGTTCAATCCCTGACTGGCTTTTGCGAGGCGTCAAAGGGGTGAAAAGCGTGCGGCTTGGCGAAGGAATTGCGAAGTCAATTTATCTGGGCCATCGCAAAGGCATAACGCCCGTCTATCTGGACGGCCTGATACATCTGGCCGCGACCATTCAGATCTGATCCCTCCCGCTCACGCCTGACCCGCTTGTGACTGATGACGTGGAGTCATGTTTTCATGAGATAAGATCATTTTTAATCATGCTTCTGTTCGACCATACAGTGGATGAACGCTCTGCGTGCGATCGTATGAGGATTATTCGTCGGACAACCAATAGAAGTTGGATGTTTTCGATCCGATCTCCAGTTCGGTACGCAATAGGCGCTTTATTTTCAGTGATGGAGGACACAGAAGCGCGATGGTTATGGACTTTGCATTTACGGTGAAGCGCATTCGTTTCGACGAGGATTATCGTCCCTCTGAAAACACGCGGATTACAACCAACTTCGCGAACCTGGCCCGTGGCGAAAATCGTGTCAAAAATCTGCACAATACGATGCGAATGATCAATAATCGCTGCAATGCTCTGGCGTTTTGGGATAATCCCGAGAGTGATCGCTATGTGATAGCGCTTGATATCCTCTCAATCGAAATTAGCCTCGGCGCCAGCGCTGCCTTCCCCGCGATTGAAATGCTGAAAACGTCAATCTTGGATAGAAAATATAACACGAAGATCGAAGGAATAGTCGGAAACAACTTTTCCTCTTATGTCCGGGATTACGATTTCAGCATCCGCCTGCATGAATACAATAAAGACCGCTCCGAATTCAGTGTTCCGGGTGACTTTGGTGATCTGCACGGGAAAATATTCAAGCTGTTCGTCAACTCGACTGCCTACAGCGAGCATTCCGCGAAGCCTCCTGTGATATGCCTGAGCGTCTCGCACAACAAAACCTATCAGCGGTCCGCAAACAGGCACCCGGTGTTGGGAGTGGAGTATCTGTCAAAAGACGGGTCTCTGACCGAAGAGTATTTTCGAAAGATGGGAATGCAGGTCCGTTATTTCATGCCGGAAAATAGCTCCGCACCTCTGGCATTCTATTTCTTCGGCGATCTTCTGAACGAATACAGCAATCTCGAACTTATTGGCACGATCGGCACGATGGAGACTTTTCAGAAGATTTACCGTCCGGAGATCTACAACGCGAATTCTCCGGCGCCCGAATACTTTCAGCCTAAGCTGGAACATCAGGATTACTCGGTCACTCAAATTACTTATGACCGCGAAGAGCGTGTTCATCTCGCTCTCTCGCAGGGACGGTATGCCGAGAAGACGTTCATCGAGCCCTATCGGACTTTGCTCCACGGATAGTCAGCTCAATTCGACTGTTAAATAAAACCGAAACTTTCAGGGCTTTATATAATGAAAACTCTTCTTCCGACGGCGACTGCTGGCAGTCTGCCCAAACCATCCTGGCTCGCGCAGCCGGAAAAACTGTGGTCACCCTGGAAATTGCAAGGTGAAGAGCTGATCGAGGGCAAACAGGATGCACTCCGCGTGGCCGCGCTGGAGCAACAGCTCGCAGACATCGATATCGTGAGTGACGGCGAACAGACACGTCAGCATTTCGTAACAACCTTCATCGAACATCTCGGCGGTGTCGACTTCGAAAAACGCGAGACCGTCAGGATTCGGGATCGTTATGATGCGAGTGTGCCGACAGTTGTCGGGCCAGTGACCCGCGGAAAGCCGGTCTTTGTCGAGGATGCTGTTTTTCTGCGTCAGCAGACCAGCGCCCCTATCAAATGGGCCCTCCCCGGTCCCATGACGATGATCGATACGCTCTACGACAGCCACTATAAAAGCCGGGAGAAACTCGCCTGGGAATTCGCCGCGATCCTCAATCAGGAGGCCAGGGAACTCGAAGCCGCCGGTGTCGACATCATTCAGTTCGACGAACCTGCGTTCAATGTATTCTTTGACGAAGTGAATGACTGGGGGATCGCCACGCTTGAGCGAGCTATTGAAGGGTTAAAATGCGATACTGCGGTTCATATCTGTTACGGCTACGGCATAAAAGCCAACACCGACTGGAAGAAAACCCTTGGGTCGGAGTGGCGTCATTACGAAGCTGTTTTTCCTCGGCTTCAGGCGTCCAGCATCGATATGGTTTCTCTTGAATGCCACAACTCCCGCGTTCCAATGGAGCTCATTGAACTCATCCGTGGCAAGAAGGTGATGGTGGGGGCCATCGATGTGTCCAGCAACACCATTGAATCGCCGGAGGAGGTCGCGGAGACTCTGCGCAAAGCACTCCGGTTTGTAGATGCCGACAAGCTCATAGCCTGCACCAACTGCGGCATGGCGCCATTGTCGCGTCAGGTCGCACGCGGCAAACTCAATGCTTTGAGCGCAGGCGCCGGAATTGTTCGTCGGGAACTCTCTGCATAGTGACACAATGGTGCGCTTTCTGTGAGCTGGCCAGGCCGACTTCTGACGCACGGCTTGCCAGCACTGCCCTCGCGAGCCAAGGACGCCACAGTTCCAGCGCCATGGCCGAGCGCGTGTTGCCAGCCTCGCGGGTCTGATCGGCCACACGGGGTTGTTCGTGGCGCTTTGCACTTTCGAAGGCGACACCGAGTGAAACATGGCATTGCAGCCATAAAGCCATCTGTGGGTCATGTCGCGTTGGCAGGTCGGCTGTGGTGAAAAGGCTGGCCCGGTGTGGATCGATGGACAGGGGCTGTCGGCGGCCCACTGAAACATGTATTCTGCCGTTCGCATCGAGCTCTGATTGCGGAAAAGGGCATACCCAGAGACGAGCGTTCAGAACCGACCGCCTGTTGCAGGGATTCAGGAGCGAGAGTCATGAACATGAAGTGAATGCTCTTTGCCGTGCGCTATCTGGCAGATGGTGGCCTGGAATACTGCCGCAACGGAGCTGATGACCGACTTTGCGCTGTTGCCATCCGAGCAGCGTAACATCCTGTGGCTGATCTTTCTCGATCCGCGCAGCAAATTACTTCACCCTGACCGGGACAGCGCGGCCCGTTTCATTGTCAGCGCATTCAGGATGGACGCCGCACTGGCAGGGGCCGCAGCAGTTATCGAGCCTCTGGTTGCCGAACTCTGTGCGTCAAGTCCGGAATTCAGAATAATGTGGCATGATAAAACGATTTACACATTTGAATATGGTAAGAAGGCGTTTCATCATCCGCTCCATGGTCTGCAAAACTTCGGGATGGCGACATTCGCCGTTGATGGTCGACCTGATCTGATTCTCGTCGTTTACCAGCAGATGGAATGCTGATCGGTGTCCAAGGTCTGATGTTTCGGGGCGATGCTGGATGACACGTTCACGGAGAGAGGAAGGCGAGGACAGGTGCTTTGTCCATCCCCGGCCTTCATAAAGGGGCATCCGGATTTCCCGCCGCCAGACCAGTAATTCTTGCAACGTCCCGTAGCAGTTCTTGAATGACTAAGGGGCCATCAGGCTCCGTGTCGCTGAATGCGTCCGATCGTGGCGGTGGTTGAGTGGCCATCCTGAAGATCGGCGAGAAACAGCCGTCCTCCATTGTCGATGACCTCTCTGGCGCCCACAACATCTTCGGGCTTGTAGTCAGAGCCTTTCACAAGAACGTCCGGCATCAGTGCGACAAGGATTTCCAGAGGAGTGTCTTCGGTAAACGCCACGACGGCGTCGACATATCGCACGGCGGCCATCACGGCGGCACGGCTGGCGAGTGTATTGACGGGTCGTGTTTCTCCCTTGAGACGCCTGATGCTGTCGTCGTCATTCAGCGCCACGATCAGCCGGTCACATTCCGCGCGGGCGGCTGCCAGAAGGCTGATATGGCCCGGATGCAGAATATCGAAGCACCCATTGGTGAAGCCGACGGTCAGGCCCTGCGACTGCCATTCCTCGACTTCCCGCCTGGCTTCATTCAGGGTCAGCAGATGCGGGGAATCAATGGACGAGTTCTGGGCCTGCAACTCACGGGTTACTTCGCCAAGATCGGCTGTTGCTGTGCCCAGTTTGGCGACCACCACACCGGCGGCGGCGTTGGCGACGCGCATGGACTGTCCGAACGACATGCCGGACCCGAAAGCGAGGGCCATGGTGGCGATCACGGTGTCGCCTGCACCGGAGACGTCGAACACCTCTCGTGCACGGGCGGGAACAGCTTCAGCCTCTCCGTGCGCGGGAACCAGCATCATGCCTTTTTCCGAACGGGTGGCGAGAATGACGTCCGCCTCGGCTTCCGCCATCACCTTGCGGGCGGCGCGTTCCACGCTGGCGTCATCCGTGCCGGAAATGCCGGAAGCGGCGACGAGTTCCTTCGCGTTGGGGGTGATGCAGGTTGCCCCGCGATAATGCCGGAAATCGGACGTCTTTGGATCAACGAAGACCGGGATGTTCTTCAGGCGCGCCTCTCCGATCAGATGCCGGACGACCATGCTGTCGCAAACGCCTTTGCCATAGTCGGAAAGAATGACGACATCGGCTTCATCCAGCCTCGCGTCGATGGCGCGGCAGAGCAGTTCCGCTTCTTCCGGTTGCAGCTTTTCCCGGCTTTCCTCATCGGCTCTCACGACCTGCTGATGGGACGCGATGAAGCGTGTCTTGCAGATGGTCGGGCGTTTGGGGCTGGGGACCAGCATTTCGGAAACGCCAGTGCGGTGGCGCAGGGCGTCACGAAGGATGACGGCGGCCTCATCCTCGCCAACCAGACCGATCAGGATGGCCTGGCCACCGAGCGAGATAATGTTGCTGGCGACATTGCCCGCGCCGCCCGGCATTTCACGGCGCTCTTTCAGCAGCAGGACCGGGACCGGCGCTTCCGGTGAGATGCGCTCCATTTCGCCATAGACGAACCGGTCGAGCATGACGTCGCCGACGCAGAGAACGGTGATATTCGAGAAATCCATGGGTACGTCAGCCCCAGAAGCTGGCTACGAAATCCGCCAGCCCGGTCTGACGCGCTGTACGGAGACGCGCCGCGTTCAGCACGGCCTGCGTTTCTGCGATGGCGCGGTCGAGTTCGGCGTTGACGATCACATGATCGAATTCTTCCCAGTGGGAAATTTCATCGAGGGCGGCGTCCATGCGCTTTCTGATTTCTTCCGCCGCATCCGAGGCGCGACCGGTCAGGCGGCGTTCCAGTTCGGCGAGGGAAGGGGGCAGCACGAAGAGGCTCACGACATCATCGGGCAGCGCGTGCCGGATCTGGCGATGACCCTGCCAGTCGATATCGAACACCATGTCCTGCCCTGCGGCGAGGGCCGCTTCCACGGGTGTCCGTGGCGTGCCGTAGCCGCGTCCGAAGACGGACGCCCATTCGAGCAGTTCGCCCTGATCGGCCATGTGCTTGAACTGGTCCATGGTACGGAAATGATAATGGATGCCGTCCGTCTCACCGGGGCGCGGGGCGCGGGTGGTGATGGAGACTGAATGTTTCACGCGCGGGTCGGCGGCGCGCAGGGCATTGGCGATGGTGGATTTTCCGGCGCCGGACGGGGCGGAAATGACAAGGCAGACGCCTCGCCGCGTGATGGGCGACGGGACGGTCGTTCCGGTGCGTGTCATATCGGCGTTCGTGCCTCCCTGCCGTGTCAAATATTCCTGCCGATTTGTTTCGGGAGGACGGTTGCGACCTTTTAGCAGCAGGTTCTTAATGGGGCGACTATGAAACAGGATTCTCTTCTCATCACGGGAGCCGCTTCAGGGCTCGGCCGTGGTTTCGCCCTGCGTGTCGCCCGTCCGGGCGTTACGCTTCATCTCATGGACTGCAATGAAAACCGGCTGAAAGACACGGCTTCCCGCACGGCGGCGCTGGGAGCGCGAGTCTCCATTCACGCACTGGATGTGACGGACGCTCCGGCGATGAGACGCGTGATTGAAGGCATCGGCGCATCAGATGACTCGCTTGATGTGGTGCTGGCCTGTGCGGGTATCACCGGCGGGGTCCATGACCGACCGAACGGAGAGATTGGTGCGGCGTGCGAATCTGAATATCAGGTAAAGCACATGGTGGATGTCAATGTGAATGGCGTTCTCAATACGATTTTCCCGGCCATTGACGTGATGCGTCGTCAGCCTGTGGCTTCCGATGGTTTCCGGGGCCGTATCGCGGCGATTTCCTCGATTGCCGGACTGGTCTCCTTTCCCGGCACACCCTCCTATTGCGCCACCAAGGCGGCAGTCGATCGCTTCATGGTGGCGACAGGTGGCAACCTGAAGCGGGATGGTATTCTGCTCAGTTCAGTGGTTTGCGGCTTCATCAACACGCCGATGGTGGCGACGAACGAGTTCGCGATGCCCGGCCTTGTGCAGACAGCCGAGGCTGTGGAACGGATCATGGCCGGGCTGGAGAAAAACCGGCGACGGATCACGTTTCCGCGCTGGATTGCCGCGGGGTCGCGCCTGATGGATCTGCTGCCGATCGGTCTGTCGGAGCGGTATTATCAGAACCAGCCGACGGGCGCCGCTGGCAGTATGCCGGTCGTGCGGCAGCCTTCAGACGGATAAAACCGGTTTTGGTATGATGTCATTATAGATGTGGAGTGTCGTGAATGTCGCCTGAACCGTCTGGCCTGATGGAAGACCTTTCGGCGGCGTCAGTCTGTCAGCCTGTGCCTGCCGCACGCAAGACCATGGCGATGGACCGGGTGTTCTGGAGTCATTTCTCACCAAATCTCGGTCCCGGCGGATGGGTGACCGGTGCGCTGCTGGTCAGTCTCGGGCTGGATTTCAGAATGGGCGTGCTGGCCATTCTGGTGGGCAATATCGTAGGCGCTTTGCCGGTGGCGCTGGCGGCGGCGATTGGTCCCGCGACAGGTCTGACCCAGATGGAAGCCTCGCGCATGGCGCTGGGGACGATCGGTGTCAGACCGCCTTCCTTTCTGAACTGGATCTACTGCGTCGGCTGGGATGCGGTGAACAATGTGCCGGCGGCGGCGGCACTGGTCAGCCTGCTGATGCTGGCAGGCGTTCCCACACCGTTCTGGCTGGCGCTTGGCGTTCTCGCATCCATTCAGATGGTGGCGTCCATCTATGGTCATCACGTTGTGCAGGCGCTCCAGAAATATCTCGGCGGTATGTTGCTGGTCGTGTTTGCGATCATTGGCGTGACGTTTGCGGTGAGGGGGGGCGGCGTCGTGCAGGCGGCGCATCCTGTCGGTCTGGCGACATTTCTGCTGGCGGTCGGGATACTGGTCAGTTTCAACCTGTCCTGGGCGACCTATTCCTCTGATTACACGCGTTATCTGCCAGCGAAATCTGATCCGAAGCGGGTGGTTGTTCTTGCACTGTCGGGGCTTCTGCTGTCGGCGGTGCCGTTCCAGATTCTTGGTCTTCTGACGGCTGCGAGTATTGCCGAACCGTCTCCGACGGCGGTGATTGCCAGCCTGCAGCACGCCATGGGGCCGCTCGGACCGCTGGCGCTTGCTGCGATTGCCCTGTCGTCGATTGCCGGGAACTCGTTCAACGATAACACGGCCAGTTACAGCCTGATCTCGGCGGGGATCCATGTGCCGCGTGTTGCGGCGGCGATCATCACGGCGAGTCTGGGGTATGTGCTGGCGGTTGCTGGAGCGGGACGGTATGCGACGCTCTATACGGATTATCTGCTGGTCACGATGTACTGGATTGCGCCCTGGTGCGGGATCGTGCTGGCGGACTGGTATCTGACGGGTGGTCATTCGGCGGCGCGCGCCGTGTACGGGCAGGTGTTGCGGCCGCCTTCCGGATGGCGGCGTGGCGCGACGATCTTTATTGTGACGTCCGTGCTGACGGTGCTGCTTTTCTCCACCAGTTCGCTCTACACCGGACCAGTGGCTCGTTGGCTTGGGGGCGCTGATATCGGATATTATGTCGGATTTCTTGTGGCGGGCTGGTGGTATGCGGCGTGGCGCGAGAGGCAGGATTAGCCCTGCGTGTCTGCTCCGGCATACAGTTTTGTCGCCGGTGATTTTGAGAATGACGCATCCGTGCCATGATCGGGCAATAAGATTCTGCATGTCAGTGGGAACACCATGCTCTGAGGCATGGCTGTTGCTGGAAGCTGAAGCTCACAGGAAGAGATGGAACGTGATGAAACGACGGTATTCGTTCAAGGCAACTGGCTCGGTTTTTCTGCTGTCTGCTGCGGTTGCTCTGACGGCCAGCACCGAAGTGAGGGCTCAGCAGGTCTACTCAAGCCAGCAGGCAGATAGTCAGCAACCATCCCAGCAGCCACCAGCTCCTGACGCTGCCCAGTTGGCGGCGATGCGTCGGGATGTGCAGGTGGCTGCATCGTATCAGTTGCCGGATGATTTTCTGCCGCGGATGATAAGAACCTTGCAGGCATTGCGCGACGCAGGGTTGCAGCCGCCTGCTCCGGAGGGGCAAATGTCTCTGGATGAGACGATCAAGCGTGTTGAATCGGTAGAGGGCATTGAGCCGGTTCTGAAGTCACAGGGTTTTTCGGCTCGTCAGTTTGTCATAGGTCTGACATCCTTCGGCATTACCTACGCTGTGACGTCCAATGCGGGAAATGCCAAGGATGCGCCCACACTAAACCCACACAATGTATCCCTGCTACAAAAAAATCCTGATGCAGTCAGGGCATTGCTGCAGGAAATGTCTAATCAGCCTGCCCAGCAGCAGTGAAGGCGGCAGGAGCCGCTTTTGTGACATTGGCAGTGATCATCCGGAATTGACTGCTGATGGAGAACGGGGTAGGTTCTGCCGCACGCACTGTCTCAGTGCCTGGAGGGGTGGCCGAGAGGCTGAAGGCGGCGGTTTGCTAAACCGTTATACGCTTAACAGCGTATCGTGGGTTCGAATCCCATCCCCTCCGCCAATTCATTGATTTTCCTGACTATTTTAGCCTTTAGATGACTTGGATTGCATCGAGGGTCAGGAAAAATGGTCTCAGATTTTCGGAAAAAAGTGCATCGAGAGTGCATCGGAAAATTATCCCCGATGCATCGCATATCAGGTTGGCTGTGCGGAAAGGCTAATGACTACCAAGAAAAAGAACAGCATACCTGCTGAGGATGCTAAGAAAGTCTCTGAAAGATTTTTATATTCAGGCATTTGCTTCGGGCAGGGCTTTCAAGTTCTGTTTCAACGATACCATACGTGCGAATCATCCCAGGACAAAAAAGATTACATATTGCCGGTGTGCTTTATTCTGGCTCACGCGCTTGAATGTTATTTTA
Organism: Acetobacter aceti; assembly: GCF_002005445.1. NCBI lineage: Bacteria > Pseudomonadati > Pseudomonadota > Alphaproteobacteria > Acetobacterales > Acetobacteraceae > Acetobacter > Acetobacter aceti. The sequence goes on from NZ_CP014692.1 coordinate 234,159, forward strand.
AGGCTTATTTATCTTTTCAAGGCATGACCGTTAAGGAATTGAGAAAACGTGAATTTGGCCATAATCTTGAGAATCTGCACAAGAAGGCAATCGAGGAAGGACTCTATGAAATTGTATTGTCGCCGATGTGCCTACCTGATGCAGATAATGCCTCCAGTAAGGAGCATATCCAAGAGCTGGTAGATTCACTGCATGGGATTCATTGTGGTGAAGATGATTATGCAGATAGATATATGAAATACGATACGGAGACAGGATATCCTACTTTTTTTTGGGAGGCTGGAGAAGCGATGACAGACCTCCAGTGTGTGTTGCTTAGTAAAATGCCATATCCACGAATTTTGTGGACCGATAGAACCAAATAATCTCACATCTGGAAGGGGAAGTTGTTCTCCTGATTTATCCAGAAAGTTGATATCCGGAATTCCTCAAGGTTCTCTGAATTGTCTTGTGTGAGACTCTGTATCGTCTGGCGAGTTCTGAAACGGTAGCACCAGTCTGATATGATTGACCTCGTTCTGGCCATCAGGCGACAGAGTTTTCCTTCTGCCTATCCTTTCCCCGCGTGAGAGACTGGCTTGTATTCCTGCCGTAACACGCTCGCGCGTATTTTTTCTTTCAGGTTCGGCAAAGCTGGCCATTAAGGAGAGAACAATAATCCCCATCTTTGATGTTGAAACTCTTATATAACCATAAATCATGTCCCTTCTTCCTATTTTGGACTGATCTGAGTTATTCGCAGTTACACTCTGATAAGAAAAAATAGGAAAATCATGGTTATTCAGAATGCGGGAGTTGTGAATTTTGATATTACTTCTTGTCTCATAATTTAATTATACTCAATTGTTGACACTTTCTATAGTCGACTGTCATATTATTACTTCCTTCATTTGCAGACGCCTCTAACCTCAATCAGATCATTGACGTTGAGTGTTCTACGACGTTTTCAATAATTTCTTTTATATTTAGTCAGTTATCAAAAATATCGTATTTATTTTTTTAATTGAACGTACAAATTTCCTTCTCTTCGAAATGTATTTTTATCTTGATTGAGGCTTCCTGTGCTTATTCTAATATTTCCATCACTAATATAACATCTATATTTTGGACCATAAGGCTCTTGGCTTAACTTTATAATTTCTTTATGCTCAACAGCGAATAAAGGATTTATCAATTCTTTTATACGCACTTCGTATTTTTTAATTTTTTCATACTCACTGCTATTTTTATCGTAAAATTTAGAAGATGCTGTGAAGCCACGAGTAGATAGATCGAAAAGACCGGGATTCTCAAAACCTTTGGAAAACAAGACATAGACATCATCCAAAAATATATCATTTCTGGTATTTTTAAAAATATTTATTCGTTCGTTTAGTCTTTCCAGTCTATTCCAGCCCGCCATTCCAATGTTTAAGCAAACAAATCCATTGGAAATATTCTCTAAATTACTTTTTTATTATCTCTATAGTAAAGTTTTTGAACAATAATATATATTCCGCATGTTTCTAAGTAATTTTTATTGCGTATTAGGAATGTATCTTTTATTGGTATTCTATAAAACCAATGCTTATCTTGTTCGCACGCTTCTGGTGGGGTCTTGCCCATAAGTGAATAAAGTAATTCAGGAGTATGCATTCTCAAAACCCTTGAACTGGAATTTTGTAAATTAATATCGCAACTCTGTCTCAAAATCACCTGATTCCGGAATATGTGTTTAATGCATGATTGTTATGCGTTTTGTGCAATAAATGTCAGACGTCTGAACCAGGAGTGACCTCTTTTGTAGATCGCCAGACCGTCATCCTGGAGACATTCAGGATCAGGCCAATTTTAGTGATGGAGAAGCCCTGTTTTCTGAGATGCCGGGCGCGAGCAATCTTGGCTCTGGACAGTTTGGGGCGTCGGCCAAGCCGGACCCCCTTTTCCCTGGCAGTCTGAAGTCCAGCGATCACCCGCTCACGGATCAGGTTGCGCTCGAATTCCGCAAATCCGGCCAGTAACAGGAGAAACAGCGTCCCTCCAGAGCCGGACGTATCAACTCCAAAATTCAGGATACGCACGGAAATTCCGCGTTTTTTCAACCGTTCAATCAGAGACAGAACATCGACAGCATTACGACCGAGCCTGTCCAGTTTGGCTACGGTCAGTGTATCTCCTGTCCTGAGTTTCCGAATGAGTTTGCGAAGCAAAGGCCGGGATTGCCAGTCTGTAGCTCCTGATACTGTTTCCTGAATAATATGGCAGTCAGAGACGCCATCCCGCATCAGGTCAGTGATCTGGCTGTCTGTCGTCTGTTTGCCCGTGCTCACCCGTGCGTATCCGTACCTTTCCATAAATTTTGCTCCGTTCTTTTGCTCATACTCTGCTGTCCGTGAGTGGTCAGTGGATGCTGTAAGAACAGTGTAACAAAATCAGGTGATTCAGAGATAATATCCGGGGAAAATATCTTGTTTCCGGAGATTCTGTTCCAGATGACTACAGATTCAACGTCCTGTTTTTCCCAGATTTCTGTGAATCTATAGTCAGATGGATATTAATATTTTCGGGAAACCGTTCTGGCTGTACGGAATCGAAGGAACGGTTTACGGGCTCCGGATGTGGACTTCCACATCCGTCCAGACATCCGGGCCGACAATAACTTATGAAACTGGTCCCGGCGTCTATACTTCACACGGACCGAAAGTTACCAGCACGGTCAATCAGCATCAGGAGTGCTGGATCAAATCTCTCGGTGGCAGACAGAAACAGCTTCTGGGAACGTATGCGCTTGCGGACACACAGATTGTCCAGGTCGTTTGGGGAGCCCTGAAAGGGGTAGAGGTTGGAAATAATCTTGTTGTCCGGAATGTCAGCACCGGAGCGGGCTGGACTGTAAACGGGAGCCTTCCATTTGCCATTACGGGCCATGGTGTATGGCGTCTCACCGGGCAGTATATCGTGGCGATTCTTATCTCTATTGCCGTAGTGGATACGTTCTGGTGGATGAATGGTCTTCCGCCATCACATAGTCTCCTCGGTAATCCTCATGCCCCGGATTATTCGCGTCTGATTGTTTCGGCTTTTGGCATAGCTTTTCTTCTGGGACTGGCAGGCTTTATCCATCGCACCAGACTGATGAACAGTAATCACCGCCAGGCTATGGCGATCATACAGAAAGCCATCACGGATAATCCTGATTTTCTGAAATCACTTGAAAAGTGAAAATAGTTTTTCTTGGCAGGATAAACAACAAGATGAAGATAATTCGAACAGCCACAGCGCTGGCCATCCTCACCACTCTGACCGCGTGTGGCGATAATGCTCCCGGTAAAGATGAGGTCAGAGATTTTATGGCCAATCAATCCATTTCTGAAGTTTATTCCGTGAATCCTTTTCAGAAACATAGTGAGCAGGAGAGGGATAATGCCATAGACAAAATAAAAAAGGCGCTGGATATCCAGAGTCTGGATTGTTCAGCGACCAAAGGATTCAAGAATGTCTGGGATTGCACGGTGAACGTGATGGTCATGAATGAACCCCACACGTCGAAATACCGCTTTCATCGTGATGACAAAGGGAAGCTTCAGGGTGAAGTTATCTCTGAATAACTGGCTTTTCCCTTCTTCACATCCCGCCCAACGCGGTTCAGTAATGAAACAGCATTCCTTGACAGCGTTGGCGGAATTTCCACACCAGCATCTGCCAGTCTGGCAATCATACCAATGAATTCATTGGCATCTTGGATGCTGACAGGGCTTTTTCCCGCGACAGTCAGAGCCTTTCCGCCATTTCGGTCTGATTTTATCTTTTCTCGAATGGCCTGTTCCACGTAGAGACCCACAGAAACACCAGCTTTTTTCGATTGAGTTGATACAGCCTGTTTGATATCGGGGGAGATGCCCCTGATACTCCACGAGCCTTTTTCTGTATTACAAGTCATTGTCATACATTCTCCGCGTTATGTATGACATCATAGTGGAAGATGCATGACATTTTTAGAAGTTTGTCTGACAGCATCACGAGAACGATGCAGATCAACCGCACTCAGGCCATATTCAGAGTTTCTGATGTTCTCCTGAATTTCCTTTATTTCTCTGATGACTATCCGGTAAACCGTTATTTCTTTCATGGTTTCCCGAGTCTCCTTTATCCTGTCCGGTAGATCACTTCCATCGACATTGAGAAACAGAACCTGTTCCATGATGCCACCAAGTTCGGAAATGGCTTCCATGGACTGGATAAACTGCTGTTTCTTCCTTTGTTCTTTTCTCTGTTGACGCTCTTTATTGCTCATGGCGTTTTCAAATATGGGTGGACGACCTCTTTTTCTCATAATAAAATTCCTCTAATAAATAAATTATATCATATATTTTGGGTAACATACAAATAAAAAAATAAACTGTATTACATATAATGTGAAATGTATGGCAATTCCTGAAAAACGTCATGCAGAATACGGAATCCTGTCAGACAAATTCGTAAAAACTGTCTGACATAGGCAGGTATTTTGTCATACACTGTATGACATGGAATTTCGTGTGACACAGAACTTTTGTTTTTGTGTAACACGAAATTCGGTATTTTTGTGTGACACAATATTCGATTTCTATTTGCATTATGCAAACATAAAGATGTGGATTGCGCGTAACAGTGTTGTTTTTGCGTGAAAATTGCGCGAAGAAAATGCCTGGAATTTTTCTGTATGATTGCAATAATATGGCAGAAAACTGCTATTTTCTATCATTATCCGTATTGCGAATTTTCCAGATGACTGGAAAATCCTGCGAGGAAATGTGTGATATATTTGCACTAATTGCGCGAAATGTCATGTATATACATAGGAATTTCGTGTTACACACAATTCTGATTTCTGTGTAACACGAAATTCTCAGGAGATAAAAATAGAGGATATCAGCAGGTAATCCTGTGGTGATTATCCATTGACCAGTAAATTGCGGACGGTGACAGGGCTCCAGTTTTCTTTCTTATGATATGTTCTGATTCCGAGTTCCTTCAGTCGCTCGCATATCTGAGAATATGTCATCCCGGAATTCCTTAAATCTCTGACGACCGGGAGCACCCGGCTTCTGTAGGCCGACAGTCTGGATTGCCTGACTGTTATAGCCTTCTGGACATCATCAGCCCCAAAATGATGGCATTTGTCACGCCAGCCCCCCAATTTCTTGCCACCGGCCTTCAACACAGCAAGGGCGTCCTTTGTGCGTTGGGAGATCATCTCTCTTTCCTGTTGAGCCAGCAGAGCCATGATGCCAACAGTCATGACGTTTGCATCTGGCATATCGCAGGCGATGAATGGAACATCCCCGCGTTGAAGCTGTAACAGGAACACAGCATCACGGGAGAGCCGGTCCAGCTTTGCAATCAGAAGTGTGGCTCCATACAGACGACAGGCTTCCATAGCTTTGAACAGTTCTGGTCGGTCATTCTTTCCTCCGGATTCAACTTCCCTGAATTCCTGGAGTAATGTTCCATTTCTATGAGTCACGAAATTACTGACTGCATCCTGTTGCGACTGTAATCCCAGACCTGACTTTCCCTGTTTTTCTGTTGATACGCGATAATATCCGATAAATCTGTTCATTATAATAATACCTCAAGACCCCTTGAGGTTATTTTATCATATCAATATCTTGTATTTCTGTTTGTGAAAAAACAGAGAGCGTGAATCTCTCTGCTATTATTTGTCTCGGTCAGTCAGAACCTTGTGCCATGTATTGTCAGAACCACAGAAGAGGAGGGTGTTCTGTGATTTGTCGACATCTACGGAACCGGGGCCGGTGCTGGCATTGCCATTGAGCAATGTCTGCCCACAGTAGCCACCCTGAACACCAGCACCTCCGGAAACACCATCATCCTGAGCCCGGAATTTAAGGGAGCCTTCCGTGCTGACGTTTCCATACACATTGACATCAGCACCGTTATAGAGACCGCTTCCCTGATGATCTCCGTAATCACCCTGCGGGTTTCTCCCGACAGTCAGGGAGTCCTGTATCCAGGCTGATCCCGAACCGCTTCCACCCTGATTGACGACCAGATTGCCATGGTTGATCCATTCATCTCCATTATCGAGCATCAGATAACCATCCGTCATTTCGACATTATCGTTTTCGGTAACTTTCTTATCGACATCCAGGGTGGAGGACAGATGTTCCGTTACACCTTCAATGTGACCCGTTTTGTCCATGTAAGAAAGAATCGTCCCGCCTGATCCTGTGCCAATTTTATCTTCGGAATACAGGTCAAACGTATGAATACCATTCCAGCCGGCAGGAAGCCCATTGTCAGGAGACAGGCCATTTGTCGCAATATTCCCGGCAAACTGGGCTTCATTCAGATGGGACAGACCAGATGGAAACACGTAATAGGCGTTGTTATTTTTATCTAACAGTTCAGTGGCCTGGATAATCTGGGTGCTGACACCCTGGAAGCCTGAACCGCCGGCGATGCTTATCCAGCCATTGGCATAAGTTGCGGCAGCATCAATTGCTCCATTAACACCTGGAGTAGCAGACCACTGAATGCCAGCCACATCAGATGTTACAACACCCTTCTCAGTAACAGTCTTTCCCTGAACATCCAGGTTATCGTTTTTGATTTTCAGGCCGGTGCCGGGGTTATTTCCCTGATAGGTGATCCACCCATCATTCTGGTCATAAAACCCACCATCATCGGAGATGTCGAAGTGACAGCCGGTCGCGTTACCCTGACAGGCCATCCCCCCGTTATACATATCGACCCGCCCGGTATGGGATGAATTCCCCATCTGGATATCGTTGTTGCCATTTCCATTCACAGCATAGGTGTTGTTCAGACTGTTGTTGTTCATGTCGATATTCGTATGCATCCGGTTGGCTTCAGGGTTTCCGGTGTCATAGCGGTTCAGCCATTCTGAAACAGGAGAGCTGGATGTTGTGAGGTCATACGCCACATGACCATATGTTGGTGTGACACCGCTGGAAGCCCATGTTGAAATTGGCTGAGACCACGATGCGAACGATCCCTGGATATTTGATGATGAAACACCGGGGGGAGGGCTTTTCATGACCCCGCCACCATTTCCACCCATCTTCGCCATGGCCAGCCCAACCTGTCTGTCATCCATAGGACTGCCTCCGGATGTCACCAGCATCCCTTCCAGATGCTCGGGGATGGTTCCATTGGCCTGGATATCACGCACCAGCAGATGAACTGTCTGGCCCATTGGCATGTTGGTTGTGAAATCATCCGGCAGAAGTCCGGTCGAACGCAGATCGCCTATTCCGTCCCAGTCACTGTTGCCGGTGATGGGGATTTCAACTGGTGTTTTGGATATGGCGCTGAGTAGTTTGTAATTTGCGGTGATATACGCATTGGAAGCCGAAGCGAGCATGGCCATTCTGTCTGCGGTGGCCTGTGCGTGCAGATTGTTGGTCATATCATTCTGCAACTGGGCGATGTTCGCATACATGGCGGCAGAAACGCCAAGCGCAAGCAACACATCAAGAAGTGAGAAGCCTCTTCTCCTTTTTGTTGTGGTTCCTGAAATATCTCCTTCTGTAATCATGTCTGTTCTCCTGCAATACATTGATTGTATCACAGAAGAAAACAGGATAAGTTTTTCCGGTTTTATGCCGGTATAACACCTGTTTTTTTTCGTATTTATGTAATTTGTTTGTATAGAATCCTGATACTCTGAAATCTGTATTATAATAGTATTGCCAGGCGTGGCATCCGGCTACACATTTCATGTGTTTCCTCCTGCCAGGCTGGCCAGGGGCTTCGCCCCGTGGACCCCATAGGAGACATACAGCCATGAGAAAGGATACCCGTATTTCAGTCAGATGTACCCGTGATCAGCTTGATAGATGGAACGCCATTGCTCACAGTCATGGACATCAGACAGCCTCATCATTCTTCCGGGAACTGATGGCTTCATCTGATTTCGTGACCCACGAAAAGAAACAGCTACTGGGTGAACTGGATCAGGCCACCGATCAGGTTGCAAGGTGCGGAAACAATCTGAATCAGATCGCTCATCATCTGAATGCCGGTGGCTATGAAGACGCTTCGGTTGCTGTTGGTGAATGTCGTTCGCTGATCCGGGACATGAAGCGGATCGTCCGGGATATCCGGCAATGATCATCCAGTCGGCACGCATGATGACTTCATCCGGTCCGGGAAAGACCTGTGCTCATGTGTTCCGGGGTGCGAAGAATGAAAGCATCGAAGTCATCCAGGGTTCTGAATTCCAGGTGATGCAGGACTACGATGAAGCCGGTGTCCGGGGCGACAGATACGCTGTCCGGCATTTCAAGATCAATCCGCAACATGACCTGAGCCGGGAGCAGTTTCTGGAAACCGTTTCCATACTGGCTATCGAATTCGGATTTGATCCGGATGCCTGTACCATCGTTGAGCACACGAAAACCAAGGCGTCCGGTAAGGCTTCAAAGCATATTCATCTGTATGTCAGTGAGAGGACGCCGGATGGAAAAGCGTTGGACAGCCGGTTCATGAAGGTCAGGCAGGAGAAGATTTCCCGGACGTGTGAGGCTCTGTTCGGTCATGACATTGTGCATGGACGCCATCAGCAGGCCGTCATCCATCAGCTTCGTGATGAAGGAAAGCATGACATTGCGGATGCCATAGAGAAAGCGACACCGGACCTGAGCCAGTCCGTTGAGTCAGCCTTCACGCTGACACAGCAACGCATCGCGGAACGGCACGGCATCAGTCTGCTGGATCTTCGTCAGAGACTCAAAGACCTGAGAATTTCGTGTGACACGTTTTCCGGCATGATCAAGCAGATGCAGAATATGGGTCTTCATGTGAAGAAAGGAGATCGTGAAAACACATATATCATCATGACTGATGAGGATAAATTTCTGGGTTCAGCAAACAGACTTCTGGGGATGAAGAAACAGGAATTCAGTCAGCAATATGAATCCAGCGTGCAGGGACTGAATACGAAATATGAGCCTGTTGAGGATGCGTCTTCGTCATACGTCCCGGAAACAGCCTCTGGGAAGCCCGTACAGACAGTTTTTGACGAAAATCGGCGTGAAGGCAATTTTGTTCCGAAAATTGCTACCTATCAGGAAGGCAGACTTCCTTCAGGAGAGAAGGAAAAGGTTGAGGCACCAGATGTCGAGAGACCTGCCCATATTCATCCTGATCTGGTGAATGGCACGAGTGAAACCAGTGAGGTTATGTCTGCCGAGGAAAAGAAGGCTATTCAGTCAGCTAATCATGATCGTACACAGGCGAGTCAGACCATCCGGAGAATGTTGGCAGATCAGGAGGAATTCCACCGGAAGCTTGCCGAGCTTGAGAAGCAATTCCAGGTCCGATGGGGGCATATCAAATCCGAGCCATTTCCTGATCCGGATAGTCGTAATGCCTTTCTTGTTCGTCAGAAGCACGAAGGAATCCTGAGACCTCGACGGGAAAAATATCGGACTGAAAAAGAAAAGTGGTTGAATGGTTCAGCTACAAGGAAGGCACTTCAGGAGTTCCAGAGTGCATTGAAGCAGTTACGATATGACAGGGACGATTTTAAGAATCTTGATATTTTGAACAACGACGATCATTTCAATTATTCGCTCAATCATATGTCTGATTTGTATGTCGCAGGTCGTGAAAGAGCACGAAAAGAATGGTCTTCTGACCTGTCCGTCCAGAGTTATTTGAAAGCAAAAAAAGATTTTGATGAACTTCTGGACTACATAAAGAAAACTGAGAATGTTGAGTTGTTAAAGACAGCCCTTCAAAATCCGGTGCGAGCGTTACAGCAAATGAGAGAATTGAAGAAATCAGAACAGCAAGAGAAAGACCTGATATATAAAAACACCGGACGTTCTCTTATGTTTTCGTATGATGAAAGATAATCTCGTATTTCTGATATCCCGCCGGATTGTTCCCAGCATGTTTCCTATGTTTCTGATTTAATTGTATTTTTCGGCTTAATCGTTCGTATCATTGATTTTCGTGAGATTACGCACCGGTTCTCTTACGTTGTCGTTTTTTGTGCCAATCTGCTGGAAACCTTGATATAATTTGTTCTGTTCGGTTTGATTAAGCTATTCCCTCCTCTTCTGAGGAGGGGGTTGGCCTCTCGATTTGTCACATTCCCAGAAGAAGTTTTCGGACAATATACATTCTTGGTTACTATATACCAAACATGGAACATTGTTATAAATATCATTGAATTCATTGACTATTCTATGTGTTCTCAATTTCATAGATACAGAAAACTGATTGTCGACATGATTTTTGAATTCTCTGAAATGAATACAGTGTAAATACATAATTTGAAGTTTCTGAATATCAGTTTTCAGATGGTAGAAATCTGGATGACGTGATGATAACAGATTCAACCTTTCATCCTGAAAACCTCTTATCAATATGAGAATCATTCCGTTCTGTTGTTTTTCCATCATTCTCTTATGAGATAATGATATCCTTCTATCAGATAAATCTTTGTATTTCTGATTGTTGAAAACAGCGTTATATCTGGTTTTGATATCTCTTTGTAATCCAATGAATGACACGTATGTATCTGATTTTCTACTATCTTTGAGACAATAAGATATCAAGCCCAGAGCATCCCAGATATCCTTGATTGAATCATTTTTACGATCAATTTCATTCGGAAACTGCTCAAGGACGACTGATTCAACATATTCTCTGTCAGATGGATTGACGTATAATTGAATGTGATAATGCGGAGTTTCATCTTTTTGAAGTTCAAGGGATGACATTCCAAGTAAGAGAATTTCTTTGTTTTTCAATATTCTTTTTATCTTTTTCCATCTCTTTGATATCTCGTTTTTTGCTGTTTCATAATCACAGTCATGGAATTCACTTTCAAGAGTTAAAGAGAGGAATAATCCTTCATATCTGAGATAGTTTTTTGCAAAGTCGTCTATATGTTCAGATATCGACCGATTGATTGAATATTTTTTCCTCTGTTGATATGTCTTGATATCATGAGCAGATAAACCAGTTTCTGAATTTTTCGAATCCTGAATGATGATATATGACTTTTCTGAATCTAATTTATCTTTATCAAATTGAATTTGGAATTCATCATTTTCAAGTCTGATATTCAGATATCGTCTGAAATTCCTACGTAGGAGATTGGCTTTTCGAGTTAGTTTTTGATGTGTGATTCGTTGTTTTCTCGTATTTCATCATACGATAATGACATCAGAGAGAAGCCTTCTTTGATGTCTGATGAACACGATTGAACCCAATCCACGACCTGATATGCGACCTCATGACAGTCAGAAACTCCGTAGTTTTCTGCGATTTTCTGAGTTATATGATTTTTATAGAATGGGTTGAGAGATAATAGAGTCCGCCAGATTCTGGGGTGTTCATTTCGCATGATTATCTCAATTTGTTCATAATTCACTTAACTCCTTCGCAATGAATACTTGACATCCAAGGAGCTATGCTATTATATAAACAACAAGCTCCTCCTTGATGTTTTTCATTTGGCAAAATAAATTATATCATGGATTCATAAAAAGGCCGGGATCTTTCCCGGCTTTTTTATTATGTGGATTTTTCAGGTAAATTGTCTTTATGAAAAATGACTCCTTTTTGAGTATAATAATTATAAATCTCCATCGCGATTGATTCCAGTTTAGAATTATATTCATTATTAAAAAACTCTTCATCAAGGCGCATTGCAAAGAATACACAAACGTCAACGAGTTTTTTTATAATTGAATGCATTTCAGTTATATATATACCTCTGTAATGCACATAGGATTTATCATTATCTTTTTTATAATTTTGCAAAAATGAATTTGTTGAAATATGACAATGGGTATTAGATAAGGATTTGTAGTCTAAATAAGCGCGTTGGCTTTGGAGTTCGTCTTTTGTTTTTTTATAAAAGACGCTTGCCATTGGTTTCTCTTTTCTCGGAACATTATCTAACATTTTTGATAGAGATTTTTTTGTATCATTCAAATCACTGTTTTTCTGCTTATACAGTTCTTTGATGTGTGAATTTTTTTCTATGAATAAGATCATATCATGCTTAAATCGCATTTCATCGTATTCATTTATGGATACGAAAAAATCTTCATCTTTAAGAAGGCATGCCAGAGCCAAATAGCATTCCAGCATATTTCTTATTATTGAATGTGAATCCGAATTAATGGCATGCCCAAGAAGAATAACAACGGACTGCAAGCTCTGGCAAAATCGCATTGTTAGCATATTGGAAAGCAACTCTTTCCTTGATTTATCGGGATTTAGTTTTTTCGTCATTTCCATAAGCAAGATATTAAGCCGATTGCATATAGAAAATTCTTTTTCGTAGTATTTCTCCACTTTCCATTTTTCGTTTTTCACTTCATCAGATAGAAAGCCTTGCTCTTCGAAAATGCTCATTTTGCGTCCAGTTTTTCTAATTTTTCTCTGATATCGGTTTCGGATGCATTCACATATTTCAGAAGTGTTTGCATGGTTTTATGCCTTGACATAGACGCGAGCGCACCAATGCTTAGACCCACATCCGCGAGCCTGCTAATTGCCTCATGTCGGATGTCATGCAACCTCAAGTCTTTGCATCCTGCACGTTCTCTTGCCCTACTCCATTCGTTTGAGACATCTGAGTCAGACATTGAAAAAAGTCTGTCATCATGACGCTTTCCGTTCATCAACTGTATGACACATGCTGTTGCATTTTCAGACAGATGAATAAGCCTTGGATGCCTATTTTTCGTGTCTTGTTTTCTGATCGAGTATCCCTTTTGACCATCGACTATCTCCCGGACTGTCGTTTCAAGAATCTCTGATTTTCTCATGCCCGTGGCGAGTGCAATGATGATGAATGGTATGATTTCATTCGCTCTATGACTATCTGACAGAGCGGAGAACAAGTCTCTTTCTTCTGTCCTGTTAAGCCTTCGTTGTCTGCCGTGTGGTGGTGGAGGCAGGAGGATATCTTTCACAGGATTTTTCAGGTCAGAGATATTCCATCCGCCTTGTGTGATGGGTTTCCTTGCGGTTTCATAGAGTGCTGACAGTTGGAACAGGTCGTTTCTGATAGTCGATGCGGAAGCAGGTGATCCATCTTTTTTGGTTCTGTTTTTCATCCATCTGAATAACATCTCAGGAAAAATGTCATAAAGTGACTCTTGTCCGAACTCAGAGTTTTTCCACATGGTCAGGCGGTCGGTCATGGATTTCCAGGACTTAAATTTGTGGACTTCTTCGGAAATGTATCGGTCAACAGCCCACGCTAATGGGTATGGTCTCTCTTTTCTGACTTCGGTTGCACGTCTGATTTCGTTCCCGCGTTCATCGAATTCGACGATTTCGGCGTTCATGCCGACTTCAAACACCTCAAAATTCGATGTCTCAACATTTATGAACTTTGTGTAATCGAAAGTCCGGTGGGGGTTTGCTCTACAGGCATCGACCTCAGCCAGAACATTCCTTTCCCACATCGTTGCATCGCTCTTTTTGGCGAAACTCCTATTCAGAGGAGGGAATCCCTTTCTGCGGACTTGTGCGAACCACATTCCGGTGTCGGAGCGTTTATAGATGCTCATAAGTCATATTCCAGTGCATCGAGATTGCATCGCGAGCATCACAGTAAACTTAGATATATGAAAAACAACGATTATTATTGGTTTGCTAAACCGTTATACGCTTAACAGCGTATCGTGGGTTCGAATCCCATCCCCTCCGCCAACATAATCAAAAAATATCATATAAATCAGTATGTTGTGAGTGGGTCGTTTTTCACTCCCATCATCCATCCCACCTTATGGTTTGCGGTTTCCTGCGGCGTTGGGCGGCTTCAAACCGCGTCGAAACGATTTGTGTTGGCAGAACATCGCGTGCTCTGATAGAACGAAACAAGAATGCGCTGAGGAGCTTTTTCGTTTAATATCCCCCTATCTCGACAGAACATCGCATACCCCCTCGTGAACGAGGGCAAACTTCCTCCCCAAGACAGCCCCAATCACCCCGCTCCTCGGCAAGGTGGTTCGACAAGACGACCGATGACCGGCCGTCATGGCTTGAGGAGTACGTGCGGTGCACGACATACAGACGTCTGACCCTCTGGGGCCCTTCATCACCCGGCTTGAGGCCGCGCGGATTTATCTGCGCTGCCACGTTGCGACGGTCGACCGTTACGTCGCCGAGGGGCTCCTCCCGAAGCACAAGTTTGGCCGGAAGACGCTTTTCCTTCTGACGGACGTCCTCAAACTGGTGATCCGGGCGGATGTCCCTGATACGGGCTCAGGCGGACCTTCCGGTTCAACGCGTCGTGGCCGCGCCTGTTCCCGGCCGCTTCCAGTGGCCCTGGAGACACTCATTTTCTATGTGATCGCTGTGGTCTTGCTGATACGATTTATCATGCTCCATCATTGACCCGGAGCCGACGGGGGCGTGCCTGGTGCACGCCCCCGTTCGCCTTCACTGAAGTCAGGCGCTCACAAGGCTTGAGCTCTGGCAAAAGCCTGGCCCAGACGCATCGTCAGCACGACAGGATCGCACACCTCATCGATATGCAGGACTTCGACCGGAGCCGTCCCAATATAGCGAAGCAGGCGTTCTTCGATAGCGTTGCGCAGCGCTTCGGCGTCTTCCGAGATCGAGCGCCCGTCACGGGTGACGGTGCCGACCACTTCAATATAGAGCGTGGGCTTCCCGGCGACTACCTGGAACGGGCTGCGGCGTATGATACGAGCCGTGCGAAACAGATGTCCGCGCGCGTCCTGTCCAATATCGATCTTGAGGTCCAGATCACGGCGGATGGTGCGACATGGCTGGATCGGGGGCTCGTGTCGCGAGGCAGGTCGAATATAGTCGATGCCGGGTTCGGTCATAAGGTGACCAAGGCTCAGAAACAGCGTCAGGACGTGCTGGTCGAGCGTGGTGACGCATGGCGCGGCAGGGAGGGGCGCGTCCGCTACCCCAGCCGCCCGGAGGCGGGATTCTGTGTCAGCGGAACATCCCATTCGCTTATGGCGTACTGCAGGATCGATGCCAGCAGATTAAGGCGCTTGACGACCGTCGCCGGAGCGAATGTCGCGCTCTGCCGGTCGCGGAACGCACGAACGGCGGGGATCGCGAGCTTTGAGAGTTTCAGCCCGGCAATCGCATCATTGAGCAGGGCGGGAATGTGCCCCTTCCGGTCGCGCTCGCGCGTCGCCATGCGCTCGTCGCGATAGCGCCCGATCAGGGTTTGGAGCACAATGCCGTCAAGGGCGCGGTCATCGACATTCCGGCCCTCGCGGACCCTGACGGAAGTTTCTTCGAGCCATGCCCGGGCCAGACGGGCGCTCTCGAATGTACGTGTGACGCGGTGGCCGTGGACGAGTTTGCGCGCCCGATACTGCTTAGGGCCACGATAAAGAACGCCCTGAGGCAACGGCTTCCCCGTTGCAGGGTCTTTGAGATTTTCTTCCGCTTTGAGCCCCGCCATATCCACCTTCTCCGCCTGAGGTGAGAAAGTGACTCCGCCTGAGGTGAGAAAGTGACTCCGCCTGAGGTGAGAAAGTGATTGGACCGGAATTGGACCAAAAATGCGAGGTTTTTATCGCCTGCCGATCGCCATATCAAAGCTAAGTGCCTGATACTAGACAATTTAAAAATTGGCGTCCCATAGGGGATTCGAACCCCTGTTGCCGCCGTGAGAGGGCGGTGTCCTAGGCCTCTAGACGAATGGGACGTTGGCCGTGGGCGGCTTCTTACGGCAAGAGGCGCGGCAATACAAGCATTCTGCTAAAAAATAATAAGCGTGCGGCAGTGTATCACTGAGAAAGATCGAGTTCGCCCGCCGAATGTCCTGCCGCTGTATCCCAAAGGACGATCCGATCCGGACCACCGCCACTGAGGCGGACCGCCATTACTGTTCCGTTCGACCAGGCAATCTGTTCAATCCTGGAACCTGCTGGCTGATGAAGAAGGAATGTCTGAGGCGGTATAACCGGCGTGCCAGCCGGCATGGAAACACTCACTGGTGCGGCAATGGGCAAGCGAGGGTGCGACATCCGGTGAATAATGATCGCCACCAGCGCGATCACTCCCAGGATAATCAGGATTCCCATGCCGATGACGGCCGCAAACAGCCCTCGCCGCGCGAAAGTGCTCTGCTCCATGCCGTCATTCCTTCACAGTTGATGCCATCGGCCTGTAAATGACACTCATGACGGATTCAACCCACGGGCCACGCACCCTGATCATCACCGAGGAATTTGCCGGTCAACGCACGGATCGTGTGCTGACGGCCTGCTTCCCGGACCTGTCCCGCTCCCGCATCAGAAATTTGATTGACGAGGGGCGTTTGACCCGTAACGGGCTCTGCCTGCGTGAGCCCGCCGATCCCGCTCGTCCCGGTGTTGAGCTTGTTCTGGATATTCCTGTGCCGACATCCGCCGCACCAGAGGGCGAGGCCATCAGCTTTCCTATCCTTTACGAGGATGATGACCTGATCGTTCTCGATAAACCTGCCGGTCTCGTGGTTCATCCTGCGCCCGGTAATGAAACCGGTACCCTTGTGAACGCTCTTGTCGCGCATTGCGGAGAAAGCCTCGTCGGGATTGGAGGAGAGCGGCGCCCGGGAATCGTGCACAGGCTGGACAAGGATACGTCCGGCCTGATGGTCGCGGCCAAGACCGAACGGGCGCATCGTGCCCTGTCAGAGGATTTTGCCGCCAGACGGATCGATCGCTCCTACCTCGCCTTGTGCTGGGGTGTGCCCTCTCCAGCCAGGGGAGAGTATGAGGGCAATATCGGCCGCGACAAACGGGACCGTAAACGCATGGCAATCGTGGGAAGTGGTGGCAAGGAAGCACTGACCCGCTACACGCTCCTGCGGGCATTCGGCACCTATGCCGCACTGGTGGAATGCCGTCTCGCCACCGGGCGTACGCACCAGATCAGGGTCCATTTTTCAGCCAATGGTCATCCGCTGATGGGTGATCCGCTTTATCTGCGCCGGATTCCTGCGATCGCGAAAACATGCCCGATGGACGCACGTGATGCCGCGCTGGATTTCCCCCGACAGGCGCTCCACGCAGCCCGGCTGGGATTCACGCATCCGGCAACGGGAGAGAAGCTGCTGTTCGAAACGACGCCGCCCGAGGATTTTACGACTCTTGAAAGAATACTTATGAGTGATTAACTAACATAATTTTTTGTTAATCTTGACTTTTTCGGGGATTTACTTTAGACAGAGCCTATCTTTTCGACGTGCCAATTAAAGGCCGCCGGAATGGATGTCCCGGCTTCTTCTGCCTGAGTGGGGGAGTGTGCCGGGGACACATCAAATCCACTCCCTGCGTCGCCCGATATCACAGGCCGATCACGCCGACGTTCAAAGTTTACGGAAGTCGGATAAAACAGACCAGTGACCGGGATGAAGGAGATTTCTCCATGGCATCACCCTCCCTAACTCTTGGACCTGACACCAGCCTTTCCCGCTATCTTCAGGAAATCCGCAAATACCCTCTTCTGTCACCGGAAGAAGAATCCTCTCTTTCCCGCCGCTGGCGCGATAAGGGCGATGTAAAGGCTGCCCACAAGCTGGTCACATCCCACCTCCGTCTCGTCGCCAAGATCGCTTTTGGCTACCGTGGCTATGGGCTGCCGCTGAACGAACTGATCAGCGAAGGCAATGTTGGCATGATGCAGGCCGTCCGCCGGTTTGATCCGGAGCGCGGCTTTCGTCTGGCCACCTACGCCATGTGGTGGATCCGTGCGGCGATTCAGGAGTATATCCTGCACAGCTGGTCGCTGGTGAAGATGGGAACCACCTCTGCCCAGAAGAAGCTGTTCTTCAATCTGCGTCGTCTCAAGGGTGAGATGAAAGCGATTGATGACGGTGATCTGGCGCCGGAACAGGTCGATCACATCGCCAGGACGCTCGGTGTGCCTGAGCAGGACGTCGTGGCGATGAACCGCCGTCTGGCGGCCGGCGATCATAGCTTGAATGCGCCTCTCCGCAGCGATGGGGACGGCGAGTGGCAGGACTGGCTTGTCGATGATGGCGACAATCAGGAAGACATGCTCGGCGAGCATGAGGAACTGTCAGACCGTCAGGCTTTGCTCTCGAGAGCAATGGCGTCGCTTAACGAACGTGAGCGTCACATTTTCGAGGAGCGTCGCCTGAAAGACGAACCTGTGACGCTTGAGGAACTGGCTCAGCATTACGGTATTTCACGCGAACGCGTGCGTCAGATCGAAGTGCGGGCTTTCGAGAAGGTGCAGGCTCACATGAAAGAAGACATTGAAGCGCGTCGTCAGAAAGAAGCTGTGACGCAGTAGGTTTCAGGGCATCGCCTTTTTTTGAATGAGGCGGTGCTTTCTGAAGCTTTTTTGAAAAAGCTCACCCAAACTTCCTTATGGGTTAGGCCGGTTTTGTGGGTGGTTCGTGCTCGGAGGCGCTAACGACCCCTTTTTATTTTGGCGTTTATAGCCGCAGTCGCTTTTCAGGGCTTTGCCCCGAACCCCACAAAGGGACATGGTCCCTTTGATCCCACCCTGTTAAAAATAAATGGGTGAAGGGATCTGTGATCCCTTCCGGGTGCAGGGCAGAGCCCTGCTGCAACCCCCATGTTTCCTTTATCCCAGACACTTTTTCCGGAACGCTTCAAAAGCACGAGCCCGATGACTGATAGCATTTTTCTCTGCGTCACTCATCTCGGCGAATGTCCGCGTTTCACTTTCAGGGACAAAAATCGGATCATAACCATGCCCTGCAGCGCCGCGCGGCGCGGGCGCAATGGTGCCGTCGATGCGTCCTTCAAAACATTCGGTCGTGCCGTCAGGGAAGGCGAGGCATAGAACGGAGATAAACCACGCCTCACGTTCATCGCCGTCGATGCCTTCCTCAATCCGCTGCATTGCACGAGCGAAATCCTTGTCCGGTCCGGCCCAGCGTGCGGAATAAATGCCCGGCGCACCACCCAGAGCGGAAACACAGAGACCGGAATCGTCTGCAAGGGCAGGAAGACCTGTCGCCTTCGCTGCTGCCTCCGCCTTGATGCGGGCGTTGCCTTCAAATGACAGGGCGGTCTCGTCTGGCTCCGGCAGATTCATCTCGCCTGCAGACACGACTTCAACACCATAAGGCGCCAGAAGCGTTGCGAATTCGGCCAGTTTGCCCTTGTTATGGCTGGCAAGAACCAGACGGCTACCCTGTTTCAGGGGAAAGTGTGCGCTCATGCGATCTCCACTATGTTGACGTCCACGTTCTGTGTGAGGAACCGACGCTGTATGATCTGTCTGTGGTCATGAATGAAAAGACCGACACTTGTATCGACTGTGCCGGCATGCCTTACGATGCCTTCGCATTCTACAGAAGTGGGCTGGTCAGGGAGCGCCATTAAACAATCCCGCAGTCAAGCAATAATGGTTCAAAGCGTCCGGAATTTTGGCACGTGAGGCGCTGCTGTAGAGTCTGAACGCACCGAAGAAGGGCTTGTCATTCCACAGCGACAGCTCCCTGTAGCTGGGCGCTGTCCAGCTTGTCTGTCAGGATGATGCACACGACGTTCCATCGTCATCTCGATCGCTCGCCTTGTGCGCCCATTCAGACATCAGACAGTCACGCCCGATATTCTTTCTGAATGTTCCACCGGCAAGAGCTGGGACAGCAGGGCCGGATGCAACGACCGTGCTGACCCGAGGGAGGCCGAATCAGCGACCCGGCGGCGCCATGAATTCAGGGCCGACCGGATCCTTGATGCAGGTCGTGAGGATCGTATCGATCTCACGGAGATCGTCAGCGCTCAGATGCCAGCCCATTGCGTCGGCGACGGCTGTGATCTGGTCCGGGCGGCGTGCGCCCCACAGGGCAATCGTCGGTCCCTGATCGAGCACCCAGCGAATGGCCAGCGCCAGAAGCGACCTGTCATGTTTCTCGCGTGCGAAATCCTGCAACTGGCGCACCGCTTCCAGATATTGCGCATAGCGCGGAGACTGGAACTTGGGATCGGCGCTGCGCAGATCATCAGAACCAAATTTGGTTTGGGCCGTCATCTTGCCTGATAACAGACCGCGACAGAGCGGGCCGTAGGCAAGGATCACCAGATCATGCTCGCGGGCATACGGCAGGATGTCATGTTCCATGTCGCGTTCAAACAGATTGTAAGGCGGCTGCACGGCCGCCAGCGGAGCGACCGAACGGAAAGCCTCCATCTCGGCGATGGTGAAGTTGCTGACGCCAAGCGCCAGTACCTTGCCCTCCCTGACCAGATCCTCGAGCGTGCGGGCTGTCTCTTCCATGGGATCGGCGGAATCAGGCCAGTGAACCTGATACAGGTCGATGTAATCGGTGCGCAGACGGCGCAGCGAGTCCTCGATTTCCTTGCGAATACGGGCCGGCGACGTATTGCGGAACGGCTTGTGATCCTCTTTCCAGTCCAGTCCGACCTTGGTTGCGATCGCCACCCTGTCACGTCGTCCGGCAAGGGCCTGCCCCACAATTTCCTCCGAATGGCCAAAGCCATAGACAGGAGCCGTATCGATCAGAGTGATCCCCAGATCAACGGCTTCCTGAATGGTGGCAATGGCGTTCCTGTCATCCGGACCACCCCACATCCAGCCACCAATGGCCCATGTGCCGAGCGCAACGCGCGAGACGGGATGTTCAAGCCCGCGGATGGTGGTTGTTTCCATAACAGATGCCTGCGCCATGAAGACTCTCCGTGTTCGTGAACCGGTGATGACGGTTGTAACCGCCTGCCAGCGCAAACGTACCACAGCGTCCCGGGATCTGTTACCCGCCCCAGAAGAGCGCAGCCATGCCCGCCCTCTTCACTCTTTCCTAAAGCAGGATTCCGGTGAAACGTATCACGGCTGTCTATCTCCAGATGCATGAGGCTCCAGACGCATGAGGCTTGCGTAATCAGGCTGCGTTTTTAAGGGCTTGGGCGGCTGTCACAGCGACACCCATTTATCCCGGCGGCAGGCGTTCAGGAGGCGCAGGAAGATCTTCAATATATGAAATTTTAAAAGCTGCTCTGGGGACGATAACATCGATAGGCAGGGGACGGATTATCCCTTGCATCCGTGGGCCGGCTCAAAAGGAAAGAGGATGAACCCTGCCGGTTCTGACGTTCTCCCTGTATTCCGGAGACGGGCTTACTGAAACCTCTTGCCTCACCCTTCGTCACGCAGCAGAGTCTTCTGACGACACTTCAGCAGAAAGGCGCATCTTCCATCTCTGGCTCCAATGAAAAATCCGGTCTGACTTTTAGTCGCTCCATTGAACTTCTTGGAGCTGCTTCCGGTCTGAATTCACGTTCCGCCACCATCCTGCGGGAACTGGTTGAGCATTATCTGGAGACGGGTGATCCGGTTGGCAGCCGCACGCTGTCACACCGACTGCCGCTCGGGCTCTCTCCCGCCACGATCCGCAGTGTGATGGCTGATCTGACGGATGCTGGCCTGCTGTTTTCGCCGCATACTTCAGCCGGTCGTCTGCCAACCGAAAAAGGGCTTCGCCTGTTTGTCGACGGGCTGCTTCAGTTCGGCAATCTCAGCGAGGACGAGCGTAAGTCCATCTCCAGTACGCTGGAAATGCGCGGACGTTCGCTGGAAGACACGCTGACGGAAGCGTCGTCGCTTCTGTCAGGACTGTCACAGGCCGCCAGCCTCATCATCGCGCCGAAAGGCGAGGGGGCGATCAAGCACATCGAATTCGTCGCTCTGGGTGGAAACCGGGCTCTCGTGGTGCTTGTCGGCGCAGATGGGCAGGTCGAGAACAGGGTGATCGACACACCGGTGGGAATGCCGCCTTCCACCCTGACGGAGGCGGGCAACTACCTGAATGCTCGTCTGACCGGTCGCACGCTCGTGGAACTGCGGACGCGTGTGAATGACGAGATGGAGGCGGACCAGACCCAGCTCGATCAGCTCGCCACGGAAGTTGTGGCCAGTGGTCTGGCGACATGGAGCAACGAGGGACGGGGAGGCACGCTGATCATTCGTGGGCAGGGTAACCTGCTGACCGACATCACGGAGATCGAACGTCTTTCGAGCATCCAGCGTCTGTTTGAGCGGCTGGAAAAGCAGGACGCCATGCTGCGTCTGCTGGAGCTGGCCGAAAATTCAGAGGGTGTCCGGATCTTTATCGGTGCGGAGAGCGGCCTGTTCGGGGCGTCAGGCATGTCGATGGTTGTCGCGCCGGCCCGCAATGAAGCCCGACGGATTGTGGGCGCCATCGGGGTCATCGGGCCGACACGCATCAATTACGGCAGGATCATTCCCGTCATCGATTACACGGCCAGTGTGATCGGACAGATGCTGGGATGATGGGAGTGAGGCCGCGTTACTGACTTTTTGCCTATGTGGAACTTGCCAGCGTGGAGCTTGCCGGTGTGGGGCGGTCAATGATGGTGTCACCCCACGACTTGCCCGTCTTCGGCTCGGCCTCCTGCCGGGCAGCCATTGTCATGGTCTGCCCATGAGTTCTGCACTCTAAAAACAGGCCACCCGGATTTGAACGGGCGGCATGTCTGATACCGTGCTTATTTGACCTGAGCTTCGTAGCTGAGAAGCTTGGTTTTGAGATCGGTTGCGAGCTTTACCAGATCCGCGTTTGTGGACGTGGCGGCGCCCGCGGCGACAACAGCGCTTGTGGCTTTTGTGCTGCTTGCAAGGTAGCGCGCATAAGCCCTGTCAAACGCAGCGCCATGCAGACGCTGCATCTGGTCAATGACCTTCTGACTCTGGGCAGAGGGCTTTGCCGCCAGTGTTGCCGTACCGGCTGTCGCCAGCGCGGTCAGCTTGTCATGGTTATCCGTGAGGTCTTTTACGATCGTTGTGCCGAGGAGCGCGATATCGTTGCGGGCGGCGTTGGTCTTGGCGAGATTGGCCAGAGCAATGTGGGTGAGATCCACATCATTGATCTTTGTGGCGAGGCTTGTGTCCGCAGCAGCAAAGGGTGCGGGCTTTGCCAGAGCAGGCAAAGGCGGCGCAGGTGGCTGACCTGGGTTCATGCAGGCGCTCAGCGTGAAAAGCGAAACGACGAGAGAAGAGCAGGCAAGCACCTGATGACGTGACGGAAGCAGCATGATCAGAAAATTCTCCTTTGATCTCAGGGAATATTTTACATGACTGCCCTGAGTCTCAGACGACACTATTAAAGAACCTCAATGATAACAGCGTATGACGGGAGGCAAAAGGCAAGGCAGGGGTGTCCCTCGATTTTCGGGTAGGGATCGGCTGCGTCCGACCTGAGCAAGGACGGGTCTAGAGCAATTCCACTGAACTCTGGCCCAGTGGAATTGCTCTAATTCATTGTTTATCGAACATATTCACCAGTTCGAATGTGTCCATTCAAACTGGATATGCTCCAGGAGCAGGATTACGCCAAAAGAGTATGCGGTCGTGTTCTGGTCCCGGGTTGCGCTGGACGCGATCCGTGGTGAGCATACACGGCCAGAGCCCCAACCGGGCCATTTCTGCCTGCTGTCCGCGAACACGCTTCGAGCTGATCATCAGGCCCATTTGTGTGATCCGGACAGTCTGTCATCATCAGGGAAATCAGGCTGCTCCACACGGATCATGAATGATGGAACTGCTCTGTTCTGATCAAAGCCAGAGGGTTTCTCGTCTTTCCATCTCTTGCTATGCATGGAAACAACACAGTACGTAATAATCTCAGGCGTCCTGATTAAGGCGTTCCGGGCATGGTGTGAGGGTGGTCGAAAAAATGACGTGTCGTATTTGGGGTCTGTTTGCGGTCGCCTCACTCTCTATCGGCTTAAGCGGTTGCGGATATTTCGATTCACGTGCTGCTCACAAGGCACAGCTTACGATGATCGGGATGACATCCTACGATCTGCAGGCCTGTGCGGGCCTGCCAGCCAGCACCAAGCAGCTCAATGATACGACGCAGATCTTTACCTACACAGGCACGCAGCCAGCACCGAGCTACGGGGGATCCACCCTCATTCCGGTTGGTGATATTTCGACACTCGTGAACACGCTTGGCGGCGGCGGCGGCACTGGCTGTACTGCTGTGATCCGTGTGGACAATGACCGTGTGTCCGACGTGCATTACATGGGCAACGATGATGAAATGATCGGCACGGACGGTGTCTGCTCCATCATCACCCGTGGATGCGCCCGTCAGCCGGAAGGCACGATGAACAGTTCCGCTGGTGGTGTCTTTGGTGTTTCTGCCTTCCATTCCCCCAGAACACCGCAGCAGTCCACTTCTGCGACCTATTCCAAGCAGTCCGGCAATGCGGTGCTGAATACCGAGAAGAATTCCACCGCACCAGCTATTGTGCCGCGGACCCAGTAAGAAACGGATTTGAAAAAATCCGGCTTATGGAGGGGAGAGGGAATGTTGCTCAGGCGGCGTTCCCTCTTCTTCCTTGTTGGCGTTATCAGTTTCTTTGTGGCTGTGTCGCGACCCGTGAATACCGGGATGCCTGAGTATAGGCCTTGTCCGTGACCCAATGCAGGGTCGCTTTGCCCTCTTCCTGCGTTAAAACGCCTGAATCCACGTCCTTTCCGACATTCAGAGACGCCAGGTCAACCTGCAGAAGAAGGGAATACTGCGCCCCCATGGCGGCAGGCCCATAATGGGAGTGTGCCTGATAAATGCAGCTGAACCGCTGATAGGCCGTGCCTTTTGCAAAGGGATATTTTGCAAAACAGTCTGAAACAGCGGCGTGCATGTCCCCTTTGCCATGATCATCCACACATCCTGCCAACAGAACACAGACCGAGGCTGTAGCCAGACACTGTGCCCACAGGGCGATGAGTAGACGCGTGGCGGACATGGTCTCTCCGGAACAAGGGAACCGGGCTGTTTCTGGGAAATGTCTCATAGTCTTGATTGCTGTATCAAAAGGAGAAGAAGGAACTTCAGTGAGGTAAAGAGGATGGCTCCAAAACGCCAGACACACCCTTGCCCCTTGTTGTCTCTCCGGGCGCGGCTTTCCACGCTATGACAGAGGCCCGCCAGTTTTCTTCCCGGCTGTCTGTCGCGCAATCACCGTCATAGTCTGGCTCTGCGTTCTGAGCTTGGCAGGGCGCAGGCGTCGCGATGGAAGGCCGATTTCAATGATACAGTTTCGTCGAGATGGAAAATCAGTCTGCATTGCGTTTTGAATACGTTTTCTGTGGGGTGTGAACGTATCATGACAATCAGGCAATCCTCATGCAGGAGTTGCAGGCGGCGGCGGCAATGCCTATTAGCGTGCCCATTACCGCAGGAGGCGGTTGTGTTCGAGCCTGCGCAGACTGTTTAAAGTCGGCAACCCTTCAACCACAAAAACTGCCCACCATCTTCCGGGAGATGCCTTCAATGAGCACGATTTCGACAAATGAGATTTCACGTCTGCAAACCACCCTGCGCCGCCTGCTTGGGGCCAAGGGGCTGAGCGTCAATGCGCCGCCGCGTCCGGGGCTTTCGGTGGAACTGGCCGTGGACGGTGAGGTGATCGGCACGATTCATCGCGATGATGATGAAGGCGAAGTGTCTTACGCCATCAATATCATCCTGCTGGAAGAAGATCTGCCGCCGCCGACCTGAGACAGGTAGGCTAAAACAGAAAAACCCCCGACCGGTTTTGACTGGTCGGGGGTTTTTCAGATGTTGGATGGTTATGCTCTGTCAGGGCTTTTAGCCTCATCAAGAGACAGCAGCTTCTGACTCCCGACAGCCCACTGCCCAAGCGGCTTTTAAACCGTCTGACCGTTCAAAATGAACCGATTTCAGGCTTTGCGTTGCGCCACCGAGGCTTCCATGACCGGCTGATGGACAGCCGTCGGGAAATCCACGCGGGTCAGTTTCCACTGCCAGCGTTCGATGCGGAGCTGAACACGTAATGGTGTTTCGTTTTCATGTCCCGGAAGCACAACCTGCGCTTCGAAACTGTTGGCGGCCGTGAACCGCACCAGCGCATGACTGACGGCAGAAAAAACGGCGCCCGCATTCATATGGTCGGGACCGGAAGCCATGGCCTGATCAACCACATTGCCCAGATTGCTCTGTGTCACCCTCGTATCAACGGCGTTGGACACGATGCTGGTCGCGAAAGAGGAGCCGAATTCCGGCAGTTCGTCAGAGACTTCGTTGACCTGACCGATATTGAGGCCGTTCAGAACCTGTTCCTTGATCGACGCATCGAGGGACGACCAGTTGATCGTGTGTCCGAGCGCCACCATGTCGTGGCTGGAGACAGCGCCTGCAATCGTCCAGAGCGTCATGAAAGGAGACAGGGCATAGAGCGCCAGAGATGTCGCAAGCGACGCCAGACAGATCACACGCGCCCGCTTCCGCGCAGGGCTTGCCCAGGCTTCGGAGGAGAGGGTTGTGTCTGCGGTGTGCATGGCGGCGCTCCTGCTATTCATGGTAGGGACGATACCACATGCAATGCAGTTATGCATTTATGGTTTGTCAGCGATGATGAATATCACGAAAAAGTGATAAAACTCTTTTCGGCGATTGCGCCGGACGACCGGAAAATTTCATGCCTCTCGATCTGACGGAAAACGAAATACAGCGTTATTCACGTAATATTCTTCTGCCTGAAATCGGGGGCACCGGGCAGGCGCGCCTGCGTGCCTCCTCGGTGCTGATCATCGGAGCCGGAGGACTGGGATCGCCCGTCGCCTGTTATCTGGCGGCGGCCGGCGTCGGCCGGATCGGCATCATCGATCATGACCGGGTCGAACTGTCCAACCTCCAGCGGCAGATCCTGCACACGACCGATCGTGTGGGCATGAGCAAGGCGGCTTCCGCCCGCCAGACCCTCGAAGCGCTCAATCCCGAGATCCGTATCGAGACCCATGAAACACGTCTGACGGCCGACAACGCGGCTGATCTGGTCGCCCGCTATGACCTTGTCTGTGATGGATGCGATAACTTTAAGACACGCTATCTGGTCAACGCGGCGTGCGTGGAACATCATAAAACCCTCGTGTCCGCCGCCGTGCTCCGTTTTGACGGTCAGCTCTCGACATTTCGTCCGCATCTTGGCGGCCCCTGTTATGAATGCCTGTTTCCCCGCGCAGGGGAGGGCGGAGGATCGCCTTCCTGTGGTGACGCCGGAATTTTCGGCGCTGTCACGGGGGTTCTGGGAACACTTCAGGCGACAGAAGCGTTGAAAGAACTGCTGAACCTCGGCGAATCTCTCTCTGGCAGACTGCTGCTCTGGGATGCGCTGGCGACGCGATTCACGACCATCACCATCCCACGGGACCCGGACTGTCCGGCCTGTGGCGGACAGGACAGACATGACTGAGCGCATATTCGAAAAAGACTTCGCCTTTCTGCTCTGTGACAACGATTTCAACCGGCTGCACACGGCTTTCATGCTTGCCGCCACCGCGCTGGCCATGAACAGGGCTGTCATCATCTTCGCCACCGGTCCCGGTGTGCTGGCGCTGTGCCGGGATTCCGAGGCGACAGCGTTGTGGAAAAAAGACGAACACCTGCTCTCGGCTCAGGGAGTCGCCACGCTCGCCACCCTGCGCGAGGCTCTCCTGTCCATGGAGGCTACTCTGCTTGTGTGTGAGAGCGGTCTTCGCCGGACGGGAAAAGAGGCGACTGACCTGATCGAAGGGGTCGAAGTGGCTGGAATGCCTACTTTTCTTGATCTTGCGGCCGGGTATAAGCTGATTACGTTCTAGACCCTGTCCGTTTCCTTCCGGCTACGGATGCGTGTCTCATTTATTATTTACAGAGCATCTTGACGCAGTCAGCCGCTTCCGCCTGATCGTGATCTGCTCTCATCGTATCAGGTGTTTCTGTGACGGGAATCCACGAACCCACTTGCCGATCGGCTCAGCTCTTGGCACGGATGCGGGCATGAAAGCATCCTTGCCCCTCCGTGTCGCCGCCACGCTTATGACTGCGGCCACAACCCTGCCGCTGACTGCCGTTGCGTATGCCGCAACATCAGGCCAGCCCACGCATCATCATAAAGGTGATGTCGACGCTAAGCACAAGGCAGGCAAAAAGGCGAAACATTCCGGGGCGCATGCGGACAAAACGGAGAAAAGCCACCATGCGACCGATGTAAAATCGGCGGCCCCGGCTCACCACAAGAAGCACCCGACGGCCGCAACGGCCAGAGAAGAAGCGCCTCACAGGATCAGGGCGACGCATAAGCCGCACCCGGCCAAGCATGCGGGTCATGGTGCAGCAACCGAAACGGTTCGTCCAGTTCCGCCTCCCCTGCCAGCGGATGGCGATCCGGCGCATCCGGCCTCACCCGATGAAACGCCGAACAGTTCCAACGCCAACGGGCAGGACCCCACAAAAGGCAGCAACACCGGCCTGCCGCTGCCCCGTTTTGCAGCCCTGCGGGCGGATGATGTGAACATGCGGGCCGGGCCGGGTCAGCGTTATCCCATCCAGTGGGTCTATCACCGTCGCGGCCTGCCCGTGCAGATCGAGCGCGAGTTTGACGTCTGGCGTCTGGTGGAGGATTCTGATGGCGTAAAAGGCTGGGTTCATCAGGCCACCCTCATCGGTTCGCGTGACTTTGTGGTTCCGTCTCTGCCGGGCGCGACAACGCCGGCGCCGGTGTCCAATGCGAAACCTGCGTCGGACATACCCGCTGATCCAAAGGCTGAGGGGCAGAAAGCCGAGACGTCCGCTGCCAACAGACATACCGAAGCCAAGATCATCAGCCGCGTTTCCACCAGCGCGGATGTAGCGAAACTGCCCGGTGCGGTCATCCTCCATGCAACGGCTGATGATGAGTCCGCCGCTGTGGCTGTGCTGACACCGGGGACTGTTGGCACCATCAAGGCATGTGCTTCCGGTTCGGCATGGTGCAAGGTTTCGGTGCAGCGGTACGAAGGCTGGATTCACCGCGCCCAGATGTGGGGTATTGGACCGGATGAGGCCTACCCGCCGTCCTGAGGAACTGATCACCCTTTTTTGTCCGACAGGGAGCGATTAGCGATGATCGGATGACACTCTTCGTCCGTTGAGTCAGTCTCAGGACATCCGGCTCACAACAGGAGACTGCACTCATGGCCGTCGCTCAGTGCCGCACAAAAATCGTGGCCACACTTGGACCATCCTCATCGACGCATGAGGTGATCAGAAATCTTGCTCTCGCGGGAGCGGATGTCTTCCGGTTCAATTTCTCCCATGGCACTCATGACGATCATGCCGCCCGTTACCGGATTGTGCGTGAGGTCGAGCAGGAAATCGGACGACCTCTTGGCGTTCTTGCCGACATGCAGGGGCCTAAATTGCGGGTGGGCCGTTTTGCGGATGGGAAGGTTCTGCTGGAGACGGGCAGGCCATTCCGTCTGGATCTCAGCGAAACACCGGGTGACGCTTCACGGGTCGGACTGCCGCATCCGGAAATCATTTCCGTGGCGAAAGAGGGCTCGATCCTTCTGCTGGATGACGGCAAGCTGAAGCTGGTCATCAGAAAAGTCGGCGACGATTTTCTGGAGACGGAAGTTCTGGTCGGCGGTCCGCTCAGTAACCACAAGGGGGTCAATGTCCCCGACCTTGTGCTGCCCATTCCCGCCCTGACCGCAAAGGATCGGGACGATCTCGCCTTCGCGCTGGAGATGGGAGCGGATTTCATCGCCCTGTCCTTCGTGCAGCGCCCGGAAGATGTTCTGGAAGCGCGAGGTCTGGTGCAGGGGCGGGCGTGGCTGGTGTCCAAGCTGGAAAAACCGCAGGCGCTGGATAATCTTGCGGCCATTCTCGACGCTTCCGATGCCGTCATGGTGGCGCGTGGTGATCTGGGTGTGGAACTGCCGCCGGAGGTGGTGCCACTGGCGCAGAAGCGGATCATTCGCGAGGCCCGTCTGCTCGGCAAGCCGGTGATCGTGGCGACCCAGATGCTGGAGAGCATGATTGCGGCCCCGACACCCACCCGCGCCGAAGCCTCGGATGTTGCCACCGCTGTCTTTGACGGAGCTGACGCCGTGATGCTGTCCGCAGAGTCCGCCGCCGGTCAGTATCCATGTGAAGCCGTGACGATCATGAACCGGATTCTGGAGCAGGTGGAATCGGATGAAGGCTGGCGCATGATCATGCAGGCCAGTCGTCTGGCTCCCGAACATTATATCGCTGACGCCATTGCCCATGCCGCCCAGCAGGTCGCCACCACGCTGGGAGTCCCGGCCATTGTCGCCTACACCCATGCGGGACCGACGGCTTTGCGTATCGCCCGTGAGCGGCCGATCGCCCGTGTGCTCGGCCTGACGCCAACCATTGCGACGGCCCGGCGACTGGTTCTGGTCTGGGGAGTGCAGTCTTTTGTCACGCCGGCCGACAAACCCGTTCGGGATACGGAGGCCATGGTGTCGTTAGCGCTGGAGGCGGCTCTTAAAAGCCATGTCGCCAGCCCTGGAAACATGATCGTCATCACGGCGGGCGTGCCATTCGGGATCAGCGGATCGACGAACACGATCAGGGTTGCGAAAATTCCTGAAGCCTGAAGTGATCTCTTCCCCCTCTGGTCCCGGTTGATGGGGAAGGGTAAAGAAGGCGGTCATTAACGGATGTTCCGTTTCCACAGTGATTTACACAGGCGACTTCAGGCACGGCATGAGCAAGACACGACAGTTTTTCGGGACCGATGGCATCCGGGGGAAGGCGAACACTTCTCCCATGACTGTGGAGATTGCTCAGAAGCTCGGTCAGGCTGCTGGTTTGCATTTCCGCCGGGGAAGTCACCGCCATCGCGTTGTGGTCGGCAAGGACACCCGGCTTTCGGGTTACATGATCGAATGCGCGCTTGTGGCCGGGTTTCTGTCGGCGGGCATGGATGTGACGCTTGTCGGTCCGATGCCGACGCCTGCCATCGCCATGCTGACTCGGTCTCTTCGCGCTGATCTGGGCGTGATGATTTCCGCTTCCCATAATCCTTTCTGTGACAATGGCATCAAGCTGTTCGGACCGGATGGATTCAAGCTGTCGGATCAGGAAGAAACCACGGTCGAAACCCTGATGATGATGGATCTGTCGTCACAGTTGGCGTCGCCCGCCGAGATTGGTCGCGCCTCGCGTCTGAACGATGCAGCGGGCCGCTACATCGAACATGCCAAGGCGTCTCTCCCCAAGGGCTGTCGTCTCGACGGGCTGAAAATCGTCATCGACTGTGCGAATGGCGCTGCCTACCGCGTGGCTCCCGCTGCCATCTGGGAACTGGGCGCGGAAGTCATTCGTCTCGGCTGTGACCCAGACGGCGTGAACATCAACGAAGGCTGCGGCTCTACCCATCCGCAAGAGCTTTGCGAAGCCGTTGTCCGGCATGGCGCTGATCTCGGCATTGCGCTGGACGGTGATGCTGACCGGATGCTGCTGGTTGATGAGACCGGGCATCTGATCGATGGCGACCAGATCCTTGGTCTGATCGCGCGTTCATGGGCCAGGGCCGGGCGACTCGCGACGTCTTCGGTCGTCGCCACGGTCATGTCCAATATGGGGCTTGAGCGCTTTCTGGCGGATGGCGGGCTCACACTTGAGCGCACGGCCGTTGGTGATCGCTATGTCGTCGAGCGGATGCGTGAAAACGGGGCCAATGTTGGCGGTGAACAGTCTGGGCACGTGGTTCTGTCCGATTTCGCAACCACGGGTGATGGTCTGCTGGCAGCGCTTCAGGTTCTGGCCGTGCTGATTGAGGACGGTCGTCCGGCCAGCGAGGTGTGCCGGGTCTTTACGCCTTACCCTCAGCTTCTGAAAAATATCCGCTTTTCCGGAGCCAGCCCTCTGCGGTTGCCGGAAGTGCAGGCCGCCCGCGATGATGTGGTGGCGCAGCTTGGACAGAAGGGCCGCCTTGTCCTGCGTGAGAGTGGGACCGAACCACTGGTGCGCGTGATGGTGGAAGCCGAACACGAATCGGATGTGAACCGGGCCGTGGACGCGATGTGCGATGCGATCAACTCAGCCCATGTGGTGGCCTGATCCATGCGCGGGCGGGTTCTGAGCATAGCGGGCAGCGACTCCGGGGGAGGGGCCGGCATTCAGGCGGACATCAAGGCGATCACCGCGCTTGATGGTTTTGCGATGACGGCGATCGCCGCCCTGACGGCTCAGAACACGCTAGGTGTAGTCGATATTCTTGACGTGCCGCCCGAATTTCTCCGGACCCAGATCAGATGTGTACTGGACGATATCGGTGCCGATGCGTTCAAGACCGGGATGCTTGGCAGGGCTGAGTGCATTCATGTGGTCGCGGAAGAAATCAGCCGTTACCGCAAAATCCCCTTCGTTCTTGATCCGGTGATGGTGGCGAAAGGTGGTGCGGCACTGCTTGTTCCGGACGCCATTTCGGCGCTGATCGATTCTCTTCTGCCGCTCTGTACACTCCTGACACCGAATATCCCCGAAGCTGAAGCGCTTCTTGGCGTGAAGATCGAGACGGCGGAGGACATGATCGATGCAGGTCATGCGCTGCGCAGCAAGGGTGTCCCGGCGGTGCTGGTGAAGGGCGGCCATATGAAGGGCCCTCATCTCGCTGACATTCTTGTGGATGGTGATACGGTCGAGATCTTTACGTCTCAGCGTATTGATACCCGCCATACGCATGGAACGGGCTGCACGCTTGCCAGTGCGATCGCAACGCGGCTTGCACAGGGACGTTCACTGAGAGACGCCGTGAAGGAAGCTCGCGCCTATCTGATTGGCGCTATTACCCACGCTCCGGGCTACGGGCACGGAGCAGGTCCGCTCGATCATGGCGTTACGATTGCCGCGAACTGGAGAGCCTGAACCGAAAGGCTTGAAAATCTGACAGAGTGTTTTTGGTCTGCGGAAGCAGAAAACACTCTGTCAAATGCGGCGTTCTGACAGGGACGATGCTCAGGCTGCGACGATTTCGGGGGTTTCCAGTCGTTCGGAAGCCATTTCGGCTTCGTGTGTGTCCATGCGATGGAACTGCTCGCGCAGCATGTAGCCCCGGCCCCATACTGTGGTGATGAGATTGCCTGCGCCAGCCGCCTGAAGCTTTTTCCGCAGCTTGCAGATGAAAACGTCGATGATCTTCATCTCCGGTTCATCCATTCCACCATAAAGATGGTTCAGAAACGCATCCTTGGTCAGGACCATTCCCTTGCGCAGCACCAGCAGTTCCAGAATGGCGTATTCCTTGCCTGTCAGATGAACAGGAGCCTCATTCACCGTAACTTCCCGGCTATCAAGGCTGAGCTTCAGGGGACCGACACGCAGGGTCGGTTCGCTGAAGCCCTTGGAACGCCGCAGGATGGCCTGCATCCGGGCCACCAGTTCATCGGGGTCGAAAGGCTTGGTCATGTAATCGTCAGCGCCGATGGAGAATGCTTTTACCTTTGCCTGCGGGCGCGTCAGGCCGGACAGGACCACCATCGGGGTTGCGACGCGCGCTGCACGGGCCCGACGGACAACCTCATATCCCTCGATATCGGAGAGCATCAGCTCCAGCACGGCGAGGTCGTAATCATAATGCCGGAGCATCTCGACGGCTTCTTCACCAGACTGAACATGATCGACTGTGAAACCAGCGCCTTTCATGATCTGGGTGATTTCACCGACAGCAGAGAGATCGTCTTCAACGAGCAGAACGCGCATGACAGTAACCCTTGGTTCGTTGTTGACCATTAGTTACCACCTTGGGTTGTATTGGTCTACGGAAATTTCACGTAAAGATTGTATAAAGATTCTTGGATGCCATCATAAACCCGTAAATTGTCTTTTTTTTTATCTATTTGCCTCAGAAAGTGGGGATATCGAATGGCCTCAGCCGGAGAACTCTTATGAAACCGGATTTCCTCGCGCAGGTTAACGCAACCTGTGCGGGCATTCCTGCCGCCATTGCGACCGGGCATATCACTTCCCTGTCCGGCCTTGCCGTGACAGTCGCGGGACTCGGGAGTCTCGCGTCAGTCGGGGACCGTGTATCGCTGATGCGACGTAACGGCGCTTCGATTCCTGCGGAAATTATTGGATTTTCCGCCAGTCATGCGCATGCCATGGCGTTCGGCAGTCTTGATGGACTCGCCAGCGGAAACGAGGTCCGGTTTCCTGTCTTTCTTGGATCACGGACACCGAAACCGGGGGGAAGCCTTTCTGTTTCAGACGGATGGATCGGGCGGATCATTGATCCGCTCGGACGTCCTCTCGACGGCAAGGGGCCATTGCCACCGGGGTCTGTGACCCGTCCGGTGCGCACGTCCCCGCCGGATGCAACGCTGCGGGCCCGTCTGGGACCGAGACTCGATCTTGGCGTCCGGGCCATGAACCTCTTCACGACCTGTCGGGAGGGCCAGAGACTCGGGCTTTTCGCGGGGTCTGGCGTGGGGAAATCCACGCTGATGTCGATGCTGGCCCGTAATACGGCCTGCGATGTGGCCGTGATTTCCCTCGTCGGGGAACGGGGACGGGAAGTCCGGGAGTTTGTCGAGGACGATCTGGGGCCGGAAGGGCTCGCCCGTTCGGTCGTGATCGTCGCAACCTCGGATTCACCTCCGCTCATGCGACGGGAAGCAGCTTACGCGGCCCTTGCTGTCGCCGAATATTTTCGGGATGAAGGCAAGTCGGCGCTCCTGCTGATGGATAGCGTCACCCGTTTCTGTCAGGCGCTGCGCGAAATCGGCCTGTCGGTTGGTGAGCCTCCGGCCACACGAGGTTATCCTCCCTCGGTCTTCGCCGAACTGCCCCGGCTTCTGGAGCGGGCCGGACCCGGCATTGTGCGTCCCGATGGGTCCGCCGGACAGATTTCCGCTCTTTTTTCGGTTCTTGTGGAAGGTGATGACCAGAACGAACCGGTCGCTGACGCGGTGCGAGGCATTCTGGATGGGCATCTGGTGCTGGATCGCCGTATCGCGGAGACAGGCCGTTATCCGGCTATCGATATCCTGCGCTCGCTGTCCCGTACTGTTCCGGGCTGCAATTCCGAAGATGAAAACGCGCTGACCCGTCGCGCCCGGGCCATTCTCGCTACTTATGCCGAGATGGCCGACATGATCCGGCTCGGAGCCTATCGTCCCGGCGCCGATGCGAAAGTTGATGAAGCCATCAAACTTCGGCCAGCCATTGAGTCCGTCCTTTCACAGGGACGCCATGAGCGCTGCACGCTGGACGAGAGCTTTGCAGCCTTGAGAGATGCGCTCGCAGAAATCCCTGTTCAGGAGAACTCGGTCGCGGCCGCCAGGGCCGTTTCCTGATCATCTGACGTAACTTCCCCCAGACCGAGAACAGTCCAATGCCCTCTTCACCGCTTGATTCCCTCCTGAAAATCAGAAAACAGGAACTTGATGAAGCCAAGAAACTGCTTTCGGAGGCATTGGCGCGCGCCATGACGACTTCTGACGCCGTAAAGGCGGCGGAGCAGAACATGGTGCGGGAGAGGGACATAGCCCTGGATTTTTCGGCCGATGATCAGGTGGTCGAGGCCTATTCCCGGTGGCTGCCGATCGGGCGTATCGCTCTCGATAAGGCGCGCCTGAGTGAACAGGATGCCGCCATGGAGGTGGAAGCCTGTCGCACACGGGTCAATATGGCGCGTTCGGCTCTTGAAGCTGCTGAGAAACTGGCGGAAATCCGGGCGAAAGAGCAGCAGGAACTGGCGCAGAAAAAGGAACAGGCCATGTTGGATGATCTCGCCATGCGTCGCGCCACGCAGAGGAAGCCAGACTGACAGAATCTCATTTGCCGGATCAGCAATACAGCGCCCGGCCATCTTCAGGCTTTCTGCAAGAGCCTTGCTCCAGCGCGGAGGCGCGTGGAGCGCCTTCTGTCCCATAAGGCGTCATTTGCAGCAGAAAGATCGTGACAGGAGCACAGAGACACAGGAAACAGGGAGTTTCTTCTGTCCCTGGTAACCATCCGGATTCTGTTCATGACCGCCCTTTCGCTGAACACCCGGTCCGAGACCGAGGCTCTTGCCCGCAGACTGGCCGGTCTGGCCCGCCCCGGGGACGCCATTCTGCTCTCCGGTCCACTGGGAGCGGGGAAAAGCGTTTTTGCGAGAGCCTTTCTCCGCAGCCTATGTCATGATCCGACGCTGGATGTCCCCAGCCCCACCTTTACACTCGTGCAGTCCTACGACTCGCCGCAAGGTGAGGTGGCGCATTTCGATCTCTGGCGGTTGCAGGGGCCGGAAGCACTGGAAGAACTGGGGTGGGAAGATGCCCGCACAGGAATCGTGCTGGTTGAATGGCCGGAGCGTCTGGAAGACCTCACGCCGCCTGACGCCCTGCATGTCACGCTGAAACCACGTCCCATCGCCGGGCAGGATTCTGATGCGGAAGATCTGCCCCGTGAAGCTGTGCTGACAGGATGGGCGGACCGCCTGTGAATGGCTGGATGGTGGCACCCTTGCAGCTCTCTTTTTCACGGACCATCCTTCCCCGATGAACGCTTCTTCTGCTCCGGGCCTCGCCACGATCCCCGCGCACCTGCGCTTTCTTGATGAAATTGCGGCACGTTGGACCGCTGGGGTGGAGGAAGACCCAGAACGGATCGGTGATGGCGCTCTTGTCCTGCCCGGTCGCCGCGCTGCCCGCGCCCTGACGGAAGCGTTTCTCCGGCAGGCCGATGGACGCGCCATTCTGCTGCCCCGTATCATTCCGATCGGTGGACTGGATGAAGCGGAAACAGCGCTTGCCAGCCCTGATGCCCTGCTGCTGCCCCCCGCCGTGCCGCCCATGCGTCGGCTCGCCATCCTGACGCGGCTTGTGCTTCAGGCGGAAACGGCTTTCGGAACGCGTCCGATGCTCGATCAGGCATGGCCTCTGGCCGGTGCGCTGGCGGACCTGATGGATGAAGCCGAGCGTTCGGGCATCACTCTCGCGGAAGCATTGCCGGATGCTGTCGACGAGAGTTTCGCCATTCACTGGCAGGCGACTCTCAAATTCCTCGGCATCATCACCAGCGTCTGGCCTGCGTGGCTGCAGGAACAGGGAATGATGAATCCTGTCGCACGCCAGATCGCGCTGCTGGATGCGCAGGCGGACTACTGGGCGCATCAGGTGGACGGGACGGCCCGTCTCTGGGCCGTTGGCTTTACTGATGCGTTGCCGTCCACCGTCAATGCGCTTCGGGGAGTGCTGCATCATCCACAGGGGCGGCTGGTCATTCCCGGCCTTGATCGTGAGATGGATGACGAGACGTTCGCCACGCTTCCGGACGGCCATCCGCAGGCCGGCCTGTCACGGCTTCTGGCCAGTCTCGAGGCCCGTCGCGACGATGTGGAGACATGGCCTTCCATTCTGTCCGACGACGAAAGCCGCGCGGTTCTCGCCGCCCGCACCCTGACCATCGCCCGGGCCCTGCTGCCCGCCGCAGCCTTGTCAGACTGGGCGGCCAATCCTGAACGGGGCGAATGCGCCGGTCTGCATCGTCTTGCCTGCGCTGATCAGCAGGAGGAAGCCGCCGCTATCGCACTGATCCTGAGAGCGGGAATCGAGCAGAAGAACAGGCGGGTCGCCCTGGTCACCCCGGACCGCGCACTGGCGGGGCGGGTCGCCGCCGAACTGGCTCGCTGGGGTGTTCTCGCCGATGACAGTGCGGGAGAACTGCTCATCACCACGCCCACCGCGGTTCTGCTGCGACTGCTGGCTCAGGCGGTGGACCAGGATCTCGCTCCGGTATCGCTTCTGGCTTTGCTGAAACATCCTCTCGTTGCATGCGGCATGTCACCCGGCACGGCCCGTGCCTCCGCCCGTCTGCTGGAACGCCAGCTTCTGCGTGGACCTGCGCCTGCACCGGGAATCGACGGCCTGCGTCTGCTTCTGCTGGAGAAGCAGAAGAAAGAAGGGGTCTCGCTTGATGGCGTCTCGGCGGATCGGCCTGATGAGCCGCAGCCTCTCGACCTTTTCCTGACCGCGATGGAGCGTTGCCTTGCCCCCGCACTGGAAAGCGCCCGTGAGGAACGGACCCTGCCGGATCAGCTTACGGCGCTGCTCGAGGCAGCGGAGGCGCTGACCAGCACCGATGATACGCCGGGTGCGGACAAACTCTGGCGTGGTGAGGATGGAAACGCGCTGGCTCGTCGTTTCTCCGATCTCCTGACTGCCACCGATGTCCTGCCGCCGCAGCCGTGGGCCGTTCTTGACGGATTGCTGGCTGCCGTCTTTACCGAAGAGCGCGTGCAGAGTCGTCGGGCGCTGAGAGGACGGGGCGAGGCGACCATCACACTTCATCCCCGCGTGTTTATCTGGGGTCTGGCCGAAGCGCGTCTCCAGACTGTCGATCTTATGGTGCTGGGCGGACTGGTCGAGGGAGTCTGGCCTCCCGCAACCGATCCCGGCCCGTGGCTCAGCCGTCCCATGCGGGCGCGTGTCGGGCTGCCTTCTCCAGAGCAGGCCATCGGGCAGGCGGCGCATGATTTCGCGTCCTGCCTGTCGTCCGCCCCGGACATCGTTCTGTCCACACCGGGGCGTCGGGATGGCGCGCCCGCTGTTCCAGCCCGCTGGCTGGTGAGGCTGGACGCCTTTCTTGCCGGGAGAGGACAGAAACTGGTCGAGCACCCGGCGCAGTCATGGCTGTCGCAGATTGATCGGCCCAACGGCGCCGCCCAGCCTGTCGCCGCTCCAGAGCCGAGACCTCCCGTCAACAAGCGTCCCCGGCGACTGAGTGTCACCGAGATCGAGACATGGATGCGTGACCCGTACGCCATCTATGCCCGGCATGTTCTGAATCTGCGGCCGCTCGACCCGCTGGAGCAGTCTGTCGATGCGTCCGACTACGGGATGCTGGTGCACGGTGCGCTCGACATATGGTTTCGCGAGCACGGCGCGGACTGGCCGCATGATCCTGTCGTGTCCCTGCGCAGGGCGTTTCTCGATAGTCTGGACGCCACCAGTCTGCGCCCGGCCCTCGCCTCGTGGTGGCGGCCTCGTCTGCTCCGTATTGCCGACTGGGTTGCGCAGGCTGAAGCCGCCCGACGGGAAAGCGCCTCGCCGCGCGCCATTCTGACGGAAGTCAAAGGTCGCGCCACCATTACGGATGTGCCGGGTGGCGCCTTCACCCTGACGGGGCGCGCTGACCGGATTGATCTGTTTGGCGACGGGAAGATGGCTCTGCTCGATTACAAGACCGGCACCGTGCCTTCCACGAAGGAGGTGATCGCCGGATGGAGTCCTCAGCTTCCACTGGAAGCGGCCATGCTGACACTGGGGGCGTTTCCGGAGGCGACGAAACATTTTTCTGCCGACGAGAGCAGCCGTTCTGAAGTCGGCGACCTGATCTACTGGCGTCTGACCGGCGGTGCGGAACCGGGGTCAGAAACGGTGGTGAAAAGCAGGGAGATCAGTATCGCGGATCTCGCCCGGCAGGCCTGGGAGAATCTGCGCCAGCGTGTGGAGGCTTATGATAGCAAGGCGCAGCCTTATCTTTCACATCCTCATCCCGGCAAGCCGCCGCGTTTCGCAGACTATGCCCAGCTTGCCCGCGTGACGGAATGGAGCACGGCTCGGGAGGAGGGGGGAGAATGAATACCGCCCCGCTTCTGTTTATGGCTGAGCTGTTTGAGAGCCCATCCGGAATCGGGATGGCCGGTTCAGGGGGCGTTACCCCGAACTCCACGCAGGGACACAGTCTCTGTGATCCCGACCTGTCTTTCAGGGCGGAAGAGAGGAAGGGGAGAGACGTGGCCTGCCCTCTGTCGTCTGCACCCCACGCGAAAGCCACTCCTCGGACGTCGGTGGTCCTGATTATGGAGCGTTCCAAAGGAAGTCCGGGCTCTGCCCACATCCCGAAGGGGGCGTGGACCCGTTCATCCCGGTTGCTTTCTCAATTATCGGTTTCCAGAGGCACACGCTTTTGCCGGTCAAAAGCAGCGCCGCCTGAGAAACGCATGAGGTTGTCGGCATGACCCTACCCACCAGCGCCATTGACCTCGCCAACGTGCAGCAGAATGACGCGTCAGATCCGAACGCATCCGTGTTCGTGTCGGCGTCTGCGGGCAGCGGCAAGACCAAGCTTCTCATTGACCGCCTGCTGCGCCTGATGTTGCCGCGTCAGAATCCTCACGATCCGACCGGGCCGCTCATTCCCGGCACATGGCCGGGGCGCATTCTCTGCCTCACATTCACCAAGGCGGCCGCAGCGGAAATGGCGATCCGTCTCCAGCGTACACTCGGTGAATGGGTCACGTTGTCCGATGAGAAACTGGATCAGGCGCTTGGCGGACTGAACGTTCCGCTCTCGGCCCGCGCAGAAGCCCGCGCCCTGTTCGCACGGGTGCTTGATCTGCCCGGTGGTATGCGGATCGGCACGATTCATGCTTTCTGTCAGTCACTCCTGCGTCGTTTTCCGCTTGAAGCCGCCACCAATCCGCATTTCACGCTGATGGAGGACACGGACGCCTCACTGGCATTGTCGGAGGCGACGGAAGCGGAGCTTGGACGTCTTCCTGCGGGTCTGGTCGAGCCTCTGGCGGCGCAGATTTCACTTGTCGATCTGTTGGGTCTGCTGACCGAACTTCGATTCAGTGGCCAGGTCAGGGATGTGCTGGTCCTTGCGCTCACCGACAGGGAAGCCTTGCGGGAAAAGCTGCTCGGGGCGCTCGGGGTGAAAGCGGCTCCATCCGCGGACCCGCTTCTTGCGGCCTGTACGGAGATTCCGGAAGAAGCGGCGTTGCGGGATGCTCTCAGGACGATGCAGGAAACGGCTCCTGCCACAGCGCAACGTCGTGCCGCCGACATGCTGGACTGGCTGGCGAAATATCCGTCGGATCGGGCGGCGGCATGGTCGGAGTGGCAGGCGTTTTTTCTGACAGGAAAGGGTGAGCTGCGTAAAAACGCCGGCACCAGCGAAAAATATGCTAAAAACAATGAGAAGACTGTCGAGCGCATTCAGGAAGAAGGCAGACGTATTCTTGCTGTCGAGGAAACCCGCCGCGCTATCACGCTCGCGACGCTGACACTCGCCCTGCTTCGGACTGCGGCTCCGATTCTGGAAACTTATAGTGCGGGCAAGGCTCTTCGCGGGCAGGTCGAGTATGATGACCTCATCCTCCGTACACTTGGTCTGCTTCGTGATCCTGGTGCGGCATGGGTGCTTTACAAACTTGATGGTGGAATCGATCATCTTCTTCTCGACGAGGTGCAGGATACATCCCGCGCGCAGTGGCGCATTGCCGGTGACCTGACAGAAGAGTTCTTCTCCGGTGTGGGGGCTCACGATGAGAACGCCGGTCCCCGCACGGTCTTTGCTGTGGGCGATTACAAGCAGTCGATCTACGGATTTCAGGGCGCTGATCCGGAAGCCTTCAGGGAGTGGCGTCAGACTTTTGAAAAACGTGCGCAGAGTGCGGAGGCTCTCTGGCGCGAACCGCAACTGACCGTCTCGTTTCGCTCCACCACCCCGGTCCTGTCTCTTGTCGATGCGGTGTTCAGTCATCCTCTGGCCGCACGGGGTGTCAGCGAGCCGGGCCAGTCCATGCCGCGCCATGAATCCGCCCGGCCAGGACAGGGTGGCCGTGTTGAACTCTGGCCGCTCGTACCCCGCATGACCGAGGGAGAGGGTGACGCCGAGGAACCTGATCCCTGGGCTGCGACAAGAAAGAATGTGGGGCAGGTTTCGTCTCAGCAACGTCTCGCGGATACGCTGGCCCGCTGGATTGCCACGCAGTTGCTGCTGCCTCCGGCACCGGGTGAAACGCAGTTGACGCCGGGTGACGTGCTGATACTCGTGCCCCGCCGTTCCGCCTTCGTGCGGGCCCTGATCCGCGCCCTCAAGACCGCTGACGTGCCGGTGGCGACGCTCGTGCGGACCGGACTTGCCGACCAGACAGTGGTGCAGGATCTGATGGCGCTGTGCGACGCGCTGCTT
Source organism: Acetobacter aceti (assembly GCF_002005445.1). Lineage (NCBI taxonomy): Bacteria > Pseudomonadati > Pseudomonadota > Alphaproteobacteria > Acetobacterales > Acetobacteraceae > Acetobacter > Acetobacter aceti. The sequence continues at coordinate 275,878 of NZ_CP014692.1, forward strand.
CTGCCGCAGGACAATCTGACACTGGCCTGCGTGCTGACTTCCCCGCTTGGCGGCCTCAGCGATGACAGCCTGATGGGGTTGGCGATGGATCGCGACGGTGAACCGCTCTGGACGGTCCTGCGAGAGCGTCACGCCGAGCGCCCAGACTGGTCGGCGGCATGGACTTATCTGTCGGCCCTGTTCCGTCGCGTGGATTACGCCTCGCCCTACACGCTGCTGTCCGAGGCTCTGGGTGTGCATGGCGGTCGGGCGCGTATCCTTGCGCGTCTTGGTCCGGAAGCCGCAGAACCGATTGACGAACTTCTCTCCGCGGCGCTTCGCTACGAAGAAAAGCACGCCCATTCCCTGCAGGGATTTCTGCACTGGCTTCGCAATTCCAATGAAAGCGTCAAGCGGGAAGCGGAGGCGACGGGGAACGCTGTGCGTGTGATGACGGCGCATGGCTCGAAGGGATTGCAGGCGCGGCTGGTCATTCTGCCCGACACGATCGGGACGCCCCGTTCCGACAGCAGGCTGCTCTGGCTTGAGGCGAAGGGAGGCGATCCGAGTCTGCCGGTATTTGTGCCCCGCACCGACACCGCCACGGACGTCACGAAAGCTGTACGTGAGAAACTGCGTGAGCAGGCAGCGGAAGAATATAACCGCCTGCTTTATGTCGCCCTGACGCGGGCCAGCGATCGGCTGGTGGTTTGCGGATGGGAAACCGGTCGCACGCTGAGCGATGAAAGCTGGTACGCGCGCTGCGTGGATGGTTTCACTGCGGCGGAGGCGGTGTCCGAGCCGTTCGATCTGGGGTGGGAGGGATCACGCCTGATCCTGCAGGAGACCGCGACTGTCAGCCGCACGATGCACGCGCGAGCGCCTCTTCCGTCCCCGGCCCCTCTTCCGGCATGGGCGGGGCATGCGCCGGACTGGACACCTGCGGCTCCACCAGTGGAGTCTGCGCTGGCCCGGCCGCTGTCGCCGAGCCGTCCTGATGATGCTCCATTTGGTGAACAGCCTTCCACGCGCTCGCCGCTGGATATTGCCGCACTGACTCCGAACGCGGCGCGTGAGGCGGCGTTCCGACGCGGCACGCTCGTTCATGCCCTGCTTCAGTTTCTTCCCGACCGACCGGAAGCCGATCGGACAGATATAGGCTATAACTGGCTGCTTCAGCCGGGAAACCGACTGGATGAGCAGGAGGCGGCCCGACTGGTCGCTCGTGTCATCGCGGTGATGGAATCGACAGTGCTGGCGCCATTGTTTGCGGATGGCAGTCGCGCGGAGCAGAGGCTGGCGGGTGTTGTCGGTGAAACCGTGATTGTCGGTCAGGTCGATCGGATGATTGTGCTGCCCGATCGTGTGCTGGTCTGTGACTTCAAGACCAACCGCCGTCCACCCGCATCCGTGGAGCGCACGCCGGTCATGTATCTGCGGCAGATGGCGGCCTATCGGGCTCTTCTGGAGTCACTCTATCCGGGGCGCACCGTAGAATGCTGTCTGGTCTGGACGGAGGTTCCGGTGGTCACGGTGCTGCCGGGTGATCTGCTGGATCAATACAGTCCGGAGTGAGGAGGAATTTTCCAAACCTCTCTTTCACAAAAAATTATGTATTCTTCAAGAGAGCTCCAGAGGATTGTGTCGTTTGGTGATGCACTGTCTCCTGGAAATCGACCGCGGTTCCTGTTGGAGAGGCGGGTGGGCGTCTCTTTATTCATGACACCTGAATAAAAGGCTGGGCCTGAAGAGTTGATCGCAGGCCGGGATTGCGACATTGATCGGTCGATGGATCAATGTGAAGGAGAGAGGATATCAGCCTTCATCCAGTGAAGACAAATATCAGCATTTGCGAAAAATCGTTTTTATTCCTTGCAGGCAAGGAAATCAGACCGAGCGCTTTTACGTCAGGTTGGCTCAGTCGGCGGTATGGCAGTCCATGAGGTCGCTATTTTCGTGGCGATATAACTGATCGTCGAAATATTTTCAGTTAACGACGATGCGCCATATTATATAATGATGTTGTCAGGTGTTTTTGAAAATATTTATCAGAAATGCCTTGTGGATTTGCAGGAGGTTTTGGGGTGGTCATACGCGCTGCATGGTCCAGACCACTCTGCCGATGATGCTCATGGCGTGGCCGTCAGGGGAGCCAAGACTGACCTGTTCGGCAGGGAACGTTGCTGACTGGTATGCGGGATTATCGGACTGGACGAGGAAATCACCGTTGGCAGTACGGGAAATTCTCTTCACGAACAGGCCGCCATGCATCACTACAGCATAGACGCCCTCAATCCTTGTGGAGGGCTGGGTGTCAATCAGCAGGCGGTCTCCACTGTGAATGGTTGGAAGCATGGAATCGCCGTCGGCCGTGATCATGATCAGGCCGGACGGTTGCAGGCCCAGTTCTTCCGTCAGGAAGGATCGGGGAAACTGTATGGGATGGCCTACGCTTTCCTCACATGTCCGTCCAAAGCCGGCAGAGGCTCTGGCATCGTAATAAACGACGGCAACGGAAGAAGAGAGCCTGGACTCACCTGTCCAGAGCCATTCGACGGAGACGCCAAGTTCCCTTGATATTTCATCAATTTTCGAAGGTTTCCAGTCTGCGCCAGGCTTCTGGTATTTCCCTATCATGGACTCGGAAATGCCGGTAGCCTGATGCAGTTGCCGCGCGGACCCGTAACGCTGGATGGCGTGCGTCAGCCTCCCTTCGCGCGTTGCAAGATCCGGAGCCTCTTTCAACGTGGGACCGCGCCGCCGACGGGATGGAGTTTTTTCTTCTGTCATTACAGTGTGTTACGAGAATTGCAGAGTGCGTCTCTATAATAACACTCTTGGCATAACGTTTTTCGCTTGATGATGTGAGTTAAATGGCTCATATTTTCCTCCGAAAGGGTGGTTCGAAAGTCGTTAATAACTCATAAAAAACTCAAAACAATAAAAATTCTTACTTGTTAGGTGATGTATGTCACAGATGGATCGTAAAAGACAAGTCTGTTTGCGCTCATATGATGGGCCCAATCCCATTCGTATGAGTGATGAAAGCTGGAACGTCATGATTTCGGCTCTTACAGGAGAGCAGAAAAAAGAACTGAATGAATTACGTTTCCGGGCTCAGTGCTGCACGCAGGTGGCTGTATCCGGATCATGCGCCACAGCCGTTGCGCTGGAACTGGCTGAAACGGCGATGGAAACTCTTCTGAAAAAACTATGTGACCTGAACGTCAGTTTTTCATTGGAGTCATTATCTTTTTCAGGGAATCATGCGTGATGGTCAGAAAGTTTGAAGAAGAACGTGCGGAAGACCTGGGGAAGGCGGCAAAGACGCTTTATGCCAAGGGGAAAAGCATCCGTGCCATTTCAGAGCAGATTGGGGCGTCACGTTCTTATGTTCATCGGATTCTGATGCGAGCCCGGACAGAGCATCTTGCCACCATGGTCAGTCAGCGCCGTATCGCGCAGGGAAACGACCCATTGCCGCCCGGAAATGTCATCAGCATGGGCGCCATAAGCCTGCACAATAGACGGTCTTTTCACTGAATTGCAGTAGAGTGGTTTGTCAGGGCAAGCGGATGGCGTGGGTAAAATTCTGTCCGGAATGTATTTCTGATGTTGGAATCTAAGAATTTGCGGATATCGTCGTTTTGAAAAATAACGGGAGATTATGAATATTCAGTCTATCCGGAATCATGATGTGCTTTCATGGAACGATGGGCCTGAAGAGTAACAGACCCATACTACGTGTCATGATTCAGCTTCCGGCTTTTTTTGCGGCGTCAAACGCGTCCATGATACGGGTCGAGTAAACAAGCGCCGCGCCGGCATTCAGGGCGATGGCGACACTGAGCGCCTCGCCAATCTCTTCCCGCGTCGCTCCAACCTTTACCGCTTCTTCTGCGTGAATGGTGATGCACCCGTCACAGCGGGTGGTTGCCGCGACCGCAAGCGCAATCAGTTCACGGGTTTTGGCGTCAAGATGGCCGGTCTTTGCGCTGGCTCCGTTCAGGGCGAGAATGCTCGAGACCGTATCAGGTGCGACGGCTCCATAAGCCCCGATGGCTTGTCCCAGATGTTCGCGCCGTTCATTCCAGTCTGCCCAGTCCGTCATATCCTGAATTCCTCTGCTCGGGTGTGGAGCGCCTACGATAGGACGATGTTCGGGTGCTGCCTCTTCACCACCGCGTGAGTATGGTGTCACGAGCGAGTGTGGCCTATCGCCCCTCTCTTGCTGGTGACAGCACGCATCGCTATCGGCAGAAGCATGGATACCATGAACAGACAGCCCCTTTCCGCCCAGTCCCGGACCTCTGGTCCATTCGCGCTGTATGAAGAGCGTGTCGCCAGTGGCACGCTGCGGCGTGATCCGGATCAGGAGCGCGTCGCCAGACGCCTTGATCGTTTGTGGGTCGAGGTGGAGGCCTATCGTCCCGCTCCGGTCAAACCACCGGAGGAACGGAAAGGCCTGCTGTCCAAGCTCGCGAGAAAACTGCCTGAACTGCTGAACCGGTCGGATGAGCGTGCCGACGACGGCATCCCGCGGGGCGTGTACATCGTCGGTCGTGTCGGTCGTGGCAAGACGATGTTGATGGATCTGTTCTTTTCCTGCGTCACGATCGAGAAGAAGCAGCGCATCCACTTCCTGACCTTCATGCAGGAAGTGCACCAGCGGCTGCGCGCCCTTAAAGCAGCCAATCCGGGCATGAGCGATCCAATGCCGCCACTGGCGCGGACCATCGCCCAGGATGCGACGCTTCTCTGCTTCGATGAATTCCAGATCAACGACATCGCCGACGCCATGATTCTGGGGCGTCTGTTCGAGGCGCTGTTCGCAGCGAAGGTTATCATCGTCGCAACCTCGAATACCGTGCCGGGCGATCTGTTCCAGAATCGCCCCGGCGCGGACGCGTTCAAGCCGTTCATCGCTATCATCCAGCGTCATCTGGATACGGAAGTGCTGGATTCGGAAACCGATTATCGCCGTGGACGCGAACAGGACGACGCAACCTGGATCGTCCCGGCTGACGAGACAGCCAGACATCGCCTCGACAAGATCGTCGCGCGTTACGGTGAAGGTCATTCGATCGAAAAAGTCACACTGGAGTTCAGTGGTCGCTCCCTGCCGGTGGATCATGCGCAGGGTCCGGTGGCCCGTTTCGATTTCACTTCTCTGTGTAGCAGACCGCTGGGACCAAACGATTATTTGGCCATCGCCAGGAAATTTCCCGTTATTGTGATGGACGATATTCCATCGCTTGGACCCGACGATGCGAACGTCGCCAGACGCTTCATTACATTGATCGACGCCTTGTACGACAACGGCAATCTGCTGTTTGTTTCCGCTGACGACTCCCCGGATAACCTGTTCCCGTCAGGGGAGGGAGCGGACGCATTCGCCCGCACGGCTTCCCGTCTCATGGAGATGAGCAGTGAGAGCTGGCTGGGCCGTGCCCAGGGTCCGGGAGGAGTCCTCTCCAGACCGTGACAGCCCGACGGCTTGTCGAGTCTTTTTCGGCGGTCTAGCAAATTCGGCAGTAATCCGGCCGGGACCGGGTATGGCCGGGTCATCCGGTCGTGGGATGGAGGCTTTCTGGTCATGGATATGTTTGCAGAGACGCATTCAATCCGTCGGAAGTCTTTTTTCTGCGGTCAGGTGACCACTTCTTCAGCTTTGGACGTAACAGTCATGTCGAAACGGCCTATCGACCGGCTTGGGGAGGTGGCACACAGTCTTCCCTCCGCGAGCTTGAGAAGAAACACAGGAGCGTTCTGAAAATGGCGGGCAGCGATCTTCTTACGACGGCACTGAGCGGTAGCAATATCGCTTACGTGGCCGATCTGTACGCACGATGGGCCGAAGACCCGAAGAGCGTGGACCCGTCCTTCGCCGATCTGTTCGGCTCCATGGACGATGAAACGGCTTCCATCCTTCAGGACGCATCAGGAGCTTCCTGGGCGCCGCGCAAGTCAATCATCACGGGTGAGGAGCCCGCTCCGGCTCCTGCCGGCAAGAATGCGGGTAAAGGTGCGGGTCTGGCCGCTACCGACAGCCTCGCCATCGCGCAGCTGATCCGGGCCTTCCGCGAGTTCGGTCATCTGGAGGCGCAGACCGACCCGCTGGGTCTGAAAGTTCCGGCTCCGGCCGTCGAGCTCGACCCCGCCACTTACGGTTTTACCGCGAAAGACCTCGACCGTCCGGTCTATATCGGCACGCTGCTGTCCCCGATCCTGCCGGGTCGCGATACGGCGACCGTCAAGGAGGTCGTCACTGGCCTGCGTCAGGTTTACTGTGGCGCGATTGGCGCGGAATACATGTATGCGCGCTCCGAAGAGCAGCGCGACTGGTTCCGTTCCCGTCTGGAAGGCGACAACTGGCAGAACAGCGTCACGGTCGAGGAACAGAAATCGATCCTCAGGAACCTGACGGAAGCAGAGGGTTTCGAGTCCTTTTGCCAGAAGCGTTATGTCGGTGCGAAGCGCTTCGGTCTGGAAGGCGGCGAAGTCTCCATCCCGGCGCTGCATGCTGTGATCGATCAGGTCGCGCAGCAGGGTGTGAAGTCGGTCGCCATCGGCATGGCGCATCGCGGTCGTCTGAACACGCTGGTGAATGTTGTCCGTAAGCCCTACGTCGCGATCTTCAACGAGTTCGGTGGCGGTTCCTTCAAACCCGACAACGTGGCTGGTTCCGGCGACGTGAAATACCATCTCGGCTCTTCCACGGATGTCGAGATCGGCGGCCACTCCGTCCATATCTCGCTCCAGCCGAACCCCTCTCATCTTGAGGCGGTCGATCCGGTTGTCTGCGGCAAGGTCCGTGCCGCGCAGGATGATGACGGTGATACCGAAACCCGTCTTTCACACATGGCGATCCAGATCCACGGTGACGCGGCCTTCGCCGGTCAGGGTGTGGTATATGAGACGCTCTCCATGTCCCGGCTCAAGGGTTACCGGACTGGTGGGTCGATCCATATCATCGTGAACAATCAGGTCGGTTTCACGACCAATCCGGAAAATGGCCATTCCGGTATCTACGGGTCCGATATGGCGAAGGCCATTGAGGCGCCGGTTCTGCACATCAATGGTGATAACGCGGAAGCTGTAGTCTACGGCGCACGTCTTGCCGCCGATTATCGTCAGAAATTCGCCAGCGACATCATTCTCGATATCGTCTGCTATCGCCGCAATGGCCATAACGAGACCGACGAACCGGCTTTCACGCAGCCAGTGATGTACAAGACCATTGCCGGTCATGAGACGCCCCACACTGTCTACGCCAATCATCTGGTGAAAGCCGGAGTGCTGACAGAAGACGAGGTGAAGGCCCTGTGGGATGCGTTCCACGCGAAGCTGGATGAGGACTTCAAGTCTGCCCAGTCCTACAAGGTGAACAAGGCTGACTGGCTGGAGAGCAACTGGTCCGGCCTGCAGCCCCCCCGAAGGCTGGAGAGGTCACCAGGGTCGAAACCGGTATTGCGAAAAACGTGCTGACCGAAATCGGCAACGCCATCACGCAGGTGCCGGAAGGGTTTGATCTCAACAGCAAAATCACTCGTCAGATGAAGGCGAAGGCGAAGGCGATCGAGACGGGGGAAGGCATCGACTGGGCGACCGGCGAGGCTCTCGGGTTTGGTTCGCTGCTTCTGGAAAAGCATCGTATCCGTCTGTCTGGTGAAGACGTACAGCGCGGCACGTTCAGCCAGCGTCATGCCGTGGTCATCGATCAGACCAGTCAGCAGCCTTACACGATGCTCAATCACATCGCCGACGGGCAGGCGAAGATCGATATCTGGAACTCGCATCTGTCCGAGTTCGCCGTGCTGGGCTTCGAGTATGGCTACACCATGCACAACCCGAACAACCTTGTGTTGTGGGAAGCGCAGTTTGGTGACTTCGCCAATGGCGCGCAGGTCATCATCGATCAGTTCATCGCGTCCGGCGAGACGAAGTGGCTGCGGATGTCCGGCCTCGTGCTGCTGCTGCCGCATGGCTACGAAGGGCAGGGGCCGGAGCATTCCTCCGCCCGTCTGGAGCGCTATCTCCAGCTTTGCGCTGAAGACAACATGTTCGTCTGCAACATCACGTCTCCGGCCAACTATTTCCACGCCCTGCGTCGTCAGCTCAAGCTGCCTTATCGCAAGCCTCTGGTGCTGATGGAGCCGAAGTCCCTGCTGCGTCACAAGCTCGCAGTGTCCACACTGGCCGAGTTCGAGACTGGTACCAGTTTCCGTCCGGTGATCGGCGAGATCGATCCGCTGGCAGACAACGCTGTCGAACGCGTCGTTCTCTGCTCCGGCAAGGTCTATTACGACCTGCTCGAAGCGCGGCGTGACCAGAAGCTTGAGAAGGTGGCGATCGTGCGTCTTGAGCAGCTCTATCCGTTCCCGGAAGCAGAGCTGGCGGTAGAGCTGAAGCGCTACCCGAACGCGAAAGAGATCGTGTGGTGTCAGGAAGAAACCCGCAACGGTGGCGGCTGGCACTTTGTTGATCGTCTGATCGAAGGAGCGTTGGGTGCTGCCGGTCACAAGGTCGGACGTCCGGCTTATGTGGGCCGCGCGCCCGCAGCAAGTCCGGCAACCGGTCTGGCCAAGACGCACGCTGCCGAACAGGCTGCGCTGGTCAGGAACGCGCTGGGACTGTCCTGACTGTCTGAAAACACCGGGTCGCCATCATGGTGACCCGGTTCTGGTTGTACGCTTTCCGTCGCCTGTCTCGCAGACGTGATGATCAGGTGCCGGGAGCGTGAGTTTCGAAGACCTCCGGTTGGGGGCATAACTGAAAGGTCGGTGTTGACGGTCTGGCGCCGCAACATGCCGATTCGAAAAGGAAAGTGGGAAGCGAGATGTCAGTCGAGATCAAGGTGCCGACGCTGGGCGAGAGTGTCACGACGGCGACTGTTGCGAAATGGCTGAAGAAAGCCGGCGAGCAGGTAGCGGCTGACGAACCCGTCGCCGAGCTGGAGACTGACAAGGTGACGGTGGAAGTTCCTGCCCCACAGGCCGGTGTTCTCGGCCAGCCTGCCGTGAAGGAAGGCGATGAGGTCGAGGTCGGCGCGCTTCTGACCACACTCGAAGCGGGCGGTTCCGCGAAGCCTGCTGCCGCCAAGGCTGAAGCGCCGAAAGCGGAAGCTCCGAAGGCTGCGGCTGCGAAAGCGGCTCCCGCTCCGGCAACGAAATCTGCTCCTGTGGAGCAGGCAGATGCCGCAACGGCCTTCCCTGCCGCACGCAAGATCATGACGGAACAGGGTGTGTCTGCACAGCAGATCGGCTCCGGAACAGGAAAAGACGGACGTATCACCAAAGGTGATGTGCAGGCTTTTCTCAGCCAGCCGCCTGTATCGTCGCAGGCTCCGGCCAAGCCGCCCCGCAAGGATGATCCGCGTGAAGAGCGCGTGAAGATGACGCGCCTGCGTCGCACGATCGCCCGTCGCCTGAAGGACGCGCAGAACACGGCGGCGATGCTGACCACGTTCAACGAGATCGACATGACCGCCGCAAAGGAAATGCGCGTCGAGTTTCAGGATCTCTTCGTGAAGAAATACGGTGTGAAGCTTGGCTTCATGTCGATCTTCTCGAAAGCCGTGATTGCAGCCCTCAACGAATTTCCGGCCATCAACGCCGAGATTGACGGCGATGATGTGATCTATCGGAACTTCATCAACCTCGGGATTGCTGTCGGCGGTCCGAACGGTCTTGTTGTGCCGGTCATCCGTGACGCGGAAAACCTGTCGCACGCCGAGATCGAGAAGAAGATCGCAGGCTTCGGCAAGGCAGCCCGCGAAGGCACGCTCAAGATCGACGATCTGTCCGGTGGCACGTTCTCCATCACCAACGGCGGCATCTACGGTTCCATGCTGTCCACGCCGATCCTGAACGCGCCGCAGTCCGGTATTCTGGGCATGCACAACATCGTTGACCGTCCGGTCGCGGTGAATGGCAAGGTCGAGATCCGCCCGATCATGTATGTGGCCCTGTCCTATGACCACCGCATCGTGGACGGCAAGGAGGCTGTGAGCTTCCTGGTTTCACTCAAGAAATATGTGGAAGATCCGCGCAGCCTTCTGCTCGGACTCTGACACGCTGCACAGGCTCTTCCGTCTCATGATGGAAGAGCCTGTTTCTTTCCGGAAGCTGTCTGGTGAAGCTTTCATGCCTCTGAATGCAGAGGCGGACATAGACGATGGACGTGAGACGCCTTTCCGGGCAACGGTCAGCGTCGATCGATATTCAATCGGGACGGGAAAAAATGGCAATCGAAATCAAGGTTCCGGCGTTGGGCGAGAGTGTGACGTCCGCCACGGTCGGCAAATGGCTCAAACAGCCGGGTGATGCGGTCGCCGTCGATGAGCCGGTTGTTGAGCTTGAAACCGACAAGGTGAGTGTTGAGGTTCCCGCTTCCGCTGCTGGCGTGCTGGAAAGCCAGGCCGTCAAGGAAGGCGATGAAGTGGAGGTTGGCGCCGTGCTGGCCATTCTGGCCGAGGGTGCAAAAGCTGCCGCGAAGCCTGTCGCTGCTTCCAAACCCGCTGAAGCACCGAAGAAAGAAGCTGCTCCTGCTGCTGAAAAGAAACCGGCTCCGGCAGCGACTGAAGCGCCTGCCGAGACGGATTATGATCTGGTCGTGATCGGTGCTGGTCCGGGTGGTTATGTGTGCGCCATTCGCGCCGCCCAGCTTGGCTTCAAGGTCGCCTGTGTCGAAAAGCGCGCCACGCTCGGCGGCACCTGCCTGAACGTCGGCTGTATCCCGTCCAAGGCGCTGTTGCAGTCATCGGAAAATTATCATGCCGCAGCGCATGATTTTGCGACGCATGGCATCGATATCGCCGGTATCAAGCTGAATCTGGCGCAGATGCAGAAACGCAAGGCTGGTATCGTCGAAGCCAACGTGAAGGGTGTGGAATACCTGTTCAAGAAGAACGGCATCACCTGGCTGAAAGGGCTCGGCAAGGTTGAAGGCACCGGTCGTCTGACGGTTGACGGCAAGCCTGTCACGGCGAAGCATATCGTTATTGCGGCAGGCAGTGACAGCGCCGGTCTGAAGGGCGTCGAGGTCGATGAGAAGGTGATCGTCACCTCCACCGGCGCTCTGGAACTCTCCGCTGTGCCGAAAAAACTGGTTGTCATCGGCGGCGGTGTGATCGGTCTTGAGCTGGGCAGCGTCTGGCACCGTCTGGGAGCTGACGTTACGGTTGTGGAGTTCCTCGATCGTCTGGTTCCGGGCACGGACAATGAAGTCGAGGCTGCTTTCCGCAAGATCCTGACGAAGCAGGGGCTGACGATGAAGCTCGGTCACAAGGTGACCAAGGCCGAGAAAACCGGAAAAGGCGTGACCCTGACTGTCGAGCCGTCACAGGGTGGCGCTGCCGAGACGCTTGAAGCTGATGTTGTGCTTCTCGCCATCGGTCGCACGGCGGCGAGCAAGAACATGGGTCTTGAAGAGGCCGGTATTGCGCTCGACAACCGTGGCCGTATCGAAGTCGATGAGCATTTCGCCACGAACGTGCCGGGCGTTTACGCCATCGGCGACGTCATCCGTGGCCCGATGCTGGCGCACAAGGCCGAGGAAGAAGGCGTTGCTGTCGCTGAAATCCTCGCTGGTCAGGCCGGGCATGTGAATTACGACGCCATTCCGGGTGTGATCTATACATGGCCGGAAGTAGCGACGGTCGGCTTTACCGAAGAGCAGCTCAAGGAAAAGGGCGTCGAATACAAGGTCGGCAAGTTCCCGTTCATGGCCAATGGCCGCGCGCGCGCCATCGGCATGACCGACGGGTTTGTGAAGGTGATTGCTGACGCAAAGACGGACCGCGTTCTCGGCACGCACATCATTGGACCGGGTGCTGGCGAACTGATCGCGGAATGCACGATGGCGATCGAGTTTGGCGCTTCCTCCGAAGATATCGGGCGTGTCTGCCATGCTCACCCGACGCTGAGCGAAGCGGTGAAGGAAGCGGCGCTGGGTGTCAGCGGGCATTCGCTGAACATCTGATCGTCACATATCTGATTCAGACAAACGCCGCTGAGAGATCAGCGGCGTTTTTTGTTCGTGCTTATATATCATGGCTGTATCAGTTGTTTTGGCCAATCCGTATCTGCGTGTAGAAAAATCATTGGTCCAGAAAGAATAGATCGTAGAAACTCTCGTGATTTTTAATTTTTACTTAAAATTAAAATGCATGGAAAATACACCGTATTGCTGATTTCCAACTGAGGCTCCGTTATCAGAGGTCCGCGGGCAATAGATGCGTGAAAGCTGGTTTGTTATTTCTTCTGATGGCATGTAGTTCATCCTGTGATAAAATATCGCACAGCAAAGCCGTCGACGCACGACTGACGGAGAATATTGTAGGAGAGAGCACCGGATGAAGGTTTGGAGAACAACGCTGGCTTTGACGCTTGTGACCTCAGTTGCGTGTTCTTCGCCTGCTCTCTGCCAGTCTCCGGCTGCTCCCGGCACTCCGGCGGACACTGTAGCGCCGCCTGTGCCTTCACCTGAAAATGAGTCGTCACCACCGGTCGTCATCCCGCCACTGCCTTCGCTGGATGACAGTGAAGCCCGCATTGAAGCGAAAAAACTGTTGGTAGCCCTGCACAGGGAAGTGCCCGGTCTGTTGCCGTTGAGTGAGGCGCAGAAGCTGCACTGGATCAAGCTGGCGCAGGAGATGATCGCCCGTTCGGATTTCCGTATTACGCGGGCTCAGGTGATTGTCGTTGTCGATCGGAACGTGAAAGTTCAGAAACTGGCGCTTGTTCTGGCGCTCCCCGATACATCGGACTGGCAGGTTCTGGGGAGTGTAAAAGTCTCGACCGGCAATACAGGCCGTAAGTATTACTACATCACGCCGACAGGTGTGTTCCCGAATACAGCCGACCGACTGGGTTACAGGGCCGAAGGGACGAAGAACGAGAACGGTATTCGCGGCATTGGTGCGAAAGGGATGCGGGTCTGGGACTTTGGCTGGCATAACGCTGTGAAGGGCTGGCTGGCGTCAGGCGAAACAGGCGACATCCGTCTTGAAATGCATGCGACGGACCCGGATTTTCTGGAAAGCCGTCTCGGTCATCCTGCGTCCGAAGGGTGCGTACGTATTCCCGCAGCCTTCAATGTGTTCATGGATCGACACGGCTTGCTGGATGTCGAATATGAACAGGCCGCAAGCTACGATGGTCGCTTCAAGGCGCTTTTGAGGAAAGACCGGACGCCGTCGCCTATTGCAGGAGAGGCGCTGGTGGTGGTGGATTCCGGGGCGAAGCCGACTGCGCCGGTGCCTTTGACGACTGCGCAGAAGTCGTAAGATTTTTTGATTGAGTAGTTTTTGATGTGGGTAAGTGTGTGCTTACGCCTCATGTCAGACATAGGGCACTCCGATTTGCATCCCGATAGTGGACATGCAACCTATCGTCTCGGGGATCAGTGCCTCGACGTCTTCGTCCCATGTGGGGAGCCGTGAGCGGCAGAATCGAACTCAACCTAGCGGTGGCAGTCGAGAGCATGCGGGCACAGCTACCTCATCGCTCTTGAGAACCAGAGGTCCCTGAATTTGCTGCACAATACTTAGAAAGCGCAAAATCAGGTCACAATCCCAAGGCAAGTAGAAGCCACCCTTTTAGGCTTCCAAGCAACAGCGCCAGTATACCCCAGTAGTGGGAGGCGGCGACAATTGCGGCAGGAAAGGCAACACCAGCGGTTGTGCCAAGAGCTGTCCCGAACGATTTGCAGAATGCGTCGACTGTCGTGTTCATTTTGCCCGCGCCCCACTCAATCGCCTTTCTGAGGAGCGATGCCTTTTGGACCACAGTCTCGACATTTGGCTCATCCGAGGCAAGTTCTACTTCAATTGTATCAAGACTCTTTGCAACTTCCTTGAGTTCTTCTCCTTGCAGTTCAACTTCTTGAGGCGGCTGATTGTGGCCAATGTTACCATGGGTAGTGGGCTTGGGTAGTTCATCTTTCAGAGCGGCAATTTGCTCCAAGACTACTGCGCGTGCAGCTTTTTCTCCTTCGCTACCCAAGCCTACCGGTCTGCTCCCGCTAGCTATCTTTTTGAGTAAACCCTCAAATGAAAATTCACTCTGCGAATAATTTTCTGCGGCCTCTTCACTATAGAATTCTACACTTTCTGGATGTCGATTCGAGGGGGCCCAATCATACAGGCCATCGCTCTGGATATCCTCCACAGCCTCAAGAATAGCATCTTCAGACACCACGTCTTCGAAATTTTCCCGGAGTTCTTCCTCTGCCGAATACGGCCCACCCTTAATGTAAAGGTAGCCCCCCTCACGACTATTGTATGGCGTCTCGTTGGCGGGGTCTTCGTAGAAATAGTGGAACCAGTCTACCAAGTATTTGGCTACCGTGGACTTGGTCATTGCCTTCGTCAAGTTTGGATTGTTTTTAAATCTATCTCGGAGGGTTGCCGGATCGTCGTCGTCAAACTCGAACTCATGTTCGAGTCCATAATCGAAGTCTTCGACAATCCGATGTACGCCGACGTCGGTTTTCTTAAAATTCTCTGCTCCAACGGGATACTCTGACACCGTCCAACGCAAATCGCCAAGTTCATCATGCTCGACCAAGGCCTCATAGAAGGTTTCAGTTCCCATGCCATGGTCGTCACTACCCGACGGCTTCCAATCCAACTCATCTTGATCAATTTCGAATCGTTCACCAGAATCGTGGTGCTCAATTATTGCGGTGCCTCGAGCGTAAATAATCACAAAGATGCCTTTGAATTTTGGATCGCTGTTGGAGTCCAGATACTATAAATGCCATAGCTTATTCCACCTGCAATCGCCTTGATCCGTCGAATATCGCGCTCATACGAGGAGATTCGGCGGTACTCCCTCGCTTTGGTATACGCATTTCCAACGTCTCGGCGAATGACAGCCCCGCCTTTGAGTTCAGCCCAAAGCGTCTTTCACTCACACGTCAGCTTTTTAATTATTCCTCTGCAACAGCCGACCGTCTGTTTACCCCTCCCACACACAGCGCCCTTGTCTGCTCTGTGATTGTGAAACAGACAGGCAACAGCCACCCTTAAACCAGCATCGTTTGCAGAGAACACATACACCATAAAAAAAAGCCGCCCCACAGCAGGGCGGCTTCACAACCCATAACAAAAGAAGCAGGCTTCACTCAGCCAGCAGGGATTCCGGCTCGCTTCTGGTCCGCTTGACCAGCAGTTTGTTCAGCGCGTGGATATAGGAACGCACGGCCGAGACCACCGTGTCGGCGTCAGCGCCCTGACCGTCGACCATCTTGCCGTCTTCTTCCAGACGGACCGTTGTGCGGGCCTGTGCGTCTGTGCCTTCCGTGACGGCACCGACTGAGAACAGGGCCAGACGCGCATCATGCGGGAAGGCGCTGCGGATGGCGTTGAAGGCCGCATCGACAGGACCGTTGCCGTTGGCCGTCGTTTCCACAGCCTCGCCATCGATTTCCAGAACCAGAGTGGCTTCAGCGGCGCGCTGTGAGCCGGAGGACACATCCAGCGACAGGAAGCGGATACGGGCGTGATCGCGGACTTCATCGTCAACCAGCGCGATGATGTCCTCGTCGTAGACAACCTTCTTGCTGTCAGCCAGATCCTTGAAGCGCTGGAAGGCTTCGTTCATCTTCTCGTCACTGATCGTGTAACCCAGCGCTGCCAGCTTGTCGCGGAACGCCGCGCGGCCGGAATGCTTGCCCAGAACCAGCGACGTCTTGGACCAGCCGACGCTTTCCGGCGTCATGATCTCGTAGGTCGCAGCATTCTTCAGCACGCCATCCTGATGGATGCCGCTTTCATGTGCGAAAGCATTACGGCCGACGATGGCCTTGTTGGGCTGAACGTCGAAACCCGTCGTTGTGGACAGCATCTTTGACAGCTTCAGCAGCTTCGTCGTTTCGATGCGGTTGGTGTAGGGATACTGGTCGTGGCGGGTACGGATCGCCATGACGATCTCTTCCAGCGCTGCGTTACCCGCACGCTCACCAATACCGTTGATCGTGCATTCGATCTGGCGGGCACCACCGCGCAGGCAAGCCAGCGTGTTGGCGACGCCCAGACCCAGATCGTTGTGATTGTGCGCCGAGAAGATCACCTGATCCGCCCCCGGCACACGCTCTTTCAGCATGGAGAAGATGCGCTCCATGTCTTCCGGCGTGGCGTAACCCACCGTGTCAGGGATGTTGATGGTCGTGGCGCCTGCCTTGATGGCGGCCTCGACGCAACGACACAGGAAATCCGGTTCCGTTCGTGAGCCGTCTTCCGCCGACCATTCGACGTCATTCGTCAGGTTGCGGGCGGCCTTGTTGCCGGTGGTGATGATTTCCAGAACTGTCTCGGGCTCCATCCGCAGCTTGTATTTCATGTGCAGCGGAGAGGTGGAGATGAAGTTGTGGATACGACCGCGTTCGGCGTGCCGGATGGCGTCGCCTGCCGCCTGGATGTCGTTCTTGCCGCCGGAACGGGCCAGAGCGCAGACAACGGAGCCTTTCACGACGCGGGCAATTTCAGCGACGGACTGGAAATCGCCTTTGGAAGCAACAGGAAAGCCCGCTTCGATCACATCCACGCCGAGATCGGCCAGCGCTGCGGCCATACGCAGTTTTTCTTCCAGATTCATGGAGAAGCCGGGCGACTGCTCACCGTCACGCAGCGTCGTGTCGAAGATGAAAACGCGGTCGTCGGTGATGCGACCGAAGGAAGGATGCTCAAAGGTCATGGAAAGCCCCGGAATGACGTGTCTTGGTCCCTGTTTCGTCCTTTTAGGCACGAAACGCTCTGCTGACGAATCCCCTAAGCGTTATCGGCAACGCATGCCGATGGGCGCGCTCAGGGGCGGATAAGTCGAAGGAGAAGCTGGGAGAGGCCGCGCGCAGTCGTGGCGCTGGTGCGCTTCATCGACTCGGAACGGGCGGCGGCAATAGTCATGTCCGACAAGATACTGGATCAGCGGAGAGATGCAACCCGGAGATAATCGTAATCTGCATGCACGCGGGTGAACATCGCGTGTTGTTATCGGAAGATGTGCGGCAGAAGCGGGACGTCGAAGGAGAGATTTTCCATCTGGCGAATGAAATACGCGTGATCTGGATAACATTAAATTGTGAATATAACTTATTCGTTTTTAGTTGAAATGAGCCGTGTCATGTGACACTCTCTTCAAGTCGGATAAAAACAATAAAAAATGGCGGCGACCTTCGGGTCGCCGTTTCTGTTTCCGCAGTTCATCTGAGCAGATGGTCCGGCAACTGACAGTCAGTCGGCCCGGCTTGCATGTCCTCCTACCTTTGCTGAAAAGTCACTCGCCAATCGAAGGTAGCCGTCTGTAACCGCGATTGTTGCGAAGGGAAGAGGAAGAGGCGCAGGGCCGCCGACAACCGCACCGTCATGTTCAACATCATAGACCGACCCATGACAGGGACAGGTCAGCCGGTGGGTTGCGCTGTCCCAGTCTGACACAAGACATCCGGCATGCTGGCAGATGACTGAATAGCCCCGAAAGCCTGCGTGCGTTCGCATCACCCAAAGCCGGTTATAAGGTGTTTCCATGCGAGGCTGGTGTGTCTGTGCGGAAACCGGCCAGCACATGATGGCGGTGTTGCTGTTTCTGATCTGGCTTTCAGTCAGGCAAGCGCCGTTTTTTTCTTCTACGGGCATGAGAAAGTCCCCGACGGCGAGCGAAGGCGTTTTGCCACGCGCATGGGAGGGAAGGAGGGTCAGACAGCACAGGCTGGCCGTTCCGGCTGTCAGGCGTCTTCTGGAAAGGGAAGGGGAAGTCTCTGATTGCATCCTGCTGGGGTCATCTCGTCTGAATGGTGTTCAGAACGCACCATGTCTGAAGTGAGAGACATGTGGTTTGAAGCTCCTGTTAAATTTCATGGTGGTGAGGGTTGACCGTTTGTGTATTGGTCGGCGGTAGGTAGAACGGCAGAGTGAGATCGGGTGTTCTGCCGTGCCGTCACTCAGGGGTTCTCTTCTGATAGGCTTTTTGTTCATGAACGGAGAAGTGCGACACATGCACGAGAAGACTCAGCAGAAAATTCAGCCGACGACAGTTTTCAGGGAAAACCTCCAGAAACTGCTTTCAGTCGAGGGTGTGCAACGCATTGATCTGACCAATAGTGACGGGATGGTGGTCGCCACCATTGAAAACCAGCCGGGAAAGCAGGGGTCTCTGGCGGTTTATCAGTATCTCAGACAGGTTTTTGACAAACTCGACGCAAAGGCCGCCGAGCATGGGCTGGCTGTTTTTGCTGAGCATACACTGGATGCACGCAATCGACCGGGAGCCCACCCGAATATTGATCGCCTGCTGGAAATTGCAGCCGGTGCAGCGCCTCTGGAGATCGAGATTATCCCGGTTCGCTGATGCTAGCGAAGGGGAAAGGCTGGCCCGACCTCATGGGCAACAGGCAGGCTCTTTCCCGTTGCAGCATCTCTGCAAATCTTACGAAGCTGGGTAGAACCGTCTCACCACCCGCTCCATGGTAAGCCCCTGCGCGACAATCGTGAACACGACCACGCCATAGCAGATGGGCAGGATCAGGTTACGAAGTTCGCCATCAGGCAGACCGAGGGCCAGAGAAAGGGAGATGCCGCCACGCAGACCGCCCCACGTCAGGATGCCCAGCAGTCTTCCCTTGTCCCAATGTCTCAGATGCAGGGGGAGCGTTGAGAGAAACACGCTCAGGCCACGTCCCATAATGGACAGCGGAACGACAAGCAGCATGGCGGCCAGTGAGGAGAGGTGGAACGGGATTTCAAGAATGGCAAAGCCGATCAGCAGAAACAGCAGGACATTCAGCACTTCGTCGATGAGCGCCCAGGCGATGTTCAGTTCCTTGCGGCCATGCTCGTCAAAGATCGACTGGCTATAGCGCGTGCCAAGGCACAGACCGGCGACAACCACGGCCACGGCTCCTGACATGCCGAAATAACTGGCGACGCTGTATGTTCCCGTCGCCAGGGCGAGCGAGGCGATCAACTGTGTATGGGCATCCCGACTGGAACGCAGCAGAAAAAGGGACAGCCAGCCGGTCGCGGCCCCCAGAAGCGCGCCACCACAGGCTTCCCATAAAAACCCTTCGGCAATCTGCGTGAGGGTGACGTGGCTGGCGTCACCGGTCGCAAGACCGATCGTCACACCGAAAATGACGATGCTGATACCGTCATTGAACAGACTTTCTCCTGCAAAGATCGCCTGAATATCCTGAGGCAGGCCGAGGCGCCGCAACATGCCGATAACCGAGACGGGGTCAGTCGGTGCAAGGATCGCCCCAAGCACGACGCACCAGGAGAAGGGGGCGTGAATCCCCATGAATGGAAAGATCAGCCAGACAGCGCTGGCCAGCAGCAGGACGGCAAGCACCGTCCCCAGAACCGCGAGCGCCGTGACGGATTTCAGCTTCGAGCGAAAACAGTCAAGATTGACTCCCAGCGCTCCGGCGAACAGCAGCAGTGACAGCGCCCCGTTCAGCAGGGCTTCCGGTAGGTTGACGCTGCCAAGAACAGACTGTGCAAAAACGCGGGGATCGTAAGCCGGACAGAACCGCCCGGTGGCGATGATGAGCAGAGACGCCGCAATGGAGATCAGCATGACGCCGATTGTCATAGGCAATCTGAGCCAGCGGTCGTTCACAATACTGAAGACAGCGGACAGCGTCAGGAGAAGCGCCAGAAGACCGAGAGTATTCATATCTCTCGGTCGCTTTCCGAGGCAGGAAATGTCAAGAATAATGCGTCAGGTCAGGCTTCCGGCCATCTTTCGTCACAGAATCAACGGTTGTCAGTCCTCGACAAACTCTGATGCATGATAACCTTGCGCGAACAGGGCGGCCCGCAAGGTGCCGTGTTCGATCCTGTTCACAATCTCTTTCCGCACGACAGGCTTGGCGTGAAACCCGATGCCGAAACCAGCCGCACGCAGCATGGGAAGGTCGTTGGCACCGTCGCCGATCGTCAGGGCCGCGTTCAGAGGGACGCCAGCGGCGGTGGCGATACGGATCAGATGGCGCAGTTTGGCGTCGGGACCGAGAATGGGCTCGTCAACCGTACCTGTCAGCACGTCATCCGTTACATTCAGGATATTGGCATGATTTTCGGCAAAGCCGCACGCTTCACCAACGCGGGTGGTGAACCATGTGAACCCGCCGGAGACCAGTGCCGTCACGGCGCCATGTGCCTTCATGGTCCGCACCAGCGTGCGGGCGCCGGGATTGATCTTCACGTCTTTCCACGCATCTTCCAGCAGGGAGGCAGGCAGATCGCGCAGAAACGCGACACGGTTGCGGAGTGAGGTCTGGAAATCGATCTCGCCATTCATGGAGCGGCGGGTGACGGCGGCGACTTCCTCGCCGACACCGGGCCGGAGGCGTTCGGCATGAGCCGCGATGTCATCCAGCGTCTCGTTGGCGACGATGGTGCTGTCCATGTCGGCCACCAGGATCTTTCTGCGACGGCTTTCAGTCTTGCTGCTGTACAGCACATCGACGGCGCGGTCAGCCAGCGCGAGGCGGACCGCGTCGATCTGCGCTGGCGTGAGTGGCGCGCAGGCGATATCGACAGCTTCGCCCGGCGAGAGAATGGTTGTCTCGCCCCCTGCTGCCAGCGTACTGGCCAGAGCGATGTCCTGGGGCGTGAGGGATGTGGCTTCGCGGTTCGCGACGAGTGTCAGAATAGCGCTCATGATGCTGCTGCGTGTGACAGGGTTGATGGCTGGAGGCAAGCGACAGGATGATGAAGAAAACGGACAACGGACGTTCGGCCCTGATTGTCGCGGGTCCGACATGCTCCGGCAAGTCCGCGCTGGCCCTCGCTCTGGGCGAGCAACTGAACGGCACCGTCATCAATGCGGATTCGATGCAGGTCTATCGGGAACTGCGTGTCCTGACGGCCCGTCCGACGCCGGAGGAGGAGGCCCGTCTTCCGCACAGGCTCTATGGTGTCAGTCCGGCAGGCGAAGCCCGCAGCGTGGCGTGGTGGCGGGTGGAGGCGCTCGCTGCGATGGAGACAGCATGGGCGGAGGGGCGGTTGCCTATCCTCTGCGGCGGTACCGGAATGTATCTGCGCGCCCTGACAAACGGGCTGGCCGAGGTTCCGGAAGCCAGTGCGGAGGCCCGTGAAGAGGCGCGGATGCTCGCGGCAGACCCGGCGGATTTACATGACCGGCTGATGGCGGTTGACCCGGACACGGCTGGAAGCCTGCGCCCCACCGATCCGCAGCGGCTGGCCCGCGCATGGGAGGTCTGGCGCAGCACGGGCAGGGGGCTGGCGTGGTGGCGTGTACAGCCCGGTCATCCCGCTGCGGATTGCCGGTTCGTGGCCGTTCGCCTCGATCCGGCGCGGGATGTGCTGCGTGCGGCGATTACCCGTCGTTTCGGCCTGATGATCGAACTGGGCGCGATTGAGGAAGTGCGCGCACTGCTGGAACAGCACCTCGACCCTGCGCTCCCGGCCATGCGGGCGCATGGCGTGCCGGAACTTTCGGCCATGTTGCGGGGAGAGATCAGCCTTGCCGCAGCGGAAGAGCGGGCGGTGCTGGCGACAGGCCGCTACACCAAGCGTCAGGCCACATGGTTCAACCATCAGCCTCTCGTCAGTCCGGGTGATACGATTATTATCGAAAACAGAATCAGTATAAATGAGCAACTTTTGAAAAGAAAAATACCGGAAATTATATCTTTCATGCAAAAACAGGTTGACGCTCCGGTGGGCGAAGCTTAAACCACCCCTCCACCGTCCGGCATTGACGCCGGAGGTCCAGCCCTGCCGATGCGCGAAATGCGGTCGGTTCAACACAGCAAACCCGGGTGAAAACAGGCTCCACAGAGACGGAAGCCCACCTTGCGGGAGACGACGATGAACGCCACCACACAGACGATTGCGACCCAGCCCGACGCCAGCACCACGCTGACCGGCGCCGAGGTGCTCATGAAGGTTCTTGTGGATCAGGGCGTCGAGGTCGTCTTCGGCTATCCGGGAGGCGCGGTCCTTCCGATTTACGATGCGCTGTTCCAGCAGGACCGCATCCGCCACATTCTCGTGCGCCATGAACAGGCCGCCGTGCATGCCGCTGAAGCCTACGCCCGCTCGACCGGCCGCGTGGGCGTGGTGCTGGTGACCAGCGGCCCCGGCGCGACCAATGCCGTGACCGGTCTGCTGGACGCGCTGATGGATTCCGTGCCCGTCGTCTGCCTGACCGGGCAGGTGCCTGTGGCGCTGATCGGCAATGACGCGTTTCAGGAAGCCGACACCACCGGCATCACGCGCCCCGCCACGAAATACAACTATCTGGTCAAGCGCCCGGAAGAACTGGCTCCTGTGGTCAACGAGGCTTTCGAGATCGCCCGCTCCGGCCGTCCCGGTCCGGTGGTGGTCGATCTGCCGAAGAACATCACCGTCGGCCCCGCGCCTTATGCCGCGCCGAGCCGCACGCCCCGCGCCTCCTACCAGCCGCGTATCGAGCCGGATCGCAAGGCCGTCGCTCGCGCCGTCGCTGCCATGAAGTCGGCCAAGCGTCCGCTGTTCTATGTCGGTGGTGGCGTGATCAATGCAGGCAAGGAGGCCTGCGCCGACCTCACGCGCTTCATCCACACGACCGGCTTTCCGTGCACGTCCACCCTGATGGGTCTCGGCGCGTTTCCGGGCAGCGACAGGCAGTTCCTCGGCATGCTCGGTATGCACGGCACCTACGAGGCCAATCTGGCGACGCATGACTGTGACGTGCTGATCGCTCTGGGGTCGCGCTTCGATGACCGTGTGACCGGACGTGTCGATGCGTTCTCGCCGCACTCCTTCAAGATCCACGCCGACATCGATCCTTCGCAGATCAACAAGATCATCCGCGTGGATGTGCCGATCGTCGGTGACGCTGGCCGCGTCATCGCCATGATGATCGAGGAATGGGACGCGCAGACCGCCAAACCCGACGTCAGGGCGCTGGAAACATGGTGGTCTCGCATCAAGGCATGGAAGGCGCTCGACTGCCTGCGCTTCACGCAGGACAAGTCCGCCGACGCGGTCATCAAGCCGCAGCAGGCCATCAAGCGCATCTATGAACTGGCTGTCGAGACAGGTCGTGAGACCTTCGTGTCCACAGAGGTCGGCCAGCACCAGATGTGGGCGGCCCAGTTCTTCAAGTTTGAAAGCCCGAACCACTGGCTGACCTCCGGCGGCCTCGGCACGATGGGCTACGGCCTGCCCGCCGCCGTCGGCGCGCAGGTCGCGCATCCCGACGCGCTGGTGATCGACGTGTCCGGCGAAGCCTCGGCGCTGATGAACATTCAGGAACTGGGAACCATCGCGCAGTATCGTCTGCCGGTGAAGATCTTCCTGATCAACAACCACTATATGGGCATGGTCCGCCAGTGGCAGGAACTGCTGCACGGCTCGCGTTACTCGGAGAGCTACAGCGACGCGCTGCCTGACTTTGTGAAGCTGGCCGAAAGCTTCCACGCCAAGGGCTTCCGCGCCACGAAGATGAGTGAACTCGACGACACCATCCGCGCTGCTCTGGAATATGATGGCGCGGCGGTGATCGACATCTGCGTGGCGGAGGGCGAGAACTGCTTCCCGATGATCCCGTCGGGTGCAGCTCATAACGAGATGATCCTCGGGCCGGAGCAGGAACAGCAGGGTGCCGAAATCACCGACGAGGGAAAGATGCTCGTCTAGAGATTTTCATTCCCGCGTGAGGCGCTGCCTGATTGAAGGAAGCGCCTCGCATTGTTCCCCGCTCTTCCCTTTTGCGCCCGGCGCGGTTACAGCCGCCCGGACGTCGTAACGGATCGGACTCCGGATTCACTCGATGAAGCATTTTTCTGACCTGTCGATGCCGACAGCCGCCTTCTCTCCCGACGGCCTTTCAGCCGGTGGTGACATCATCACCCGCGCCGTCATCTCCGTGCTGGTGGACAATGAAAGCGGCGTTCTCGCCCGCGTCGTCGGCCTGTTCTCGGGACGCGGCTACAACATCGAGAGCCTGACCGTGGCTCCCGTCGAAGGTGGTGGCACCCGTTCGCGCATCAACATCGTAACCTCAGGCACGCCCGAGATCATCGAACAGATCCGCGCCCAGCTCGACCGGCAGGTTCCGGTCTGCCGAGTTGCCAACCTGACAACGCTTGGTCCACATATCGCCCGCGAGATGGTGCTTGTAAAAGTCGTCTCCACTGGCGAGGCCCGCACAGAGGCGCTCCGCATTGCGGAAGCCTTCCGCGCCCGCGCCGTGGACACGACCGCAAGCTCCTTTGTGTTCGAGCTGACGGGGGCAAGCGACAAGCTGGACAGTTTCATCGAACTGATGCGGCCAATCGGGCTCGCTGAAGTTTCCCGTACCGGCGTCGCCGCGCTCACCCGCGGCTGCCGGACGCTCTGAGTTTCCTTTTCGGGGTGGACTTCCGGTTTCGCCCCGTATTCTGCACTGAAAGGCATAATCCATGTCCATGCGCGTCTATTACGATCGCGATGCCGACGTTAACCTGATCAAGAACAAGAAGGTCGCGATCATCGGTTACGGCAGCCAGGGCCACGCCCACGCCAACAACCTGAAAGACAGCGGCGTCAAGGAAATCGCCATCGGCCTGCGTCCGACGTCCTCCGCCGTCGCCAAGGCGGAAGGCGCCGGCTTCAAGGTGATGACGCCTGAGGAAGCCGCCAAGTGGGCCGATGTCGTCATGGTTCTGACACCGGACGAAGGTCAGGGCGCGCTCTACAAGGAGTCCCTTGAGAAGAACCTGAAGCAGGGCGCTGCTCTTGCGTTCGCTCACGGTCTGTCCATCCATTTCCGTCTGATCGAAGCCCGTCCTGACCTCGACGTGTTCCTGATCGCACCGAAGGGCCCCGGCCACACGGTTCGTTCCGAATATCAGCGTGGCGGCGGCGTTCCGTCCCTCGTCGCCGTGGCGCAGAACGCTTCCGGCAACGCTCTGGAGATTGCTCTCTCCTACGCTTCCGCCAACGGCGGTGGCCGTGCAGGCATCATCGAGACGACCTTCAAGGAAGAAGTCGAGACCGATCTGTTCGGTGAGCAGGCTGTTCTCTGCGGTGGCCTTGTCGAGCTGATCCGCGCCGGCTTCGAGACGCTGGTCGAGGGCGGTTACGCTCCCGAGATGGCTTACTTCGAGTGCCTTCACGAGATGAAGCTGATCGTTGACCTCATCTATGAGGGCGGCATCGCGAACATGAACTACTCCATCTCCAACACGGCTGAATACGGCGAATACGTCACCGGCCCGCGCATCGTCACACCTGAGACGAAGGCGGAGATGAAGCGCGTTCTGACCGACATTCAGGACGGCACGTTCGTGCGCAACTTCATCCTTGAGAACCAGTCGGGCAACGTCGGCTTCAAGGCCATCCGCGCCCGCAACGACGCCCACCCGATCGAGGCCACCGGCGAGAAGCTGCGCGCCATGATGCCGTGGATCGCGAAGTCCAAGCTGGTCGACAAGACGAAGAACTGATCACCGCATGAACCTCCGGCGTGGGTGACTGCGCCGGGGATTGTGTGAGAGAGGCTTTCCGCTGGTGTTCCCGGTGGAGGGTCTTTTTTGTTGGGGCATGCGCGGGGCTTTGCCCCGGACCCTACAAAGGGACGCGGTCCCTTTGATCCCGGTTTTTTTGTGGGGGGGCTGTCTGCTTATTGACGTCAGAAGAACTATTGGAGTTCTCCATAAGCGGTATACATCTGGGCAAATACAGGCATGTATATCCTGTCTCTCTTGACCGGCTCGGCGATCATGTCGCCGGGCTGATGCCCCGTCTTCGAGCACACGACTTTCCGCGTCACAAAAGCCGCGCGTTTGCCGTTGATGGAAACGTTCGCCGACCCCTCGACAATGGTTCCGGTCGCCGACATCATGCCGGAACCCGCGCGCTCGCCGATCTCCTCTGCTTTCGACCCAAAATATCCGCCCGCGACCGCATTGACCGCAAGCTCATCGGCCGTCACCAGAACGCCCGGCGTCCAGACGTGATCAAGAGATCAGTCGGGTTTATTTCCCTCTTCGAGAGCTTTCTTCCTTTTCTGTTCCTCTATTTCTTTTTTGTTTTTTTCAAATATCTCTAACAGTCTTCTCCTCTGATCTGTCATGCCACCAGTTATTTGCAACCTAAAATGTGCATAAGCTCTTTCAAGATCTCTAAGGCCTCTAAGTCCATGCTCTTCAAACAGAATGCGATAAGTAGATGTATTACATTTAACAGGCTCTGTTATTTTTTCATTTTTTGCATCTCTAATGAGTGGTATCATACTATTTTTCAGATATCCGACATATTCATTTACATCACAATATTTATTCAGAACGAATTCAAGTTCTTCAGCGGTCTTTCTGATAAGCGCCTGATCCATCATTCCATCACTCTCTTATTGGTTATTTTACCTATCTTGACAGGCTCGCTCCACTCGCTCCGGTTCAGAATCAGTGTCTGCCCGGCTCCTCCGTCCCGCGTCACCAGTCCCCCAAGTTCTGACGTGGGAGCAACTCGGCTGGTAAAAACAGTTACTTTGCCGTTCGGCGTCGCTCTGTATATGTCATAGACATCGGACTCGCTGATCACAGGCAGACCGCAATAATCGGACGTGGTTTTCCCCGACGCCCGAGCTTCCTGAAGTCCCTCCTCCGTCGTGAAATATGGAGAATATGGAGAAACGCCACTTCCCGCAGGAACTATTTTTACCAGATAGGATGAGGCCTGACCTGAGGATAACTTTCGTCACAAGAGGGCGTTGCCAGACCACATAGCGTCCAGACGTGATCAGGAGATCAGCCGGGTTTATTTCCCTCTTCGAGAGCTTTCTTCCTTTTCTCCTCTTCTATTTCTTTTCTGTTCTCTTCAAATATAGCGAAAAGTTTTTTTCGATCTTCTGTCATTCCTCCAGTGATTTCGTGTTTAAAATTCGCATACGCATCTTCAAGATCATCAAACTGACTGAGCCCTCTCTCATCAAACAGGATTCCTCCAGGAACATCTCCCCATTCAACAGGTTTTGTTATCTTCCCTGCTTTTGCATCATCAACAAACGGCATCATACTGTTTTTCAGATACCCGGCATATTCATTTACATCACAATATTTATTCAGAACGAATTCAAGTTCTTCAGCCGTTTTTCTGATAAGCGCCTGATCCATCACTCCATCACTCCCTTGTTGGTTATCCTGCCTATCTTGACGGGCTCGCTCCACTCACCCCGGTTCAGAATCAGCGTCTGCCCGGCTCCTCCATCCCGAGTCACCAGTCCTCCAAGTTCTGACGTGGGAGCGACCCGGCTGGTATAGACAGTTACTTCACCGTTCGGTGTCGTTCTGTATATGTCATAGACATCGGACTCGCTGATCACAGGCAAGCCAAAGTGATTGGACAGGGTTTTTCCTGATGCCTGAGCCTCCTGCAGTCCTTCTTCCGTCATGAAAAATGGAGAATGTGGAGAAACGCTGTTCCCTTCAGGAACTATCTTTATCATAGAAGACGACGTCTGACTGGATGACGGTAAGGATGATCCGGATCGAATCTGATCAATAGCTCTTCGTTCAATCCTATTGAATTTTGACGTTGGGTCGGCCTCTTGTAATTTTTTTATATATGCTTTTCCCTCATCTGTACCCAAGTAATCCACAGCATCTTTTTCACTAACCCCGTTTGTCTTGAATGTCCGGGTTTCCTTTAAGTCTTCAGCATATTTCTCTTTCAGATACTTCGTTTTGTAGAAATTCTCTCCCTTCGGCCCGAGGCTTCTCCGCTCCATCGCCTCGCCGAGCACCTTGCCTCCGGCCTTCAGGCTCCCCGTCAGTCCCTTTTCCGCGACAGCCTGCAGCGCTGGCCGCACCGCCCGCAGCAGCCCGCCTCCCGCCGGAAGCAGGGAGGCGATGAAAACAGCGGTCCGCACCCGATCAGGAACCTCCGGATTCACCTTCAGAACCTGCTTCTTCGGAGAGCCGATAAAAACATTCGACGAACCCGAAATCACCACCCCGCCGCAGACGATCCTGTCGCCCACGCGCGCGGCAGGCTTCCCGTTGATGAACACCGTCGACGCGCCTTCGGCGATCATGTCGCCGGGCTGATGCCCCGTTTTCGAGCACACGACTTTCCGCGTCACAAAAGCCGCGGGTTTGCCGTTGATGGAAACGTTCGACGACCCCTCGACAATCGTCCCGGTCGCCGATGTCATGCCGGAACCCGCGCGTTCGCCGATCTCCTCTGCTTTCGACGCAAGATATCCGCCCGCGACCACGTTGACCGCAAGCTCCCCGGCCGTCACCAGAACGCCCGCCACAAGAGGCGTCGCCAGACCGCCGGAAACGACTTCGGCGGCCACTGCCGAGGCAACGGCTCCCGCAACGACCGCGACGCCGACAGTCGCCGCAAAGCCGACAGCCGCGCCCGCGAGGAAACCGGTCATCGCCTTGCTGTGACCGATCGGATCACCGAGACGGGCGGCGGCGGGCATGGATCAGTTCGTGGTCCGGGCAGGGGAACGGGGGCGGAAACCACTGATGATGCTCATCAGCGTTCGGTAGGTTCCGCTCGGCATCGGCGTGGCGTGAGTGGCTGTGAAAATCAGAATGCGCCGGTCTCCAGCGGAACGGCAGGTGGTGATCTGGTCCATGCTGCCTTCCTCGGACGTCCAGCGGGTCAGAAGCGCCTCGCCGGAACCGTCTGCCCAGTCCACCGGCAGGCGGGCTTTCAGCTCGAAATCCGGAAGATTGTCTTTCAGACGCGTCAGTTCGCTTTCCAGATAGTCCGGGATGCTGACGCCGACCGGAAGGATATCCCTTGAAATCACCAGGCTCGCCGCTTTCTCCTCATCCCCTCTGATCCGCAGGACATTGAGCGTCTGGTCCTCCCATGTTCCGGGAACATCGGCGGGCAGGGAGCCTTCGTTAAACAGGAAGGTCGAAGAGGAGTCGTCGTTTGCTACCGATGTCATTCTGATGCTGCCAGAGTCCGGAAACGCGCATGGCGCCCGGAAGACTGGCCATGACGACAGATATTAACTACTTTTTTGTCTGCTGCTCATGACCTGAGAAGTCAAGGACAGCCAGTACCCTATTTGGGTATTGTCTGTTCATCCTGCACCAACGGTTTCCATAGCCCCGGATAGATAGCGTTGACTGAGAGACATGTCCGTCCGGTTCGCCGAGTGACAGATACAGACCCGACCTTCCGCTGCCCCCGAAGCAGACACGAGGTTACATCTACTTTGAATACAGAAAAGTTTTTGGTGAAGCCTTTTACAAAAAGCTTTAAAAGCGTCCCGTCAAAGCAAGATGCACAAACCCTCAACGCCAAAAGCATTGCAGATTTACAAACCACATTTTCAGGAAAATAACTGGCGCACCCGAAAGGACTCGAACCTCTAACCCCCAGATTCGTAGTCTGGTGCTCTATCCAATTGAGCTACGGGTGCGTCGTGGCGGCCTTATAGAAAGGAAGCGGACAGCGCGCAATCCCCTAATTCATTTTTCTGAAATTTTTTCCGCATTCCCCGGAAAATCCTCGTTTATCGCGGGAATCTCTCCACGCCCGCAGAAGACATCTTCGGTGAAAAGAGCGCCGGATATTTCGGGTGACAGCCTGATTGCACCGCTTTGGAGCGCGGAGAGTGGCGCCAGTGCGGCGGCCTCCCCGTGCTGGAGGGCCTGAAGCACCGAAGGCCCGTAGCTGTCGAGCAGATCAGTCAGATAGGCTTCTGCGCCGTCGATGATGCGCTCCAGCATCGGAAAATTCTGCTGACTGAGTCCGCCGGGAGCAAAGCGCGGGCGAAGGGGTATGACAGAGGTGTCGTAGCCGGTGACCTGCCCATGCGGCGCGGTGAGAATGGCCTCAAGGAAAATCGACGCTTCATGCCGGAACGCAACCGCGCGCTCACCACTGGCCAGCAGGCCGAAAGCGAGACCGCCGGTTTTCTCCGCACGCCTCGTACCCGGTTCGGCGGCCATGTAGAAGCCTGTGAATGACACATCCAGCGCGGTCTGGAGGTGGCGCTGGATAGTGCCGCCATAGCCGATGTCAACCACGCCGCGCCTGATCTCTGTGCCCACCTGAATCCCCTTTGACGCCGCCCACGCCTGCAACTCGTCCCGGGTGGTGCGCGCCTGCTGGAGGATGGTCTCGCGCAACAGCAGCGTCAGGTTGCGTGTGGTGGCCCGGTCTTCAGGGAGCGCCACGATCATGTCGTGCAGAGGATCGGTCGCAGGGACGATCACGCCAAGCCGTGCTGCGAGCAGATCGGCCATGCTGCCACGATAGCCGTCACCGGCATGGAACAGGCTTTCCGGATCGAAGCGTGCCGCCTGGGAAGCGGAGATCGCAACACGGCGCGAGATCGGGAACACGGTGCCTTCCGGCAGATGCGGCAACCAGCGCGTGCGGAGAAGCGTGTAAAGGCGGCACAGAAAATGTCCTTCACGCGACAGGAAATGCAGGTGCTCAAGCCCGGCAAGAGCGGGATGCAGCGCCAGACGCGCGAGGAAGGTTGCCAGAAGCGGCCCAAGCAGCACGCGCCCTACGGTTTCGGGCGAGGTCAGCGTGATGGGAGTGGTCAGGCTGGCCGCGTGACTGCCGGGTGTGCCCGGTTCGAGGAAAGGCGAGGCAAAGAGCTCGGAGACCAGTGGCCCAAGCAGAATATCGCCTGCCAGCCGTCGTTGTTCCGCGTGGCGGCGCGCTGTGTCCGGCGGGCTGGCGAGACAGTCGAATACATGCGGCGCCAGCGGTGACAGACGCAGCATGTTGAGGCCGGACAGCACATGGTGATGGCGTATCCGCAGGTCCGCCGTGCGCTGGATATCGGCCTGCTCGTTGTCGCCGACATGCAGAAGCGTGTCGGTCTGTTCCGTGGCGCGGAGAAGGTCCCACATATCGCCGCGATCCTTGCGGGCAAGGCATTCCGACGACAGATAGATCCCGTCGATCAGAGGCAGGATGCCGGTCCGCTCCAGAACGGGATCGAGTTCGGCGCGCGTCAGATAGGTGTCGCTGACAATCAGCGTCCTTTTGCCTTCAGCCCGCGCCAGTCTGAGCGCCTCTACGACCACCGGGCGAGGGCGCAATACGTTCTGGTCGATCCTCACTTCTTCGGAGCGGGCCAGCGTCAGTGCTTCATCGGGCCAGCCTGTCAGGGTGGCGAGCGCCGTATAGATGTCATTCAGCGTGACATCGTCCGTGCCGAACAGGGCTTCACGGGCTGCGTGTTCGGCCTGTTTGCGGAGAGACAGAAACTCCTCTCCGGATGGGGCAAGCTCGGGAAATGTGCGGACAAGACGGTCCGCGACGGCGTGATGGATCGTGTCGGGCGTAAGGGCGATCCGTGTGAGCAGGGTATCGAACAGATCGAAGGACACCGTCGTTGCTGCGTGGATGGCGGCACCGAGATCCTTCGGAGTCAGTCGCTCATACAGATCAAGGTTGCGACGCCCGTAGCCGACGCGGACAAGACCGGCGCTGCGGTCATATTCATCAAGACGATGCCCTGTGGAACGGGCGACGAGGCCGATGCAGCGTTCGATGGCGTGGGCTGTCGTGCCGTCCGTTTGTCCGCTTTCTTCCGGAAAATCCTCCGATGACCATGGAAGCTCCAGAAGGGGAGCCAGAGCGCCCGACCGGGCCCAGAACATGCCGCCCGCCGGATAATCGAAATAGCCGTCTGGGGGCGTGATGTTCAGTCGTTTCAGAAGAGGTCGTGCGGCGGCCTTGCTGGTCAGCCAGGTCCACGCCCACCACGGCACGGCAGGGCCGGGTGCAGGCTGGAGCACGCCAAGCGCCTCATCCTCCATAAAGCGTCGCAGGATGCCTGCCACGCCCTGTTGCGTGGGGAGGAGCGTGTCCAGCAGCGTATCCCGCCACTCCTTCTGTTCGGTGCCGGTATAGAGCGACTTTTTGGTATGGAGATGCAGGAACAGGTCGTGTTCGAGGAGCGCATTCCGCCAGCAGGACAGGAGAGGACCGAAATTGCGTCCCCGGTTCGGGGCGACGCGGATGAAGCATTGGACATCCGGCAGATGGTCCGCAATCAGCGTCCCGATATGGTCGGATTTCTCCTCGCTGTCGGTGGTGATCAGCAGGGAGTACGGGCAACCGAAATATTTCAGGCGAGGCAGGATGCTGTGTTCCAGCACGTCAGGGTAGAAAACGTGGACAGCGACGGCAATGCGGGGGCAGGGAGACGGAAAGGCGCTCAGGCGTGTGGGGACGGTATCCTGTTGATCATTGTGCAGCAGGCGGTCGTGCGCGCCTTCAACGCTCCGTCCTTCTTCGATGCCATCTGTAAGGTAATGCTCCAGCGCGTTATCCGTGCCGGGCCGGAGGTGCCAGCAATGCTTCAGATAGCATGAAGTGCTGAAGAGCGGTCCGGGATCGAGCTGGCGTCGTGTGCCTTCGGTCAGAAAATGCCGGATGAGATCATCGGTATCCCGTTCGCAGGGAGGCAGGCGGCTGGCGTACCATGCCGCATCGAACAGGCCGGATCGGGAGATGAGGCTGTGGAGGGTGCTGATCCTGTCATCCGGGACGGTGCTGGTCATGACTGACTTGTCTCATGACGGGCAGGAACGGGCAACATGCGCTGCCTGTTGCCTGTCTCTGAAAGACTGACCTACTATCGGTTCCGTCAAAGACTGCGGTGTGACGGAAAACGGATTGATCACAGTGAACAGGAAGCCCGAAACCCAGTCTCCTGACCGGCGTGGCGACATTCTCGAAATGGCGGCGCAGCTTTTTGCCGAGCGCGGTTACAGGGGCACTTCCATCCGCGATATC
The DNA here is from genome assembly GCF_002005445.1 of Acetobacter aceti. Classification (NCBI taxonomy): domain Bacteria; kingdom Pseudomonadati; phylum Pseudomonadota; class Alphaproteobacteria; order Acetobacterales; family Acetobacteraceae; genus Acetobacter; species Acetobacter aceti. The sequence continues at coordinate 308,594 of NZ_CP014692.1, forward strand.
GCGGATCGCGTGGGGATGCTGCCGGGGTCTCTCTATTACCACATCACCTCCAAGGAAGCCCTGTTCGTTGAAATTCACGACAAGGCGATTGATGCGGCGGCTCATCGTGTCCTGAAGGCGATGGAACCGTTTTCCGATCCCTGGAAACGGCTGGAAGTCGCCTGCGCGGAAATGCTCGACCTCCAGCTCAGTCCGGACCACCTGACGCTCCCGATCATGAACAACCTGCATGCCGTGCCGGATGACGTGCGCGAGGCGCTTGTGCGGAAGCGCGACGACTATGAAATGATCTTCCGGCGCATTGTCGATGACCTGCCGCTGCCGGACGGGATTGACCGGAGTGTGTATCGTATCCTCCTGCTCAAGATCCTGAACACGGCGGAAAGCTGGTATCGGGAGGGCAGGCTCAGCCGCCTGGAAATAACAGCCCAGATTGTCGCTATATTTCGGCACTGAGTTGTGATTTTTCAGGAGAGTGGTCAGTCAGAGAGGCTGATAAGAGATCAGGAATTGATGTGGAAACAGCCTGTCGGTCTGCAGGCGTCTCCATGGGAAAGGAGTGACGCGACATAGCTTCACCCTTTTCAGAACGACGCTGTTCAGGCAGCATCCGCGCCATGAAAGACCTGACCGATATCCTGATTTCCCCCATGCTTCCGCTTGTCAGGAAGCTCGATCCCGAGCAGGCCCACACGCTTGCCATTGACGCCCTGTCTCTTGGTGTCGGCGTTCCGGCCAAACGCCAGAAAGATGACCCGGCACTGGCCGTGCGCACGCTGGGCATGCGCTTTTCCAATCCCATCGGCATGGCGGCGGGCTTCGACAAGAATGGCCGGGTCATCCGTCCGCTGGCGCGGATAGGGTTCGGGTTTGTGGAGGCCGGCACGGTGACGCCCCGTCCGCAGGCTGGTAACCCGAAACCGCGCCTGTTCCGGCTGGATGAAGACCGCGCGGTGATCAATCGCATGGGCTTCAATAATGAGGGTATCGACCGGTTTGCCGTGCGTCTGGCAAAGCTTCAGCGTGGCAAAGGCTATCATCCCGGCGTGCCGGTGGGCGCCAATCTCGGCATCAACAAGGTCGGCGCTGACCCGGAGAAGGATTACCCGGACCTGATCTGGCGCGTGAAGCAGTACGCCGATTATGTCGTGCTGAATCTGTCGTCGCCCAACACACCGGGGTTGCGCTCGCTTCAGGGGGCGGAGCGTCTGGCGGGACTGCTTGCCGCGATTTCGGCTGTGCATAAAGAGCGCCCCCCTTTGCTGGTCAAGCTGGCGCCTGATCTGGCGGATGAGGAAATCGCACCGATTGTGGAAGCTGCCGTTGCGGGTGGCGCGGATGGTCTGATCATCAGCAACACGACGCTGGCCCGCCCGGCGACCCTGCGCAGTCGTTTCGCCGGTGAGGCGGGCGGCCTGTCCGGTCGTCCGCTGCGGGAACGCGCGCTGACCATGCTGAAGGAGGTGGCGCGCCTTGTGGACGGACGTCTGGCGTTGATCGGCTGCGGCGGGATCGAAACTGGCGCCGACGTGGTGGATCGTATCCGCGCCGGTGCGGATCTGGTGCAGGTCTACTCCGCCTTTGCCTATGAAGGACCGGCTCTGGTCGGACGCCTCAAGCGCGAGGTGCTGACCATCCTGCGTGAACAGGGCGTTGAATCGATTGGTGACCTGAAGGGAGCTGACCTGTGAATCAGGGAAAGATTGAGGCGCTTCAGGGTATTACGCCGCTGCTGGATCGCTACGATGGCTTTATCGTCGATCTCTGGGGGACCGTGCATAACGGGGTTCGGCCGTTCCCGGGCGTGATCGACTGCCTTCGCGCTCTGAAGGAGCAGGGCAAGCGCATTGTTCTGCTGTCCAACGCGCCGCGTCCGGCCGCCATTATCCGTGGCCAGCTGTCGACAATGGGTGTGGATGACACGGTGTATGACGGGATCATCACCAGTGGGGAGGTGACCTGGCGGGTTCTCGCCGGGTGCACCGATCCATCGGTGGCGCGTGCATGGCCCTGGGTGGAAACTCTTGGCAAGCGTGTGTTCCATGTTGGCGGCCAGCATGACCTGTCGATGTTCGATGGGCTGGGTGTGGAGCTTGTCTCCAATCCCGCGGATGCGACGTTCGTGCTGAACACAGGGCCAGACGAGCGCCGGGGACAGACGGAACTGGAGCCATATCTGGAAATTCTCTCGGCCTGCGCCGTGCGTGACCTGCCGATGATCTGCGCCAATCCGGATATGGAGGTGATGCGCGATGGCGTTCGCCTGATCTGCGCGGGACTGCTGGCGAAGGCGTATGAGCAGAAAGGTGGCGTTGTCCACTGGATCGGCAAACCCTTTTCGCCTGTTTACGAACCGGTGTTCGAATTGCTTGGTGACATACCGAAAAACCGGGTTCTGGCGGTAGGTGATGCGTTGGCCACCGATATTCGGGGCGCCGCGAGTGTTGGTGTCGATGCGCTGTGGGTGCTGGCGGGCATTCATGGTGAAGGGCTGGCCGATGATCCGGCTTTGGCGCAGGCGGAGGCAGATGCGGCCGGGCTGGCTCCCGTAGCGAGCGTGCCTGCATTTGTTCTGTAGAATTCCGGAGTAATCGTTCTCTGGTCTCAAATTTTTTTTCGCGGAAATTCAAAAGCGTCTCTTCAGGATCAACGTTTTTGTAGTGCCTGCCTGATTTTCCGACATGATCTCTTGCAGAGGCGCGGCAGCTTTTATGCCGTGCCTTTTTTATGAACAGGACACTACGCGTCAGAAGGAGCGGGGGCGTTCCGAAGCAGTGGAAAAGATGCCTTCAGGGTGGCGGAAATGAATAAAATTGCGAATGAATATTATTTTCATGTATAGCAGAGGTCGAATGCCATCTCTTTATCGTAAGGATCGTTCTGGTGCTGGTGCATATTCCCAAGGTTCTGACCCAGGAAGAACTTGTTCATTGTCGCAAGTCTCTTGAGCAGTCGGAATGGGTTGACGGCAAGGTGACGGCGGGTGAGCAATCGGCAAAAGCAAAATATAATCTGCAGATCCCACAGGATTCCGAAGTGGCCCTTGAGTTGGGGGACATCATTCTCAGGGCGCTGGGCCGGAGTGCGCTCTTTACGACTGCCGCCTTGCCGTTGCGTGTCTTTCCACCGCTGTTCAATCGTTATGATGAAGGCATGCGGTTTCACGCGCATGTGGATAATGCCATTCGCCCTTTGCCTGAAACAGGTTTTCGGATCCGGACGGATGTTTCCTCCACCCTGTTTCTCAGTGATCCGGAGGAGTATGAGGGCGGTGAGCTGGTGATCGAAGACACATACGGCAGCCATAAGGTAAAATTTCCAGCTGGCGACATGGTTCTGTATCCGGCTACCAGCTTGCATTCTGTGGCTCCCATCACGCACGGAAGCCGTTGGGCCTCATTTTTCTGGACGCAGTCTATGGTGAAAGATGATGGAAAAAGAACGCTTCTTTATAATTTTGATCAATCCATCATTGCGGTGCGGAGCGATCTCTCAGACGATCATCCTGCTGTTCTTGGACTGACCGCGACCTATCATAATCTCGTCCGGGAATGGGCGGAACTATGATGAGGTGAAAGCGGTTTGCTTGCTCTGGTATCAAAAGATTTCAGGATATGTAACGAGCGCCTTACTGCTCTTTGGAGAGGTTGGAATGTGAGGCATTTTTGTCACAAAGGGCAAATAGATCATGGCATGTTCTGTTACGCTGAACCTTTAGAGGTTTTATTAAATATAATTAAAAACAGAGTCTTATAGAGTGTAGAATAATTAGGATGCCTTGTGGACATTCTTTGCAATAGAGAGACCGTGTTCCGACATGAAAAAGATTGTTTTAGATATTGCGAATCATTATCGATTGCAGATAACTGAACTCGCAATATCAGGTAACATTTACTGAAGACGCGAGCCGGTTGCGGCCAGCGTCAGGAGCACGGAAATGAATCAGTCTGCGCGGGTGGCCGGGCGCACACCCAAGGTCGGTCTGGCTGTTGCGGTCGGTATGTCCGCCGGGTTTGGTGTGGGAGAAGCAGAGGCGCAGACCGCCCGGACGACAGAAACCACAGAGGCCGAACCCTCCATTGTCCTGCCGACCCTCAAGATCAAAGGTCAGCAGGACGAAGGCGTGGCGGCAGGCAACACGAACAGTTCTTCGCTGGGGATTGCCCGTCTGCCGACTTCTGTCCGTGACACGCCGCAGACCATCAATGTTGTTCCTCATGAGATCATCAAGGAACAGCGTGCTTTTACACTTGATCAGGCTCTTGCCAATGTGCCCGGTATTACGCTCTCCACAGGAGAAGGTAATGGCGGAATGAATGGTGACCAGTTCCGTATCCGTGGCCTTCAGGCCAGACAGGATATGTATACGGACGGTCTGCGTGATTTTGGCACCTATACCCGCGATATTTTCAATACTGAAGATGTTCAGGTCATCAAGGGACCATCGGGGGAATATTTTGGCGCGGGCAATGTTGGAGGCGTCATCAATCAGTCTCTGAAACATGCGCATACGGGAACTGATTATAACTACGACCAGACTTTCGGAAGCGCATCGATGTATCGTGGCGCCGGTGATGTCAATTATCAGATTACCGACGATATCGCACTACGAATCAACGGAATGTACAATCGACAAGGCGTGGTGGACCGGAAAAACACAACGTCCAATCGTTATGGAACAGCCGTCGATCTTGGCGTGGGTCTGCGCAGCAAGACGTCGTGGCATCTGAACTGGCAATGGTTCAACTCCGATAGCACGCCGGATTATGGTGTTCCCTTCGTTGAGACATCGGCAGGGTTCTATCGTCCGATTACAAGCCATGGTCTCGCACGGGACACAAGCTATGCAAGAAGTTTTGACCGTGACAAGAATGATGTTCACGTACTGACGTCGCTCATCAAATCTGAAATCACACGCTGGTTTACATTTACAAACGATACGCGTCTTACAAAATATCAGCGCGAATATGCAGCGACAACTCCAGGAAATTGTACAATCGCCAGTGGGTGCGCTACATCGTTTTTCGCCGGACGGGACACAATACTTCCTTATGGTGCCGGCGGCGGCGTCGGATATCGTCAGGACGGCTGGGCCGCACAGGACGTCATGATGGGAACGGCCCACGTGAAAACAGGGATTGTTTCTCAGGAAATCAAGGCGGGTGTTGATATAGAATATGCGTATGACAACCGTCATTATGGTTCATGGGCAAATCGCCTGAACAATCAAAGTCTGTTTAATCCGCAGTATAATTATCCCAATACAAGTCTCTCCTTTCCTGCATCCGGACAGAGGGTTTCGACCTCGCGTGATCTTGGACTTTTCTTCTCAGACCGGATCAGGGTAGGCAAATACGTCACCCTGTTCGGCACGGGACGGTGGGATTCGTTCGTCACGACATTCAATTCGGCCTCGATGGATACAGGGACCCAAAGTCAGAGAGCTGACCGCTGGAGCCCTTCCGGTAGTATCATTGTAACGCCACTTGAAACACTCTCGTTCTACTTTACGTTTTCCCGATCTTACAAGCCGATCGGTACTGATGTTGCTGGCACTGTCACCAATAATGTGAACTCGAACGATGTTGCGAGTGACAGTAAGGATTTCAAACCACAAAAAAGCGATCTCTTCGAGTTTGGCACAAAAGCCGACTTCTTCAACAAGCGACTGGGCACAACCCTGTCCTTCTTCCGGATCAATGAAACAAACAGTTATTATACCGATATGAACGGTGACATAGTGACTGGCATGGCTGACATGGGAAGCGGTCGCCGTATCCAGGGTGTCGAACTGACATTGACCGGAAAAGTTACCAAAAACTGGTATGTCTACGGTTCTTATTCCTACATGGATGGAAAGGTGACACACAGCGTTGCGGATCATGGCAAGGACGCACCGATGGTGTCTCACAACAATTTTGCGGTGTGGACATCCTATGACCTGTCCGATGCATTGCTGAATCAGGGCTGGGGGCATCTTAAAGTTGCTGGCGGCGCCCAGTACGCCTCTGCTTACTGGGCAGGGCCGACTACAACCCAGAATTATCGTGTGCCCTACATGTTTAATCTGAATGGAATGGTTTCCTGGGAGATGAAACATTACCGGGTGTCTTTCAACGCCAACAACATCACAAACCGCCTGAATTATGGCTCAGCTTTTTCGGGAAGAGCGGTGCCGGCGGCTGGCAGGACTTTTATCGGCAATGTCGGTCTCACATTCTGAAGAAAAATCCCGCATGGACAGAGAAAGATCCATCTCAGCGCTTCTGGCGCTGGGGCAGATCTGCCTGAATCATGGTGATGAAGAAAGGGCATTCGGCCTCTTCGAAGCGGCTGCTCGCAGTGGTTCGGCTGATGCGCTGAATATGCTGGGAAGAGCGTATGAGCGTGGTTGGGGTGTCAGGCGTAACCCTGCTGTAGCAGGCATGTATTTTCAGATTGCCGCTGAAAAGGGAAATGGCTGGGGGATGTTCAATCTTGCCGATCTCTGTCTTTCAGGAGAGGGAGGTGAGAAAAACCCTGTTATGGCTTATTGGCTTTATGCGGAAGCTGCGCGGAAAGGTGTTGCCAAGTCGCTGAACATGCTTGGGCTTTTGCATGAGGATGGATTGTCGGGACAACTGAATCCTGAGGATGCAGAAACTTTTTTTCATGCCGCTGCGATGGCGGGTGACTGCTGGGGGTTCGTCAATACTGGCCGTCTTCATCTTGTAAAAAACGAGATAAAGGAAGCCGCTTTTTCTTTCAGAAAAGCGCTGTCCCTTGGTTTCTGTGACGTCTTTCTCGCAGTGAAGGCGGTTTTGGAAAGTATTCCTCTTCACCCGGATCTTTGTCCTGTCCTGTTGGAATCGGAAAAACTTATTCGCGCCTCTTCCTGTCAGACGCAGCCTGTTTCGGGGAGTGAAAGTGCAGAGGCAGGTCACATGGCCTCAGCGGATATCATATTTTGAAAATATTCTGTCATTTACTCACAGGAGGTCTTTCATGACTGCTCTCTCCTTCTCTCCATGGGATATGTTTCTCAATGCCGGACCCGTCGTGCAGAGCGTCATGATGGTTCTGGCGCTGGGTTGTATGCTGACCTGGACAGTTGCTTTGGCCAAGACAATCGAATTCACGTATGTCCAGCGCCGTCTTGCAGTTGCAAAACGCGGCCTGCGACAGGCTGATACACTGGACCAGTGTGATGAGGCTGCCTGTTCGGGAGTGGCTCTTGCCATGATCGGCGCAGCCCGGGAAGAGGAGCAGGCATCTTCCGATATCGAAGACGATGCTGACGGCATCAAGGAACGTGTCGTTCTTGCACTCGAGCGTCTGGAAGCCGAAGAGGCCCGGCGGTTAATGAAAGGGACCGGCCTTCTCGCCACCATTGGCGCGATCTCGCCCTTTGTCGGTCTGTTCGGCACCGTATGGGGGATCATGACGTCGTTCACCGGTATTGCGGCGACAAAGGCGACCAGTCTTGCCGTGGTTGCGCCGGGCATTGCCGAAGCTCTGTTGGCGACGGCGATCGGACTGGTTACGGCCATTCCCGCCGTGGTGATTTACAATGCGCTCTCCCGGCGGACAGTGACATGCCGCGCTCAGGTGGCCGACGTGGCGGCTCTCGTCCTGCGTCTGGTGTCGCGTGATCTTTCGCGCATGCGGTCGCTTCTGGCCACGGGGCAGGTGGTACGGCTGAGCGCCCGCAATGCTGTTGCGGAGTAAGGGAGCATGATCCGTATCCGCCATGCTGATGAAACCCCGCATGAAGCGAGTGAAATCAACGTCACGCCGTTTATCGACGTTATGCTGG